>SYEM01000307.1 GCA_005801385.1 Verrucomicrobiales bacterium | reverse complement strand
TGGGAAACCGGAAGAATCTACCTCAGCATGGACAGCCAAACCCAGCCCTCGGTTTAAGCGCCGCCAATTTTACAGAAAAGATTTTGCGCCGCCTTGAGTCCCGGCAAGCTGGTCGCCATATCGTAGGCTTGGCTTGTGTTGAAAACGAAAGACACACTCTGAACCCATGAAGAAGCTGTAGGGTCGAAGTTTGAGTAAAGTGTCCCGTTAGTTGCTTCGGTGGCGGAAGTGTTGATTTGGATGGTGGCCGTTGCGCTTACGAAGTCTGTGGATCCGCTGACTTTTGAGTATGTGGCTTGGTAGGTTACAACCTGTGCAAAAATTACGCACGATGCCGCTTTAGTAGCGCAGGTAACCAGAAACAATCGTTTAGCAGAGGTTTGCATTTTATCTCCAAAATCTCCTCGAGGGAGAAGGCCAATCGATTCAGTTACGAGCAAGTTTTTTTGCATTCAATTCGGGCGATGGGAATCAATTGCCATGCACGACCACCCGCCGCGCATGTGGCGTCTTCCGATGCTCCCAGACATAGATGCCCTGCCACGTCCCCAGGGCCAGTTCCCCCTCCCGGATCGGGATCGATAGGTGGACCCCCATAAGGGCCGAGAGGATGGGGGCGGGCATGTCGTCGTCGCCCTCGGCGGTGTGGATGAACCGGCGCCAGCCGTCGGGCACCAGGTCGGCGAAATAAGTGTCGAAGTCCCGACGGACGTCGGGATCGGCATTCTCCTGGATCACGAGGGAGGCCGAGGTGTGGCGCAGGAACAGGGTGCAGAGGCCGGTCTGGATGCCCGTGGCGCGAACCCAGGCAGTGACCTCGCGGGTGATCTCATGGAATCCCCGGCCGCGGGTCTGAACCACGAGCTCGGTCTGGTGTGGCGTCATGGGGACAGCGTTCTTCGGAGCCTGGTGGAGTGACAACCGGGAATCGTTCTGACGTCCGCGGCTTGGGTCGCATCCCGAGGGCATTGTGGGCTACCTCCGATCCGGTGGAGGTAGCGGGTTGAGGGGAATCTCCAGCAGTCGGGGTCCCATGCAGGCATGGGCGGTGTGGAATCGGGTTCCGTTGGCGATCGGTCCGAGGAACGTCCCGCGCTGGATGTCACACCCCGCCGCCCAGTCCGAGAACGCGGGGACGACGAGCACCTCTCGGGACACCATGAAACAAGGCACTTTGGCCTCTGTCGCCACGCCATCCCCCAGGCGCAGTGCGGGGTGTTCGTGTCCGATGATCTGGAATGCCTCGGCTCCCTCGAGCGAGAAGGTCTCCGGAGGGTTCCGAACGGGCGCGGTGTCTCCATGGTGGAGGAGATAGCCTCCCATCGACACGGATGAGACCAGCTGGACCGAGCGCGGAAGGCGTTCGAGAAGTCTCCCGAGGTTCCGGTCGTGGTTCCCGGTGCAGACGGTCCAGGTCACCTCTGGTGGAATCGCGCGGGCCAGCTGGTCCAGCGCCTCCTCAACCCCGGGCTGTTGCGTCGCCTGGTGGACCAGATCCCCGAGAATCACGAGGTGTTGGGGCTGATGGTCCCCCAACAAGGCCGCCACGCGGGAGGCGGTGGTCTCGGGCGTGGTGAGGGGCATCAAGGCACCCCGGCGGCGTTGGACCCAGGAGTACCCGAGGTGGAGGTCTGCCAGGGCCAGCGCGCGTTCGGAGGGCAGAACGATGGCGCGTCGGGCATCGAGGAGGACGTCGATCCCAGTGGCGAGGCGGACCCTCCGGGTCTCGGTCTGGCGCGGGGCGGTCGGGCTCACCAGGTCTTCCACGGGGCGTTCCCCTCGGTCCAGAGACGATCCAGCATCTGCTGTTCCCGGAAGGTGTCCATGCACTGCCAGAATCCGTCGTGGGTGTACGCCTTGAGCTGGCCCTCCTGTGCGAGGCGTTCCATGGGGCGCCGCTCGAACACACAGCGGTCGCCGTCCTCGAGATACCCCCGGATCCTGGGGTCCAGGACCATGAACCCCCCGCTGATGTAGGCGTTCTCCTCGTCGGGCTTCTCGCGGAAGGCCGTGATGGTTTGGCCGTCCATCGCGAGTTCTCCGAAGCGTCCCCGGGGTTTCACGGCGGTCACGGTTGCGATGGCGCCATGGGACTGGTGGAACCGGATCGAGGCGTTGATGTCGCTGTCGGTTACCCCGTCGCCGTAGGTGAAGAGGAAGGTCTCATTGCCCACGTAGGGCAGGGCACGGAGCAGGCGTCCACCGGTCTGGGTCTCCTGGCCGGTCTCGAGCAGGGTGACGGTCCAGTCCTCCTCGGCATGGCTCGTGTGGTAGGTGATCTGGGGGTTGCGTCCGAGCTTCAGGGTGACATCGGAGGTGTTCCAGAGGTAGTTGCGGAAGTAGTCCCGGATCGATTCGCCCTTGTAGCCGAGGCACAGGACGAAGTCGGTGTGCCCGGCTGCGGCGTAGAGCTTCATGATGTGCCAGAGGATGGGGCGTCCGCCGACCGGCACCATGGGCTTGGGTCGGTATTCGGTTTCCTCGCGGAGCCGGGTGCCGAGTCCGCCGCACAGAATGACGACCTTCATGGTCCCGGAACCCTATCGGGTGTCGGGCGGGGTGGCGAGGCCGGGCACGAGGCTTGAATTTTGCCCCGTTCCGGGCGTCCTCTATTCACAACACTCGATGTCGCACCACGCCTCCAACCCCGACCATTTGGCGCTGACGCGTCGTCAGTTCCTGGATCGTTGTGGGATGGGAATGGGCTCGTTGGGGTTGGCGTCGCTTCTGGGGTCGTTGGATCCGGTGCGGGCGGAGGAGACCGGGTTCACCAATCCGCTACGGCCAAAGCCTCCTCAGTTCGCGGGTTGCGCGAAGCGGGTCATTCATATTTTCCTGAACGGTGGGGCGTCGCACGTCGACACGTTCGATCCCAAACCATCCCTCGATCGCTGGCATGGCAAGGAAATCCCGGTCCACTTCGCAACGGAGCGCAAGACTGGGGCGGCCTACCGATCCCCGTTCACGTTCCGGCGATATGGGCAGAGCGGACTCGAGATCTCGGACCTGTTCCAGCACACAGCCCGGCATGCGGACGATCTCTGTGTGATCCGTTCGATGAAGGCGGATGTCCCGAATCATGAGCCGTCGCGGCTCCTGATGAACTGCGGGGAGGCCCGGCTGCCCCGTCCGAGCTTTGGCTCGTGGGTGACCTATGGGCTGGGGTCCGAGAACCAGAATCTCCCGGGGTTCATCGCGATGTGTCCGGGCGGCTATCCGATCCAGGAATCCCAGAACTGGCAGAGCGGTTTCCTGCCGGGCACCTATCAGGGCACCTACATCAATACCGAGAACACCCGGTTGGAGAAGCTGATCGAGAACATCAACAACCGGTACACCTCAATGCCGGAGCAACGGGCGCAGCTGGACCTGCTCCAGGCCCTCAACGAGCGGCACCGTCGGGCCCGTGCGGCCGATGCCCAGCTGGAGGCCCGGGTCCAGAGCTTCGAGCTGGCCTATCGCATGCAGATGGAGGCGGCGGATGCCTTCGACATCCAGCGGGAGCCCGCGGCGGTGCGGGAACGGTATGGTGATGGCGTTCAGGCCCGTCAGCTCCTGATCGCCCGTCGGCTGGTGGAGCGTGGGGTTCGGTTTGTGCAGGTCTGGCATGGGGCGGGTCAGCCCTGGGACAACCACGACGACATCGAGACCAACCACCGGAATCTGGCGGGGCAGTGTGACCGGGCGATCGCGGCGCTCCTGACCGATCTCAAGGATCGGGGGATGCTGGATGACACCCTGGTGATCTGCGGGGGTGAGTTTGGTCGGACGCCGACGGTCGAGCTGCCCACTCCTGGGGCCAACGCCGGCAAGCAGAACGGGCGGGACCACAACAACCACGGCTTCACCGTCTGGCTCGCGGGAGGCGGGGTGAAGGGGGGACATGTGCATGGGGCGACCGACGAGTTCGGATTCGCCGCGGCGGAGAACCCGGTCCATGTCCATGACCTGCATGCGACGCTGCTCCACCTCCTGGGATTCAACCATGAGACGCTGACGTTCCGGACGGCGGGGCGGGATTTCCGGCTGACGGACGTTCACGGGCGCGTGGTTCGCGAGATCCTGGCATGAAGAACCCCGGGCAGGCCTGGGCCTGACCGGGGGTTGTCTTTGGCAAGCAGGTGAGGGGCTGGATGAGCCGCCCGTCCCGGTTGGAATTACTTCGCCTTGGCTGCCGCAGCGGCTTTGTTCAGGCGGAGCTGCAGGCGTGAGCGCTTGCGGCTGGCGGTCTGGGCCTTGATGGAACCGCGCTTCACGGCCGTGCCATAGGCGGATGCGGCGGCTGACAGGGCCTTCTTGGCATCCTCAGTCTTTCCGGAGGAAACAACCGAGAGGTATTTTTTCTCGGCGGTCTTTACGCGGGATATGGTGGCGTGGTTGATGGCCTGTTTGCGGGCACTGGAACGGACTCGCTTCCCGGCGGACTTGGTGTTCGGCATGGCTTTTCGCGATTCTTGAACGCCGCCAAGCTATCGGGGGGCGTCGGGATGTCAACGGGTTGTTGACGTTCCCGTGCGGGCCGCCGGGGTGGATTCTCCGCTAGGTGACATCACAATCGACCTCGTCGGGGTGGCCAATCGGATGCCTGCGGCGTCGAAACGGTCCTTCAGGCGCAGGTTCAATTCCTGGAGCACGGCGGCCTGTTTCTGGTCCTCCGTGGTCTTGCACCAATGCACGACCTCCACGTTCAGCGACGCCTCGGTAATCCGGGTGAACTGCACCGTGACGTCATGGGTCAGGGGATGGCTCGCGAAGGTCTCCCGGGTCAGGTCGAGGGTCTTCTGGACCTCGGCGCTGGTCATGCTGTGGGGCAGCCCGAGGGTGAAGGCGGTCCTGAGCGTGGGACGCCGGGAGATGTTCACGATGCGGCTGTTGCCCATCTCGCGGTTGGGGACCGTGATCAGATGGCCCTCGCCGTTCCGGATTCGGGTGGAGCGGAGCCCCATCTCCTCGACGGTGCCTTCGACGTCGCCGATCTTGACCGAGTCTCCGATCTTGAACGGCTTGTCGAGGAACACAGCGGCGGCTCCAAAGAGGTTGCCGACGGTATCCTGTGCCGCGAGACCGAGGGCGAGGCCGATCACGGATACGGAGGCCAGGGCGGCGCGGATGTCGATCCCGAGGCTGCCCAGCACGGTGAAGACGGCGACGACGATGATGACCGACTTCACGATCTTGCCGATGAGCACGAGGAAGTACTGGTTGAAGGACTGGTCTCCGTCGGCTGTGAGGCGCTTTCTCCAGAGGAGAATCATCGCGTCGATGGCCTTCAGGAGGACCTGCAGCAGCGAGGCTCCCACCGCCAGGATCGTGAGCTTGGCCAACCAGCTGTTGACGATCGCGGGCCATGAGAAGAGCTGGAGCCCGATGTTCAGCAGGATGACGAACACGATGACCTTCACCGGGCCATCGAGGAGTCCCACGAGGATGTCGTCGAACTGGGTGTCCGTCCGACGTGTGAACGCGCGCAACCAGGAATTGATGATCCAGTCGACGAGCTTCGCCGCGACGAAGGCGATGGCGACGTAGAGGAGGGTGGCGATGTATTGCCAGAGGGGGTGCCAGGCGATCTCGGACTGGAGGGCCGGGACCCGGTCGAGGCCAAAGGTGAGGAGTTCACGGTTCTGGTCGATGAACCGCATGTGCGACTCGGCCAGCACATCCGTCTGGTTGGTGGATCCCTGGGTGGAGTTCGGGGTGCTGCTGGTCTGGGCGTGCACCGACCCGATGAGGAGCAGGGTGAGGACGAGGAGGGGCAGGAGGAGGAGGAGGCGTTCCCCGATGAGGCGTCGTTTCATGTCGTTGCGATGGGAGGGATGGGTAATCGGCGAGGTGCTGGTTTGCAAGGTGCGGCCTATCCAGGGAATCAGCCTTCCGAAATGAGTCGGGAGGGATGGTCGGAAAGCGCCTGTGCGACCGTCGCGACCTCCAGCGACTCCAGGTCGGGTCGGGCCTCCAAAACCTGGAAATCGCCGCCGCGCGGCGACCAGACCCGTGGCGGGCTGGGGCCCCAGAGCGCGAGGCCTGGAAGCCCGAGCGATGCGGCCAGATGGGTGATGCCGGAATCGTGTCCGATGAAGCCCTGACAGCCCCGGAGGCGTTCGGCGACGGCGATGAGGGGCTGCGATCTCAGGACCTCGCAGCAATCCTTGGGAAGGCGGGCCGCCAGCCGTTCGAGGCGACCTTCCTCGGCCTCGCCACCCACGAGCAGGAACCGTGTTGGCGACCGGGCCGACACCTGGTCGAGGAGCGCGGCCCAGCGGTTCTCGGGCCAGTTTTTCCGGGGACTGCCCGATCCGGGATGCACCGCGAGGACGGTGGGGCCTCCGGGGACTTGTCGATGGGCCATCAGCCGAGGGACCGGATCTTCATCGAAAATTGCCAACCGTTGCAGGACGTCGAGAATCTGATCGGTGGCGTGGCGGCTGGAAGTTTCGACGGGCCGATGAAGTCCCTGAAGAAACTGCGCCTTGGAGACGGAGGCCACATGGCTCTGGAAGATCAGGTCGGGGTCGTAGAGGTGGCTGATGATGAGGTGGAAACCTGAGAAAAACGCCGAAAGGGCTGGGTCGAGGCTGCATCCCCTGGCAAAGAAGCCCGCCAGTGCTCGGGATTCGATCGGATGGACGGCCTCTGCCAGTCCGTAGGCTCGGGCCAGATCGGCGATGTGGGGATATCCGAGGACCTCAATCCGGTTCCCAGGTAACCGGTTCCTTAGTGCTGCGAGGAGGGGAAGGGTTACGATGAAGTCCCCGATGGCCCCGCCGCGGATGACCAGGATCCGACCTCGTTCGGAGGATGAGGATTGTGAGGGCGGAGTCATGGGTGTCTTCGGGGGAATTCTGGGATGTCGCCGGGTTTCCGTCAGCCGGGAACTGACCTGGAGGGTTCCCCGGGGATCCGATCGCTGTGTGTCGAAACTTGTTCGATGGGGCCCCGGCCCGATAGGGTCGCGGGGTGCGGCATCGGCGGGGGCGGGATCGTCCCTCGACGTGTCGCCGGGATACGATCCATGTCGACCGCCATCTCCTCCGCTTCCAATCCTGTCTCGGCATCGTCCCCGGTGGACCTCCGCCATCGGCACCACACGCTCCGTCAGGACCGCACCTTTATCCAGAACCTGGGGCTCGCGCTGCAGCGATGGCTCGAGGCGCGTGTCGCCGCCGCCTCACCGCTGGGCGACCCCCACATCTACAGGAAGGGCGATTTCCCGTGGGCGGCGGAGATCGAGAAAGACTGGCAGAAGGTCCGGAAGGAGCTGGATGCGGTGATGGTTTTCCGGGACCGCATGCCGAGCTTCCAGGACATCCTGAAGGAGGTGGGGATGATCCAGTCGGACAACAACTGGAAGACCTACTTTCTGTGTGGCATCGGCATGGACTGCTCGGAGAACGCGAAGCGGTGTCCCGAGACGATGCGGCTCCTCGCAAAGATTCCCGGCGTGACCACGGCGTTCTTCAGCATCCTCTCGCCCGGCAAGCATATTCCGGCCCATCGGGGTGCCTGGAACGGCATCCTGCGGCTCCACCTCGGATTGATGGTTCCCGAGCCCCGGGAGAAGGTGAAGATCCGGGTGGGCAACGACTTCTATTCGTGGCGGGAGGGTGAGGCGTTCATCTTTGACGACACTTTCAACCATGAGGTCTGGAACGACACGGAAGGGTACCGGGTCGTCCTGTTCGTCGATTTCCCGAGGCCGCTGAATCATTCGTGGCGCTTCTTCAACGAGCGGGTCCTGAAGTGGGGCGCGCTCGCGCCATTTCTTCGCGAGGCCGGCGAGAAGCAGAAGAAGTGGCAGGACCTTCTCTGGAAGAAGTCCTGAGGTACACGGACCAGTACCCATGAGAAGCCCATATTCGGCGGCGGCACATTTCGCGGGGGAATGGGACGAGTCCCGGGTCCGTCGCTGGGCGGAGTCCGTCCGGGCGCGTCTGGATGCCCCGGCGGTGAGCCTGGGAATCCTCTTCATGACGCCTGGGTTCTTCGAGGTGGCCGCGGAGGTTCTTGACCTGGTGCGGCTGCATGCGCGGGTGCCGGTCCTGGTGGGATGTTCGAGCCAGTCGCTCATTGCCAATGGCGAAGAGTTTGAAGACCAGCCTGGGTTGGTACTCCAGCTGTTCCACCTGCCGGGGGCGGATCTTCGGGCGGTCCACTTCGGACAGGAGGCGATGGAATCCTGTGAGACGGAGTCGGACTGGCATCAGCTGACAGGTGTTCCTCCGGCGGAGTCGCAGGGTTGGCTGGTTCTTGCCGACCCCTTCAACCTCGACGGCGAGCGGTGGCTGAGGGCGTGGAACGCCGCGTATCCCGGAGTGCCGAGCGTCGGAGGCCTGGCGAGTGGTGTCTTTGAGCAGCAGACGACTCAGTTGTACCTCGACGGGGCCGTCCATGAGGAAGGCATCGTGGCCCTCAGCGTCGGAGGGCGGGTCCGCCTCGAGTCCGTCGTCTCCCAGGGGTGTAGTCCGATCGGCTGTCCTTGGACCATCACCCGTGCCGATCGGAACCTGATCTTCACCGTCGGGAACCGTCCGGCCTATGAAGTGTTGCTGGAGACTGTAAACGACCTGCCCAAGGAGGAGCAGGGGAAGGTCCAAGGCAACCTATTCGTTGGCTTTGCCAGCAACGAGTACCAGGAGGAATTCCAGCGGGGCGACTTCCTTGTACGCAATCTAATCGGGGCCAATCCCGAGAACGGCATGCTGGCGGTCGGGGCTGTGCCCCGGACCGGACAGACGATGCAGTTCCATCGACGCGATTCCCAGTCGGCGTCCGAGGATCTTGTGGCGGCTCTGTCCGCGGCCCGTGCGCGGATCCGCGATGGGACCGTCTATGGGGGCGTCCTGGGGGTCTGCAACGGCCGTGGCTCGGGCCTGTTCGGACGTCCCAATCACGATGCCGGACTCATCCAGGAGCAGCTCGGTCCGCTGCCTGTGTCAGGTTTCTTCTGCAATGGGGAACTGGGGCCTGTGGGGCGGAAGAATTTCCTTCATGGCTACACGGCGTCACTTGGCCTCTTCGTCACCGCGTGAACGACGGGTCCCAACCAGCGGAAGCCGCACCGTTGCCGATCGCCCCCGGGGTCCGTCTGCCGGCTGACATCCTTTCACGGGTCGACTTTGCGGCGGTTTTCCCCGGAGTACAGGACGTCGAGGTCGAGCTAGGATCCGGGGACGGCTCGTTCCTGGCGGAGTATGCTGCGCTGAATCCGGGACGTGGCTTCCTCGGTGTGGAACGTCTCCTGGGACGCCTCCGGAAGCTGGAGCGCAAGGCCCTTCGTCGAGGTTTGTCCAACCTCAGGGTACTCCGGCTGGAGGCGGGCTATGTGCTGTGTTGGAAGCTCGCATCCGGAACCGTCTCTGCCCTCCACGTCTATTTTCCGGACCCCTGGCCTAAACGACGCCATTGGAAGCGCCGATTGGTCAATGAGGCCTTCGTGGAGGAGTCCGCTCGGATTTTGCGACCCGGTGGACGGGTCTTCCTGCGCACTGACAACGAGCCCTATTTCGTGCAGATGCGGGAGGTCTTCGGAAAGAGTTCACGCTTCGTGGAGGTGGACTATCCGCCCGACCTTGCGTCCGTCGTCACCGATTTTGAGCGCGACTTCAATTCGCGGGGCATCCCGACGCTGCGTGTCGCGTACCAGCGGACTGATGTGCCCGGGCTTGCCAATGGCAGGGCTGGCGAACCAAGTTGATCCGGTATGGTCCCTGTGTTGACTCACTGCCTGTTGCTCTTATTGATCGCGCTCCAGGGGCCTGCGTTGCTGGGACAAGACGCTCCGTCGTCCACATCCGGGCTGACGGATCGCCAGGAACGGGTGCTTCAAGGTGTGGCGCGGGGGCGTTATGTGGGGCGCTGGCAGGAGCTGACCGACGACCAGTTTACCATAATGCAGCGACGGGCGGATGACTACCGGGCGCGGTTGGTTGACCGGCACCTGCGGGATGGACTGGTGGTGAGTCTCCGCGCGGATGGAGTGACCCCGGGAGCCCTTTTGTCCTATCAGGCTCTGGATCTTTCGGCGACCCAAACCGGGTATCTCCTGAGTGTCGAAGCCCTCCGGTTTACCGTGACCCGGGACGCACGTTCGACAGTGGGGATCAGCAATCTTCTTTCAGGGGTGGAACGGCTCCTGTCGTCGGGTCCACGACCTGGGTTTCTTCCCGTGTTCGTGGGTGCCGCCGCGGATCCCGCCTACCGGGCCGTCTATTCGAAACACGGAGGCGAGGATCCGGATCGACCCGGCTTTGGACGTCTGGCTCGCGAAGGGGTGTCGACGAATGGTGTGCCCGTGGTCTTGCTGGGTGGGGCCGACCGGGAGGCCTATGCGGCGCTCAATATGGGGCTTGGCCTCGTCCACAAGCTGGTCCGTGAACCTGTGATCCGGGATCGGGTCGCCCGATCGGTGGGTCTCATGTTGGAACGGCTTCGGGAGGATGGCTGGCGGATCCAGGATGGACTTGGCCGGACGAATTTCGTCACCCCCCTGCTCAAGACGGCTCTTCTCTGCACCGGGGCGAACACAGAGCCCAGAACCTACCTGGCCCCCTTCCGTGCGATGGCGGCCGAGCTGCTGGAACTGCCATCCCCGTCCATGACACGGTACGGCTGGTATGCCGGCAATGTGTCGGTCTTCGCCAATCTGTTCCTCCTGGCCCGGCTCGATCCCGAATCCTCCCGGGTGGAGCTCTACCGAAGGCGGCTCACCCAGCTTTGGGACGAGGCAGAGCCTGACCTCAACCCGCTCCTGGCTGCCCTCTACATGGATGCCTTCGAGCGGCGTCCCAACAACTCGGGTGCGATCACCATCCTCCAAGGGGTTCTGGCCCAGTTCCCGGATCCGCCACGAGTCCCGATGTCGGCCTCCGCCACGAATGATCCCCCCGCTAAGCTGATGGCCAACGGGAGGGAGTGGGCTCGGCATGCCCAGCTGCTGGATCGTCGCCCCGTCGTTCCGTTCCAGTGGTTTGAATCCCCCTACCAACTGGGGCTTGGGAAGGGCTTGGATCGTCCGCTCGTGGAACACCCGGGAGTGGACTACCTGCTCGCCTATTGGCTCGCCAAAGATGCAGGTCTTCTGACGAGCGTCAGCCCAACGGGGGAGTCCGGAGCACAGTCGAACGACGCGGGTTCAAGACCACCGCAGAAGCCGGCCTTGCGATCCACCGGCGGGTCGAGTCGAACGAATGCCCCTCCCAAGGGCCTTGGAGCGGAGCGCTGATCGCAGTCGGATTCCAATCTCTGCGATTCGTGGCTCAGGGTTTGGTCTGGTGCTGAGGAATCCCGGGACCCTGGTTGGTGGACCCTCCAGTCGATGGTCCTCTCTGGCGGGAGCGTCTCTGCTCTCGCTCGCGTTCCTTCGCTTCGAAGACAATCCGCTGATCCGGAGTGAGGAGGTCCGCAATCCTGTCGCGTTGGCGCGACATGGAGGCGCTGATTTGTCGATGGTGTTCCTGGTTGAGAGAATCCAGCTCTTCCATGTGGCGGTCGATGAGCGGCGACACTTTCGCAACCTGTTCGGGGGAGAGTCCGAGGTCCGCGGTGATCTTGGCTTGGATCTTTTCCCGCATCTTGGACCGGTCGGGCCACCGGGCGACGGAGCGTTTTCCCCAGCTGTAGCCACCGATCGCCCCGGCCGCCGCGGCGAACACAAAGATGGCAATCAGGTAGGCGACGAGCTGTCGTGGACTGACCCGGTTCATGGTGAGACAGCCACGTAGAGAGTGGCGTTGGCCACGGCGTATTCATCGTCCTCGGGATCTGGACGCAGGTGTGACCACGTGACGGCGAGCGTCAGCGCCAAGGCCACCGCGGCCCCGGCCAATCCGGTCCGGAGCCAGAGTCCAATCCAGCTCGATCCTTCCGATCGGCTGGATCTCCAGGCGGCCAGCACCCGGGCCTCGGCCGGGAAGGGAAGGGTGGACAGGGTCGCTTCGCGAGGCGACCGGGCAGCCGCCCGGAGCAGGCGATCCAAGGGTGTGTTTCCGTCGTTCATCGGCGTTTCTCCTTCAGCAGTTGATCCAGGTGCTTTTTCATCCTCTGACGCGCCCTGAAGGCCCGGACCTTCACCAGAGGGATGCTCCACCCGGTGATATCACGGATCTCCTCGACGCTGCGGCCTTCGAGATGACGCAGGGTGATAACGAGACGGTCCTCGGGCTTCAATCCTGAGAGTAGCTGAGAGGTCAGGTCCCTGGCGGCGATCCCCTGCTGTGGATCGAGATCCGAGGACTCCGTTGCCAGGTGGTCCAGAACCGCCACCTGTTCCTCCGAAAGGTCGGCATGGCGGAGTTCGGGACGGTTCCGCTCCTTGGCAAGGGCATGGCGACAGGTGTTGACCGCGATGCGGGCAACCCAGTGCTCCAGGGGGACGACGCCCCGGAATTGGTCGAGATGCGTGAACACCTTCGTGAGAACAGTTTGTACGAGATCCTCTTCGTCGGTCCGACGCGGCAGATTGGCCCGGACGATCCGCCCCACGGCGGGGGTCAGATGCAGGACCAAGGCACGCGCCGCGGTCTCGTCACCCACCCGGATTCGGGCGACGAGTTCCGTCACCGGCGTTTCCGAGTCGTCCATGCGTTTCGATTCTGCCGACACCTCTACAGACCCGAAGCCGGGATTCCGGTTACGGGTGTCCCAATAAACATCGTCGGGCCCTATCGTGTTGGGACCCGGGATGGATCGCGGTGGAACTTCTCGAAGCTCCACTTTCCAGAGGGGGTCTTTGGCCCCATGAGGATGTTTGATTTCGCATTCTCCACGTGCCCGTCGCAGAAGGAGATCGTTTCCCGCTTGAGGTGACGATACTGCAGGATGAAGAGATCCTCGTAGGCGAACAGCATGGATCCCCAGCCCTCTCCTGGGTTCGAGACCCCACCGAAGGCATAGGTGGCGTTCTGGTCCCGAATCTCAGTCAGGGAGATCACCCCGCTAGGGTTTGAAAGGGTCTCGGGTTTGACCGAGAAGCCCAGGGCCATCACCCCGGTCTGACGCGGATTCCTCTCGGCCTGCTGGCCATTCTCAATATTGGCATTGGCCCAGTAGTGCCGCCGGCCGAGCTTGTGGCTGGCACAGAGGAGGAGGTTAGTGATGCCACCGAAGGGGATGATCTGTTCGTCCCAGGTCACATAGCCCTTCGGAACCCGCATGCTGGCCATCGAACCGCAGGGGAGGAATGCAGTGTGGTCCCCGGCATAGAGCAGGCAGGACAGCATCAGCTGCCGGTTGTTGTTGAAGCACCGGGTCTTTTTGGCCTGCTCCTTGGCGTTGGCCAACGCGGGAAGAAGGATGCTGGCGAGGATCGCGACGATCGCGATCACCACGAGTAGTTCGATCAGTGTGAAGGCTCTTGAAAGGACAGGTGGGCGCCCCAGAACGACAAGGCCGGGGCATGGAGGCGATCCTAGCTCTCGGCTGGAGGATCCCACCGGACCATCACCGGAAGGAACGTCCGGGAGTGGGTATGCCGCTGGTGAGTACGAACTCATGGGGTCTCCATGAGTCGAAGGCAACTGGACGAGGTGGTCAAGAAGCGGGTCACTGGCCGGCTCTTGCCGCTCCACCAGCGATTCGGCCTCTCGGGACTTTGGGGGCTTATGCCGGGCTGTCGCCGGTGATCAAAGAGGATGGGAGCCCTGAAAGGGATCAGTGGGGTCCCGATGCCGCTTAGTTGCGGGCGAGAGCAGCCTCAATCACCTGGGTCAGCTCTCCGGAGTCCGGAGCCACACCCGAGTCGAAGCGCTTCAGTACGGAGCCATCGCGCCCGATCAGGAATTTCCCGAAATTCCACTTCACATCACCCGGGAAGCTGGCCTTGGGACCTGTGAGCGCTGCGTAGAGGGGATGCTGTTCGGCGCCTTTCACATGGATCTTCTCGAGAAGGGGGAAGGTGACCTGGTATTTGCTGGAGCAGAACTCCTTGATGTCGCTGGCGGACCCTGGCTCCTGGGCACCGAAGTCGTTGCAGGGTACTCCAACAACGACCAGACCCTTGTCCTTGAACTTTCGGAACAGGGCTTCAAGCCCCTTGTACTGGGGTGTGTAGCCGCACTGGGAGGCAACGTTCACCAACAGAACCACCTTCCCATCGAAAGCCTTCAGGGAGGTTTCCTTTCCATCGATGTCGCGGATCGCAATCGATTGGAGGCTGCTGGCGGCGAGGAGTGTGGTCACGGAGGCAATCAGCGCAAAGAGGCAACGGATGGATTTCATGGATTCAGGGTGTAGTGGAGTCGTGTCCTGTCAAACGGAGCCCCGCTCACTGGTTCACCCGCATTCCCTGCTTGGACCAGTCTGCGAGAAGCGCCTTGCTCTTCGCGCGAAGAGGATTCCCCTTCAGGTAAAGCTGTAGATAGGGGGCGAACGACCGCGGTCCCGCGAGGTCCTTTGAAACCCATTCCGACCAGCCCGCGAGGTCCTTCACGCGATTCCTTTCAAGAAAGATGAACGTTGGGGAACGGAGCCCCGCGAGGGGTGAGACATCGCTGATGCGATTGCCCGAGAGGGAGATTCCGGAAAGGGATCGAACGTTCTGGAGACCGTCGATGGACCGGATTCCATTGCTTTCCGCGTACAGGGTCACGAGACGGGGTAGGGCGGTCAGAGGGGCGATGGAGGCCACCTTGTTTTGGCCGACGTAGACCGACGCGAGATTGGTGGCCCTTGCCAAGGGGGTCAGATCCTCGACCCCGTTGTGGGACAGCTCGATGTACTGCAACGCCGGCAGGGTGCCCAGCGGTACGATCTCGGACACCTTGTTGCTGGTCAAGATCACCTGCTGAAGCTGTCGGAGACCAGAGAGAGCCTTCAGGTCCTTGATCTTGTTCCCAGCTAGTTCCAGAGCGGCCAGTGCCTTGCAGTGCTCAAGGCCGGTCAGGTCAGTAATGCCACGGAAATTGCCGATCACGGTGGAGACGTTGGCCACGTCGGCCGCAGTGAGCGGCGAGTTGGTGTAGCGCTTGGCGAAGACCTGCTGGCGTACCGCAGCCTCAAGGTTCTTGTCGGGGAAGATCGGAACCTCGTTGGTCGCTTGGGCCCGTCCGTTGATCAGGAAAATGGGGAGGAAGAGAAGACAGCAAATGAGGCGTGCAACCATGGGTCACCCTTTGTCGGAAGCCGGCGGAGAGACGTCAAGCGGGTTCCTGAATTCAGGGGATTTATTTTCCCAGCCGCCCCGTGGCGGACTCATACGGGACTCAGCCTGTGGTCTCCTGACGTGCATCACGGTCCGCGTCGAGGATCTGCTCGAGCGTGGGCTGCTCGACCACTCGGTGCCGGTCCATCACCCTTGCGACATGGTCGAAGATCCCGGGAAATGAAAGCGCCCCGCTCACGAAAGCCTCGACTGCCACTTCGTTAGCTGCGTTGAACACCGCTGGGAGTGTTCCTCCGACCTCGCCTGCACGGCGCGCGAGTCCCAGGGATGGAAAACGGTCGGTATCCGGTTCCTCGAAGGTCAGGGTTCCCAGCCGTGCCAACTGGGTCTGCACCCGATCGCTCGTGCGACGCTCAGGGTAGCAGAGAGCATACTGGATCGGGAGGCACATATCGGGAGTCGAGAGCTGGGCGATCATCGACCCGTCAACGTACTCCACTAGGGAATGCACGATGCTCTGGGGGTGGACCACCACATCGACCCGCTCCATCTCGATGTCGAAAAGCCACCGCGCTTCGATCATCTCGAGCCCTTTGTTGAACAACGTCGCGGAATCGATGGTGATCTTACGTCCCATTACCCAAGAAGGGTGCTTTAGGGCCATTTCAACGGTAATTCCCGGGAATTCCGATTTTGGGGTCGTTCGGAACGGACCGCCCGATGCCGTCAGGATGAGGCGTCGCACGGATCCAGTGGGTTTCCCGTCGAGGCACTGGAAGATGGCGGAGTGTTCACTGTCGACGGCCAGGACTCGAACACCGTGCCGTCGGGCCTCCGTCATGACGATCTGACCCGCCATGACGAGGATCTCCTTTGAGGCGACCGCAATATCCTTGCCTGCCCTGATCGCCGCCAAGGCTGGCGCGAGCCCCGCCGTGCCCACGATCGCGATCAGGACAATGTCGGCAGAGGGCAGCGTTGCGAGCCTGAGAAGACCCTCAGCCCCTGAATGAACGGGGATACCCGGTAGCCGGTTGGCCAGGACCTGTGCCGCTCCTGGATCCTGAAGGGACACGGCCTCGGGGTGGTGTCGCAGGGCCTGCTCGCGGAGAAGGTCACCGTTGTTCCCTGCCGCGAGCCCGACCAGCCGAAGCTCTTCTGGCATGTCCTCGACGACCTTAAGGGTGCTGGTGCCAATGGACCCGGTGCTTCCGAGCAAGACGACGTTTTTCATGCGATACGGATGACGGGGGGACTTTGCCCCGGATCCTCCGGGCCGGGAAAGGGGGAATGAGTCACAGGTGTCGGATATTCCGGTTTCAGGGCGCAGAGCCCTTATCGTGTGGGTGACGGGTGGAATGGATCTGTGCAGGATCTACCCATGATCAGACTCTGGAGAACCGCAGTTTCAATGGGAGTGATCGGCGCCTGCTCCGTCGGATGGGGCTGCGTGTCGCCGGCACGCGACTCGGTGTCCTGGAGAGACAAGGAACTCAGGGTGGTGCAGATCGTCTCCAGCAATGCCCCAGTGCTTATACCAGAGGGAGTCCTGATCACCTTTCGATGGGCTGCCGATGGACAGATCTCCGGGAAAGCCCCGGTCAATCGGTATTTCGGTACCCTCGAGGAATCCAAGGATGGACAGCTCCTCTGGAAGGGTGGAGTGGCATCGACTCGGATGGGCGGGGCTCCTGCTTTGCTGGCCCTCGAGGCCACCTATCTGAAGATCCTCGGATCAGTCTCGAGGTCGACCAGTCGGGAGGCGGCGCTGGTTCTGGCTACGCCGGACGGACAGTCCGTCGTCGAACTCGTTCCATGAGCCTTGATGGAAGTCGCCTTGCCACCGGAAGGTCCGCTGCCGGTATGGAAGGCTCGTTGTCGATGCCTCTTCGAATACTTGGCTGGCCTTTGTAAAGCGGCCCACTTTCCAGGGATGTCCTGCGTGGCGAGCGCTGCGCCTCGGGGATTGTATTCGGAGATTTTTCGTAACAAGTCGACCGCAGCCGTCGTTTTTGAGGATGTGAGTTCGTCTGTGGACATCGGTCGACGCACGAGCGCGACGTTGATCAACCGGGTCAAGGATCTGGATGACGACGATGGGTGGCGGGAATTCTATGACCGATACCGCGGTTTGGTGCTGAACATCGGGCGTCAGCGGGGCTTGACGACAGCGGAGGCCGAAGAGGTGGGCCAGGAAGTCTTTTCGCGCGTTGCCCGGAACATCGGTCTGTTCGCAACGAAGACGGCGCCTGCAGACCAGTCCGATCGAGAGCGAATCGGGTGAGGAGTGGAATCCTGACGGTGTCGACACACCGGCTTCACTGGCCGGTGACACCCTCGCGGATGTGACCGACCGGGATTTCAAGCAGCTCCTGCTCCTGCGCTTGCGACAGATCGTCTCGCCGAAGGACTTCACTATCTACCACCTGATCTCGTTCGATGGCTGGACACCGGTGCAAGTGGCCCAGCATTTCGGAATGCGCAGAGGCACAGTGGACACCATCATCTGCCGAACTCGACAGGCGGCCCGCCGTGAGTTGGCGCGAATCGGTGAAACGCTCGGTCGAGAGGCGTGAGGGCCCCCGATTCTTTCGTGCCACCAGAAAAAACTTCAAAAAGGTATTGCACCGAGTTGCTCAGTGGGTAACCTCTTCGCTCCGTTTCGCTTCTTAAAGAAGAGGATTCGGATCGAGTCCAGCCGATAACCGTGAGCCCCAAGCAAACGGGAGTGATGGCGGGATCCGCGAGGACAGACGTCCCGCGCAAACGCTGACCAATTCGTGAAAACATTTAGGCCGCTCACGCCGTCGACCCGGTATGTCACGGTGGAAGATTTTTCGGACGTTACGAAGTCCCGTCCCGAGAAGTCCCTCGTCTTTACGAAGAAGGGGACTGGCGGGCGAAACAACCATGGCCGCGTAACTGTTCGTGCGCGGGGTGGTGGTCATAAAAGGAAGATTCGTACAGTTGATTTCCGCCGCGGCAAGGTTGGCGTTGTGGCTAAGGTAATTGCGGTCGAGTACGATCCGAACCGAACGGCTCGCCTTGCTTTGATCGAGTATACGGATTGCGAGCGTGCCTACATTCTCTGCCCGGACGGTTTGAAGGTGGGTGATTCTGTGATGAGTGGCCCTGCGGCGGCACCCACCACCGGGAATGCTCTCCCGTTGGCAAATATCCCCGTGGGTTTGGCGATTCACAATATTGAACTGCTTCCTGGGCGTGGGGCTCAAATGGTACGTTCTGCCGGCTCGCGTGCGACGCTGATGTCTCGGGACAGCGGATACGCCCAAATTAGGTTGCCCTCGGGTGAGATTCGTAGGGTTCACGAACAATGCTTCGCTACGGTTGGGCAAGTTGGAAATGCTCAGTGGGAGAATGTGGTGTTGGGAAAAGCGGGGCGTGCTCGGCACTTGGGGATTCGACCGATGTCTCGAGGTATGGTTCGCAACCCTGTCGATCACCCCAACGGTGGCGGTCAGGGTAAATCCAAGGGTGGCGGTGGGCGTCAGCACCTCACCTCGCCCTGGGGTCTGCTCGCGAAGGGGTATAGAACTCGTAACCGGAGGAAGCTCTCCAATCGATTTATATTGGTTCGGCGCGATGGCCGTCCCATGAAACTTAAGTAAGAAGACTATGGGTCGTTCACTCAAAAAGGGACCGTACGTCGATCCCAGCCTGCAACGAAGGGTCGACAAGTCGAAGGATTCCAAGGCTAGAGCTCCAATCAAGACGTGGTCTCGTCGCACGACGATCACTCCGGAGTTCGTGGGAATGACCTTCAACGTTCACAACGGCAGGGTTTTCAACGCCGTCTTCGTCACCGAGAACATGGTGGGGCATAAGCTGGGAGAGTTCAGCTTCACCCGCACATTCAAGAAGCACGGTGCCCACACCGCCAAGGCCGAAGCCAAGTAGCCCAACACCATGCAAGTCCAGGCCATTACTAAAAATTTCAGGATGTCCGCCCAGAAAATGCGCGAAGTCGTGCGTCAGGTGCAGGGTCTCCCTGCTGAGGAGGCGCTGGCCATCCTCCAGCATGTTCCCCGAAAGTCCGCTCGTGTGGTTGCTAAGACCCTTCGTTCAGCAATTGCGAACGCTGAAAACAATCACGGGCTCCGGGCGGAGAATTTGGTAATCTCCCGGGCGGCAGCGGAGACCGCTGGAGGCCTTCGTCGGTTCACCCCTAAGGCCCGCGGTTCCGCGGGACCTATAATTAAGCGTTCCTGCCACGTCCGGATCATCCTGTCCGAAAGAATCTAAACATGGGCCAGAAAACCAATCCTATCGGCCTCCGGATCCCGCTCAACCGTGAGTGGCGTTCCAAGTGGTACGCAAGCAAGCGTGATTTCGGTGGTTTGCTCACCGAGGATCGCATCATCCGCGATACTCTTAAGAGGAAGCTGGAAGCTGCTGCGGTTCCCAAAATCCAGATCGAGCGGGCGGCCAGCCGATGCCGTGTTACCATATTTACGGCCCGTCCTGGTGTTGTAATCGGGCGAAAGGGATCCGAAATCGACAAGCTGAAGGAAGAGCTGTCAAAGCTTACCGGAAAAGAGGTCTATGTCGACATTCAAGAGGTGAAGCAGGCTGAGACTGACGCACAGTTAGTTGCAGAGAGCGTCGCGATGCAACTCGAACGTCGCATCTCATTCCGTCGCGCTATGAAGAAATCCATCCAAATCGCGATGGAATTTGGTGTCGAAGGGATCAAGATTCGTTGTTCAGGTCGGCTTGGCGGGTCTGAGTTGTCTCGGGTTGAGACCTACCACCAAGGTCGGGTTCCGCTTCATACTCTTCGCGCCAACATCGATTTTGGTTTCGCGGAAGCCCAGACGGTTTATGGAAAGCTGGGAGTCAAATGTTGGATCTGTAAAGGAGAGGTCAAGCGGTCCGATCTCAAATCGATCTCTGCCTCCCCGATCGTTCCTGGCGCCCGTCCCGAATTCGCCGCACCGGCAAAACCGTAATTCTCAGGAGATTCTCGTATGGCATTGATGCCCGCCAGGGTTAAGTACCGTAAGATGCACCGCGGAAGCCGACGAGGCTTGGCCTCGAGAGGCAACAGCGTTGCATTCGGAGAGTATGGTCTACAGGCGCTCGAGCGGTGCTGGATGGACACCAAGCAGATCGAAGCTGCTCGAGTCGCAATTACTCGCTTCATGAAGCGTCGAGGGAAGGTCTGGATTCGGATTTTCCCCGATAAGAGCTTCACAAAGAAGCCTCTTGAGGTACGAATGGGAACCGGAAAAGGTGGAGTTGAATCTTGGGTTGCTGTCATTCGTCCTGCGAACATCCTCTTCGAGGTTGATGGTGTTCCTGAGGCGGTTGCTCGCGAGGCCATGCGTCTTGCGGCCAACAAGTTGCCTATATCAACAAAATTTATCGTGCGTCACAAGTTGGCGTGAACCCGCTGCAATATGGCCAAGGCTAAGTTTCAGAATTTGAAGGAGTTAACCTCTCAGGAGCTCGGCGCTCGCGCCCGGGATCTTCGCCAGGAGCTCTTCAACCTCCGGGTGCAGAAGGCGACAGCAAGATTGGAGAAGACCCATCGTCTCAGTGCAATCCGTAGAGAAATCGCCCAGTGTGAAACGCGAATCACGCAACTCCGCCAGCGCGCTTAAGCCCTACACAACATCACCATGGCAGAACAAACCCTAGTCCGAGGGCATCGCAAAGAGCGCATCGGAGAAGTCGTCTCCGACAAGATGTCCAAAACGATCGTGGTACGAGTGGAACGCCGCTTCCGTCATCCTGGTATCGGTAAGGTGGTCACTTCATTCGGCAAGTTCTACGCCCATGACGAAGGCGAGATTGCTGATGTCGGAGACATCGTCCGGATCCAAGAGACCCGTCCACTCTCCCGAACCAAGCGTTGGAGGCTCGTTCAAGTTCTCAACAGGGACGGTTCCGTGAAGGCCGAGTCCAAATAGGGTAAATCTAGGGTTTTATGATCCAAATCCGTTCGAGTCTCGATGTGGCCGACAACACCGGCGCCAAGGTCGCGTGGGCGATCGGTGTGATCGGGAAAAACCAAGCCTATGCCCACGTGGGCGACGTCATCAAGGTCCACATCAAGGAAGCTGCTCCTGACGGTACAGTGAAAAAGGGTGAGGTTCAAAATGCTGTCATTGTCAGGACTCGTCAGCCAATCCGCCGCGCTGATGGCTCTTACCTCCGGTTCGATCGCAACGCGGTCGTAATTATCGATAAGGAAAATAATCCCCGTGGAACCCGCATTTTTGGTCCCGTAGCGCGGGAACTCCGTGAGAAGAAATTCATGAAGATCATCTCGTTGGCTCCAGAGGTCATCTGAGGAAAAGATATGAGCGATCAAAAGAGACAGCGTTTCCATGTACGCCGCGGCGATGACGTCGTGGTGATCGCGGGGTCTGCTAGGGGGCGTCGCGGCAAGATCCGTGAGGTCCTGACCTCGATCTCCTCAGTTGTTTTGGAAGGAGCTGACGAGCGCTCGAGGGAAGGTGAAGAACGTCGCCGTTTGGTCAAGCCAGTGCTCCACTACTTGCGCAAAAGTCAGCAGAATCCTGAAGGTGGTTTTCTGTGGCTCGAAAGTCCTGTCCACGTTTCGAATGTAATGAGGGTTGACGAATTCGAGCGCCGCAAAGCTCGCCATTCTAAGAAGAGCTGATTGTCTGAATTCATCCGTATTTCGGAATTATGATTCCACGTCTCCAGACCAAGTACGCAACCGAAGTTGCTCCGGCACTCAAGGCCAAGCGAGGTTACGCTAATCCCCATCAAGTGCCCCGCATAGAGAAGATAGTCATCAACATGGGGGTTCGGTCGGATTCTGAAAAGGGATCCATTGAGGAAGCTGTGAAGGAGCTCGGGATGATCACTGGGCGGAAGCCCGTCGTGACCAAGGCCAAGAAAAGCATAGCAAACTTCAAGCTTCGGCAGGGGCAGAATGTCGGCTGCAAAGTGACCCTTCGACGGGGTGTCATGTACGAGTTCCTCGACAGGCTCATCACTGCTGCACTGCCAAGGGTTCGCGACTTTCGTGGAATATCTTCGAGAAAATTCGACGGTCGCGGAACTTATTCCTTGGGACTGCCAGACCAAACAATCTTTCCTGAAATCGAACTCGACAAAATCAAACGGCAGCAAGGAATGGATATCACCATCGTGACTAGTGCCCCTACTGACGAAGAGGCATATGATCTACTCAAGATGATGGGAATGCCCTTCTCGAAGTAACCGGAATCTTTAGGACCTATGGCAAAGAAAAGTTGGCTTGAACGCAACAAACGCAAGGCGACCACCGTCAAGAAGTTCGCCGCATTGCGCGCAGAATTGAAGGCCAAGGGGGACTATAAGGCTCTTGCGTCTCTTCCTAGAGATGCAAGCCCGGTTCGCCTCGTGAATCGTTGCCAATTCAGCGGTCGCAGACATGCTTTCATCCGCAAGTACGGTGTCTCACGACTGACTTTCCGTGAGGCAGCTCTAAACGGATTGATCCCGGGCGTGACCAAGGCTAGCTGGTAATTTCTATCACCATGCACGATCCAATATCTGATCTTCTCACCCGCATCCGGAATGCGGGTACCGCGGGCCATGCTGACCTCTCGCTGCCGCACTCTGCCTTTAAGGAATCCATCGCCCGTGTCTTGAGCCACGAAGGCTATCTCAGTTCAGTCGAGGTCGAAGGCGATGTGAAGAAATCGCTTAAAATTTCCCTCCGCTATCAGGGCCGAAAAAGTGTTATCACCGGTTTACGTCAGGTGAGCACTCCGGGTCTTCGGAGGTACGTCAATGCCCGCGAGATTCCACGCGTACTCGGTGGTATGGGTGTTGCCGTTCTCTCGACGCCGAAAGGGGTTATGACTGACGTTCAGGCCCGGAAAAATAAGCTGGGTGGGGAAGTCCTATGTTTTGTCTGGTAGTTCGAAGCCTCAAACGCCTATGTCCCGAATTGGAAAGACACCTGTAGCTATCCCGCAAAAGGTCAAGGTATCGGTAAGCGGTGGTCGTGTTGTGGTCGAGGGTCCCAAGGGCAAGCTCGATCTCTCGCTTCCCAAGTTAACCGATGCTAAGGTTGAGGGCGGTTCCGTAATTCTTTCCCGCGCGGGTGAGAGCTCGGAAGCCAGGGCGATGCATGGTTTAGCCCGTGCGTTGGTCAACAACTTGGTGAAGGGTGTTACTGAGGGGTTCTCGAAGAAGCTTGAAATCCAAGGCGTGGGATTCAAGGCCGCCGTCCAGGGCAAGATCGTGAACATGGCCCTAGGATACAGCCACCCAATCCTATATCCAATACCCGATGGGATCAAAGTGACGGTCGAGGAGAATACCAAGCTTTCCGTCGAAGGTATAGATAAGGAGCTTGTTGGCCGTGTGGCTTCCGAGCTTCGGAGCTTCTATCCGCCAGAGCCCTACAAGGGCAAAGGAGTTCGTTATGTTGGCGAGAAGGTCATCCGCAAGGAAGGCAAGACCGTCCAATAATTTCAGAACTGATCGTTTTGATGAAACCTCAAGAAAAAGCCCGTCGCCTGCAACTGCGCCAGTGGCGTCT
Organism: Verrucomicrobiales bacterium; assembly: GCA_005801385.1. GTDB lineage: Bacteria > Verrucomicrobiota > Verrucomicrobiia > Limisphaerales > UBA9464 > UBA9464. The sequence continues at coordinate 41,756 of SYEM01000307.1, read as the reverse complement.
GCGGAAAAAGGTGGTTGGCACAGCCGATCGGCCCCGGATGAGCGTAAAATTCACTGGAGCGCACGTCTACGTTCAGTTCATAGACGATTTGAGCGGCCGAACCCTCGCGTCGGCTGGAACCCGCGACAAGGTCGCCGCTGGGGAGCAGAAGGGTGCCAACGCCAAGACTGCGTTAGTCCTTGGAAAGCGTGCAGCCCAGACCGCTTTGGCTGTCGGAATCTCCCAGGTCGTGTTCGACCGGAGTGGCGCCCGTTACCATGGCAAGGTGAAGGCCTTGGCAGATGCCGCCCGTGAAGGGGGCCTTAAATTCTAACCGCCATCGGAGGAACGATTGTGTCTGAAGAAAACAAGGTAGAATCAACCCAGCAGCCACCAGTGGCCCTCCCCCCTCGGGGTGATCGCCCAGATAGGGGCCGTGACCACCGTGGTGATCGAGGGCACCGGCCTCGTCGTCGCAACCAAGAGCCTGAAGGCGATCGTGATAGTGGATTTGTTGAGAAGACGATCTTCGTCAATAGATCCGCAAAGGTCGTCAAGGGTGGCCGTCGTTTCAGTTTCAGCGCCTTGGTCGTGGTGGGCGATAAAAAGGGACGTGTTGGCCTCGGTCTTGGCAAGGGAAATGAAGTCGCCGATGCGATTCGTAAGGCGGGGGAAGGGGCTAAGTCCCAATTGGCTCCTGTGGCTTTGAAGGACAAGACAATTCCTCATGAGGTCTTGGCTGAATACGATGGGGCACGCGTTTTACTCAAGCCTGCCAGCCCAGGGACTGGATTGATCTGCGGCAAAACAGTCCGAGCCGTAGTTGAATCCGTGGGCGTTCGGGACGTTCTTTCCAAGTCTTTGGGGTCGAAAAATCCAGCCAATGTCGCCAAGGCGACGCTCGGCGCCCTCATGCAACTTCGCCATCGAGACGACATACTCCGGTCCCGCGGCATCGAGGTGCGCAATTCGGGCCACCAATCCTCCTGACCAGATATGAGACTTCATTCCATCAAACCTCGTCCAGGCGCCAAACATCGAAGGAAGCGTTTAGGTGCTGGCGAATCTAGCGGCCATGGTAAGACCTCAGGTCGCGGCGGGAAGGGCCAGTCGGCACGTTCCGGCAGTTCAATAAGAATCGGTTTCGAAGGCGGCCAAATGCCGTTGATTCGCCGGCTGCCAAAACGCGGATTCAACAACGCTCGTTTTGCAACTGAGTATGCGCCGGTAAATCTTGACTCCTTAAACATGTTTGCTGACGGCGCTACGATTGACGAAGGAGCGCTCCGCAAGGCTGGGTTGGCAAACGGTCAAGTCCTGCCAATCAAGATTTTGGCTCGGGGTGTTCTAGCCAAGAAACTGACCGTAAGGGTAGCGGCATTCAGTGCTGCCGCAAAAGAGGCTATTGAGCGTCTCGGTGGACGCGCTGAATCTTCCTCCTAAACGACACCCGCATAACTTCGTCCTCCGATGCTTGGCCAACTTTTCAAGACCTTCTCGAACTGCTTGAGGATTCCGGAGCTTCGTTCTCGGATCCTCTTCACAGGGCTTGTCTTGATTGTGGTGCGGCTTGTTTCGATGACTCCGGTGCCCGGCCTGAACGGAGCCGAGCTATCTGCGTATTTCCAAAAATTGGCCGAGCAAAGCGGACAAGGAAACTCCGTTGTTGCGCTTTACAGTCTTTTCACCGGCGGTGCCATAGAGCGTTGTGCCGTCGGCGCATTGGGTATCATGCCCTACATCAGTGCCACCATCATTATCCAACTGCTCTCTGCCGTGATTCCGGCCTTAAACAAGCTTGTTCGGGAGGAGGGCGGGAGAGCTAAGATAGTCGCCTACGGGCGTTATCTCACTGTCTTGCTCTGCCTAGGGCAAGGGTTGGTAATGGCCCTAGGGTGGCAGAACCCCGAAGCTACATTTCCAGGATTTACTGGTCGCCTTGTGCTTGTCGATAACCCATGGGTTTATAGAATTCAGACGACCGTGATTCTCACTACCGGAACTCTTCTTTTGATGTGGCTTGGAGAGCAAATTACGGAGCGCGGTATTGGCAATGGTGTTTCGTTAATCATTACAGTCGGGATTCTGGCTCGCCTACCAATCGCCATCAAAGATCTTTGGTTCAGATTTTTTCCCCCCGCCGATTTGCCGAGGACTACCAACTGGATGTATGGGGTATTCCTTCTTATTCTCTTGGTTGTGGTTGTTGCTGGTGTGATAATGATCAGCCAAGGTCAGAGGAAACTTCCTGTTCAGTACGCCCAACGAGCCGTGGGACGGAAAGTATATTCCGGTGGTACTTCTTACATTCCGCTAAAGGTGAATTACACCGGTGTAATGCCGGTTATTTTCGCACAGGCGATTTTAATGATTCCGGGGATGCTGTTTCAAAAGCTTGGCCAAGTCTACAATTTAGAGATCTTCATCAAGATAGGTGCTCTCTTCAGCTACTCCAGTTGGTTTTACTTCGTTGCTGAGGCCTTGATGATTCTCTTTTTCTCCTACTTTTGGGTGGCTACCCAGTTTAACGAGCTCCAGGTCGCTGACGACTTAAAGAAATATGGTGGCTACATTCCTGGAATTCGTCCTGGGCAGGCTACCGCTGACGCACTCCATAAAATCATGAACCGAATCACCTTCGCGGGAGGTGTATTCCTCGTGATCATTGCCTTAATCCCGACTCTGATGACTCGGTTTCTAAACTTGGATTACTCGATCACGCAGTTTTTCGGAGGAACATCGATGTTGATTACTGTCGGTGTTCTTTTAGATACCATGCGGCAGATGGAATCATTCTTGTTGATGCGCCACTATGACGGATTCTTGAAGAAGGGGCGCGTCAAAGGTCGTAGCTAATTTACGTAATTGTTCTTTGTCAAATCTCGTCGGTCGGTAACCGATTCTTTGCCGGTGCCCACTCCACAACCAAAGACGCCGTCCGAGGTTGCGATAGTGAGGCGTGCGGGATATATTGCGGCTAAAGTCTTGCGCCATGCTGCTGCGACAATTCGTCCCGGCATAACAACGTTAGATTTAGATCGCACGGTTGGTTCGCTAATTGAATCCCAAGGTGCTGTAAGTGCCTTCCTTGGCTATCGCAATTTCCCATCCAATTGTTGCATATCAGTTAATGAGGGTGTCGTTCATGGAATCGGCTCTGAGCGCCGGCTCCAGTATGGTGATTTGCTAAAATTGGATGTGGGAGTGCGTTTCCGTGGGTTTGTGGGCGATGTCGCCATGACGGTTGCCGTTGGTGGTTGTTCCCCATCTGCTCAAAAACTAATGGATGTCACGGTAGACTCCCTCTACTTGGGCATCGCGCAAGCTCGGGCCGGCAACAAGGTCTCCGACATATCCAAGGCGATCCAGACTCATGTGGAAACCAATGGGTTCAATGTTGTTCGAGAATTTGTCGGCCATGGAGTCGGGCGATCGGTTCATGAAGAACCGCAGATTCCCAACTACGTTGATGATCGGTACAACTGTCGGCTTGTCTCCGGCTTAACAATTGCAATCGAGCCAATGGTCAATGTTGGAACTCCAGGGGTCGAAATCCTGAGGGACCGATGGACTGTTGTGACAAAGGATCGCCAACTATCCGCTCATTACGAACACACGGTTCTAGTAACGGATGGCGACCCAGAAATTTTGACACGAGATGAAGGAAAGCCTCTCTATTGAGGCTTACGAAAACAGCCTAATTTCAAAATGAAAGTTCGTGCTTCAGTTAAAAAGCTTTGCGAGAACTGCAAGATGGTTCGTCGGAAGGGCGTGATCCGCGTGATCTGCTCGAATCCGCGTCACAAGCAGCGGCAAGGTTAGAAATTCCCAATTATGCCACGTATCCTTGGTGTTGACATCCCCAGCGAAAAGCGAATCGATATCGCTCTCCGCTACATCTACGGCCTTGGACCGGTCAACTCGGTCGAGGTCCTCGAGCGGGCGAAAGTGGACCGCTCGGTCCGCGCCCGGGACTTGACGGAGCAACAGCTCTCCCAAATCGTGAAGGCGATCCAAGATGGCAAATACGTCATTGAGGGTGACCTTCGCCGAGAGTTGGGCATTAACCTGAAGCGTCTCCAGGCGATCAAGTCCTACCGCGGGCAGCGTCACCTGCGCAGCTTGCCTGTCCGTGGTCAGCGTACCCAGACCAACGCACGGACCCGAAAAGGTCCGCGAAAGACGGTCGGTGTTCAGCGTAACCCGAACGCTAAGACGGGCGTCCATTGATTTTATCCAAAGTTCGATCTCCGATTTCATATGGCTGAAGAAACCAAGTCCAAGGGGTCTGCTCCCCAGGAAGCGCCCACACCGGCTCCAGTTGCCGGAACTCCGCCGATCGCTGCAGCTGCTCCCACCGCTGCTGAACTCTTGGGTGATGAGCTAAAGCCAGCCAAGATCATCCGCGCCAAGGGCGCTAAGAACATCCCCGTTGGCATCGCAAACATCGTGGCCACCTTTAACAACACAGTGGTTACGATCACGGATGTCCAAGGCAACACCATCGGTTGGAGAACCGCTGGGCGCGTTGGTTTCAAGGGTTCCCGCAAGAGCACCGCCTTCGCTGCACAGCAGGCCGCGCAGGATGCCGCACGGCAGGCAATGTCCCATGGTTTGCGTGAGGTCGAGGTTCGCGTGAATGGACCTGGTTCGGGACGCGAATCCGCTATTCGCGCACTCCAAGCAGTAGGTCTTGAGATTTCAATGATCCGGGACATCACTCCGATTCCTCACAATGGCTGCCGTCCACGCAAGAAGCGGCGCGTCTAATCACCAATCCCTTTCAAAGTCATGGCTCGTTACACAGGTCCACGCACCCGCGTTAGTCGCCGTTTTGGCATCCCCATATTTGGGGCATCAAAATATCTGGAGCGTCGGAATTATCCTCCGGGTGTCCACGGCCCGAAGTCGCGTCGCAAATTCAGCGATTACGCGATTGGGTTGATGGAGAAACAAAAGCTCCGCTACTTCTATGGGCTGCAGGAACGCCAGTTCCGCCGCGTCTACGAGAAGGCGCTGCGGATGCGGGGTGTCACTGGCGAAAAGATGCTTCAATTGTTAGAGACTCGACTTGACAGCGTCGTCTACCACGGCGGTTTTGGGATTACTCGTCCGCAGTCCCGACAGCTTGTGAGCCATGGTCACGTCAAAGTAAACGGTCGAAAGGTCAGTGTTCCTAGTTACTTGGTAAAGGTGAATGATGTTGTCGAGGTCAAGGATCACGCGGTTAGCAAGCAGCTGGCTGGCAAATGCCTCGAGGGATCGACCGCAAGGGTTGTTCCTGACTGGGTAGCACTTGACCGAGACCACCTCAGAATCAAACTCCTCCGCATCCCATCTCGTGAGGAGATCAACCCGGTCGCCAACGAGCAAGCGGTCGTCGAGTTTTACTCCCGATAAGCCACAAGTTGGGCAAGCAGTTGTCCAAAAGCAATTACACGGGGCGATCCACCTACGGGAGAGAGCAGTATCGTCCAGATTAAAATTGCACCAAAAATATTATGCCAGTTAGACTCGGTCGTTTTGAATTGCCCAAGCGTCTCGCCAAGGATGAGACCACAGCCACCGAAACTTACGCCCGCTTCATTGCGGAGCCGTTTGAGACGGGCTATGGGCATACTATTGGCAATTCCCTCCGTCGTGTTCTACTAAGCTCACTCGAAGGCGTAGCTATAACGTCGATAAAGATCGACGGAGCCATGCACGAATTCACCACGGTTGATGGGGTGGTTGAGGATGTTACTGATATAGTATTAAACCTGAAGAAGGTTCGTTTCAAATCCGTCAATCGCGAGACTCAAACTCTGTTGCTTTCCGTCAACAAGGAGGGCGCTGTGACGGCGGGCGATATTGAACTAAATCAAGGTGTTGAGGTCGTAAACCCTGATCAGCACATCTGTACGATAGACAAGAAAAAAAAGTTAGAAATGGAGCTCGAGGTTCGTGTGGGCCGTGGGTTTTGTCCGGGTGACGAGAATAAGAAAGTCGATCAGTCGATCGGGGTTATTGCTATCGATTCACTTTTCTCTCCGGTGTCGCGAGTTCGCTACAACGTTGAGCAAGCCCGAGTGGGTCAGAAGACGGATTATGATAAGCTCATCTTGGAGATTTGGACGGATGGCAGGATCTCCCCTGATGACGCATTGACCCAGGCTTCTGCGATCCTCCAACACCACCTTGATGTGTTTGTCGGTTATGACAAAAACGCTGTGGAGTTTGAGGAGGAGCAAAAACCAGTCGACGACGAGAAGTCCAAGCTGCGAAAGCTGCTAAATATGTCGGTCAATGAGATCGAGCTAAGCGTTCGCGCAGCGAACTGCCTTAACAACGCCAACATCACAACGGTCGGTCAACTGGCTATGAAGACTGAGCAAGAGATGTTGAAGTATAGAAACTTCGGAAAGAAGTCCTTGAATGAAATCAAGGAAAAGCTCTCCGCCTTGGGCCTTGCCTTAGGTATGAATATCGACCCTGCGCTCCTCGCCGAAGCTGCTGGCGCCGATTCCCGCACCCTCTAACCCAATTTCAATTCCATGCGCCACCTTAAGCGGACGAACAAACTGGGACGCAAGAGCGACCACAGGAACGCGATGCTCGCGAACCTGGTGTGCAGCCTAATCCAGCATAACCGCATCGTCACCACCGTACCCAAGGCCAAGGCAGCCCGTTCGGTCGCTGAAAAAATCATCACTCTCGGAAAGCAGGGTCAACAGGCTCTCGCTGATGCGGCAGCTGCTCCTGACGAGAAGGCCAAGGCCAAGGCGATTGCGAAGAACGTCCACTTCCGTCGGCTCGTTTCCGCCAAACTGCGCCAGCAGCCGAGGAGCCATTTCGTCGGCACTCCGACTGTAAAAGGAAAAGTGCTTCGCGAAAAGTGGCGGGCCGAAAACGACGTGGTTCATATCGTTTTTGAGCGCATTGCACCTGTTTTTAAGACCCGTCCAGGCGGATACACCCGAATCGTTAAGTTGGGCCAGCGTCCTGGTGACTCGGCTCAAGAGGCTGTCCTTGAGTGGGTGGATTCAATCGCCCAGAGTGGGTCAGATGCAACGCCCGCAGCGCCGGCTAAGTAGTCAATATCTCCGCCGAACCGCAGGATCTGTACCGGTAAAAGTGTGGCCGGGCGGACTTTCCAGCGGTTTTTTCTTTTGGGCATGGCTTCGGTGCTCACTGATTCTTGCGGCAGCGTCCTCGACATTTCTGTTCTCGGGTTGCGGACGGGATGCGCCTTCAACGCGGACTGCGGACGGATCATCGGGTTTACTCCAGTCCACGCCATCCGTTACTATATCCACCAATAGGATCGATGGGGCAACTCCATTGCCCGACCTCGGTGATGCTGCGGATCCCCGGATGACTGAGCTAATCGCGGCCGACAAGCTTGCCTCTGAGGGCCGGACCGGAGAGGCAGAGGCAGCCTATCTGAACATCCTCAAGCAGTCACCAGACTATGAGGAAGCGCACTTCAACCTTGGCTTCCTCTATGCGCGTCAGGGCCGGACAAACGACGCCATCATCCACTACGAGACCGCTATCAAGCTCGTGCCTACCTATGCGGAGGCCCACAGCAACCTCGGCAACCTTCTTGTTCGGGCAAAACGGTTTGATGAGGCCATACAGCATCTCCAGACCGCCCTTGCGGCCGATCCCAAGAACAGCCGGACCTATAACAATCTAGGGAGTGCGTTTGCGAGTGCCGGTCAAATGACCAATGCCATCCCGCAGTTTGCAAAGGCGGTTCAGCTGAATCCCGATTTTGCCGAGGCGTGGTTCAACCTTGGGAGATCCCAGCTCGTGATGGACCGTGTTGACGAGGCCATCGCCGCCTTCCAGACATCAATCCGACTTGAGCCCTCCATGGGACCTGCCCATGGACAGCTCCGAAAGGCGATGGGACGGAAGCAGGCTCTCGGCTACTGAGGCACTCGGTTCGTCGCCCAGTCCATCAAAACTTCTTTGGCCCCCGGGGTTACCGGTTCACGGGTTGTTCGACCGTCCGGCCAGTGGACTTCCAAGGCATCGGGGCATTCGCCTCCGATCACTTGGACTTGGCTGGGTTGAGCCCAATACCCTCCTCCCGCTGTAATACTCTGTAAGGCACCGGCTTTCCCTGACCGGAGCGGCCGGAGGATGGCTCCGAGGCCAGTCGGGTTACCAGGCCGTCCCTTCAGTCGAATCCTCAAGCCTCGCCTTGGAGACTCATTGTGGAATAGCGCCGATCCGGCTCCGTTTTGGGTGATAACGAGGTCAACGCGTCCGTCCTCATCATAGTCTGCCGGTGCTGCCGCTCGCTGTTCACCATTGAGGCGGATTCCACTCTGGCTGGCCGCCACGGGAATGAACCCGCCCTTCCCATTGCCACTCAGCAAAAGCCCCAATCCGGCGTCGAGTCGTGAGTCGTCCGGATGGAGTGCAAAGAGATTTTGGGCAAGGGCCAAGTCCACGAATCCATCACCGTTGAAGTCGGCGACACCGATACCAAACACCGGTGCCCATTGGGCCTCCCGAGGCAGTGGATGGATCTCGAAGTGCTCGTCGCGATTCAGCAGAACCACTGAGTCGAGGTGAGCTGCCGCTGCTCGTTGCAGCCGTTTCGGTAATTTGCCGATGACGTCCTGCACGTCGGAGGAGGCAAAGGTGGCGTGGCTTGGTATTCGGTTCGCGAGATCTTGGAACTGGACGGAGAGCTGTCGTCTATCCCGGAGCGGATGGTGTCGGTTGCCTTGCAATGCGATTTCAACCACGGCGATGGCACCGCTGCCATCGGTCTCGCCCCATAGGATGTCCACCTTGCCCTCACCCCAGATCTCGGCCTTGGTGTTGCGGCCGCGGTTGCCGGCAACAAGATCCAACCGTCCATCCCCATCGAAATCCCCGACCGCGACGCTGTTCCACCATCCTGTGTGTATGTCCAGGCCAAGCCGTTGGGTGAGCCGACTCCAGCCTTCTGTTCTACGCGTGAAGATCTCGATGGGACCCAATTCAGTGGCGATGATCAGTTCCGGGCGCGAATCTCCATGAACATTGGCCATTACGGCATCGGCCACGGGCCCTACCTTCGCCCATAATTCGTCCCCTTCCGGAAGCCATGTTCCTGAGTCGTTTCGAAAGAAACGGGATCCTCCGGGTTCCGGCCATCTGCGGACCTTGAGGCGTGCACCTGCGAAAAGGTCGAGGTCTCCGTCGCCATCGGCATCCCCCAATGTCAGTGCTCCGATGCTGGCCGGGAGGGGGGGGAGGGATGCTTCCGGTGCAAGCCCCCCGGATGTCCAAACCCAGCGCAATACCGATGCATTCCGTGTGGTGCCGCCGGACTCGAGTCGAGCACATCCAGCGAGAACAAATGCAGTTCCATCATCCCGCAAGGATCCGACCAAGGCTCCGAGATCGTCAGGGGGGGGAGATCCGGAGACGACACTCCTGGTAAATCCACCCTGGCCATCACCCAGGAGGACTGACGGGGTATTCCCTCGGGCCGACCCGATGATGAGGTCATCATGCTGGTCGCCATTGAGGTCCAGCCAGGCTGCGCCTGGACCAAGCTGGCTGTAGCGCTGCGGTAATAGTGGTTGGGTCGCGTAGTCGTCGAAGAATGGCTCGGTGTGACGATGGTCCAGGCGGACACTGGCATCCGAAAACCATGGCGTCGGCGGTGAGGCTGGATCGGATAATCCGGGTCCTGAATTGCCTGATGAGGTCTCGTCGATCTCGTACAGGTAGTTGGCTCGAATGTCCGGCACGATCGACCGACGTCCCGAGGGCCAGCGCACCTCAATTTCCATCGAACCTTCACCTGCCGCAAACGTCCGTTGTGCCTGGCAGTGCGACAGGTACGTGCCCCCGGCCAGAATCATCTGACGCTGCTCAGCAGGACCGCCACGGACCACGATCTCGGCTCCAACCCCTGCGGTGTTCGGTGAGGCGCCCTTAAGTCGGACCGCGACCCGGGGACGGTTGGCGTCGTTCCGATAGATCAGGGGTGGACCCTCGAAGGCATTCATCAACACATCGAGGTCCCCGTCTCCGTCGATATCCACGGTGATCATTCCATGGGCAATCCGGCGGGAATCAAACCCCCAGGCGGCACTGACATCCTCGAAAGTGAGATCGCGTCGGTTCCGGAAGGCAAATTTTGGGACCTCGAGACGTGGGAATTCGAGCAGCACCGATTTCGTTGCCTGCACGTTCTGGTTGGGGCGTGACTTGAGCCGTTCATTGATATCGCGGTCGTTGACGTCGTGGGCGTGGCCATTGGAAACCAAAAGATCCTCCCAGCCGTCGAGGTCCACATCCAGGAACACGGGTGCCCAGGACCATCCTGTCGCTGTCACACCGGCATAGGCAGCGATCTCGGCATAGGTGCCGTCACCTCGGCTCCAGTAGAGGCAGTTCCGCGCGAATTCCTCCCGTTCCTGTCCAAGCCCTGGAGTTCTTTGGAGCGGCATCCGCCCGCCCCCGGTCCGCAGATGCTGGGTCAGATCGCGATTCAGCATCTCGACAGTGCAGAAATCGTAGCGGCCGTCGCGGTCGAGATCGGCGAAATCGACCCCCATGGAAGCGAGGCTCATGTTTCGGAACGTGAACTCGCCGGCCTCGCGAAAGTGTCCTTTCCCGTCGCCGAGCCATAGCCGATCCGGGGTCTGGAAATCGTTGCAAACGAAGATGTCTATGTGGCCGTCCCCGTTGGTGTCCCGCATCTGGACCGCCAGGCCGAGGTCCCAGGGCGCCGACATCGGCTTCCCCGAGCGATCCATGAAAGCCGTCTCCCACGGTGCAGGGCTGAAATGGCCGCCTCCGTCGTTCCGCAGCAGCATGTCTGGGTCACCGAATTCGTAGAGGATGCCGTTGATGATGCGGATGCGGTTAGCAAATTTTCCCGTGACCTCGGTCTGTCCGTTGACCACTCGCGTCGAGATGACCCCGCCGTCCCGCAGGATGGCCTGTACGGCGAAGTTGCAGAGGTACAGGTCGAGGTCGCCATCGCTGTCGATGTCCCCCAAGGCCATTGAGGTGGCACCCGATTTCCCGGTGATGCCCGAGGAGGCGGTTGCGTCTCGGAACTGTCCATGGCCGTCATTGAGCAGCAGGGTGTTGGGGCCGCCAAAGGCGCTGACAACAAGGTCCTGGGAGCCGTTGCCGTCGACATCAGCAAAGACCGCACCGACAGATGTCTGGTTGGTGCAGCCCACCCCGGCCCACTGTGTGATGTTCGTAAAGCGTCCCCCACCGAGATTCCGGTAGAGCTGGTTGGCGGCTTGCTTGTGGCAGAAGTAAAGGTCGACGAGTCCGTCCCCATCAACGTCCGCCGCTGCGAGTCCGGATCCGTTCAACAGATTCTGGAACAGCCTCGCCCGTTCGGGCGACAGCGCGTTCCGGAAATCGATCCCGATGTCAGTCGGGGAGATCAGGGTGAACCCGATCTTCTCTCCGGTGGTGACCGCGAGCTGGGTCTTCCGACCGCCGGGATGGGGTGTCCAGACGGGGGCGCAAAGCCCGAGTGCGACCGTGCCGAACAACAGCAGGCCAAGTAGGAGGTTTCGGATCATTTGGGATAAGACCAGCCAACGAAACTTGTCGGCAGGGGTCAATCCCAAGTCCGAAGCCTGGCTCATTTCGGGGCTGGGTGTGTTCCGAACTGGAATCGAACGGGCGGCTCTGATTTTCAAAAAATGCCACTTGCCGGGTCGACGGATGAGACCAACCATCCGCCCGTCGTTTTAATCTCAAACCGAAACCTCCATGGCTGACATCGCCAACAAGTACTCCGAAAACGTCGCTGGCCGGTTCTTCGTCGACAACCAGTGCATCGACTGTGACCTCTGCCGCGAGACGGCACCCAACAACTTCACCCGCTGGGAAGACGGCGGCTACAGCTACGTGAAGAAGCAGCCGGAGGGTCCCGAGGAGGAGGCCGCCTGCAAGGAAGCCATGGAAGGCTGCCCTGTCGAGGCCATTGGCAACAACGGGGGTTGATAGGCAATCCCTCTCCGCATCACCCGCTCCCGACTGGGCGCGGGTTTTTTTGTGGTCGGATCCGACGGGGACCGAGGTTCATTTGCCGAGGCAGAACTGTCCGAAGATCGCGTCGAGAAGCGAGTCGGTCGTCACCTGGCCGGTGATTTCACCGACGGCACCCAGGGCGGCGCGGAGATCGAGGGCCACCAGATCGAGGGAAGCCTCCTCGGACAGTGATCGGATCGTCCGCGTCAGGCTGTCCTCCGCCCGATGGAGTGCCGCGGCCTGTCGGGCATTGACGGTCACGCTCCATTCGTCAGCCGAGAGGTGCTGGGTCCCCAGTCGTGCATCCATGGTCGATCGAAGGGTCTCGAGTCCTTCAGCGGTCGTGGCGCTGACCGCGACCGCATCCCCAAGAAAAGGATCCTCCCAGGGGGTGGGAAGGTCCGCTTTGCTGCGGACCCGGATGGTGGGTTTGAGGGCCAGATCTTCCCCGAGGACGTCCGCCGTGGTGATCGGTGGCTGGGTGCCGTCGAGGACATGCAGGATGAGATCCGCGTCGCGTGCCGCCTGGAGGCTGCGCCTGATCCCTTCGATTTCGATGGGATCCTCGGTCTCCCGGAGTCCGGCAGTGTCGATGAACACGAGAGGAAGTCCCCGAACGGTGGCGCATTCCTCGACAGTATCCCGCGTCGTTCCTGGAATCGCCGAGACGATGGCCCTGTCGTTGCCCAGCAACAGATTGAGCAGCGAGGATTTTCCGGCGTTTGGACAGCCCAGAATGGCAACCCGGACTCCCTCGCGGAGGATCCGGCCCTCCGAGGCGGTCCGCTGCAGCTGTTGGACCTGATCCCGTGCGTCCCCAAGGCGTGCGAGCATCTGCTCCCGGCTGTCGGGTGCGATGTCCTCCTCTGGAAAATCGATGTGGGCCTCGACATGGGCGAGGATGTTGAGGAGGTCCTCCCTGAGGCCTCGGAGTCGTTCCGAAAGGCGTCCGCCCATCTGCTGGACCGCTGCCCGTGCCGCGAGCGCGGTCCGTGCCTCGATCAGATCGGCCACGGCCTCCGCCTGGGTCAGATCCAGACGGCCGTTCAGGAATGCCCGAAGCGTGAACTCTCCCGGTTCCGCCAGCCTGGCCCCGGACGCCAGCAGGGACTCCAGGACCTGCCGGGTAACAACCCGTCCCCCGTGACACGAGATCTCGACAGTGTCCTCCCGAGTAAAGGTCCGAGGTGCCCTCAGGACGGTCGCCAGAACCTCGTCGAGGCGCACGCCCTCCCGTTCGACATGGCCATGGTGGACCGTGTGTGACATCGCCTCGGCAAGGGTTCCAGCGGGGTTCCCGCTCCTTCGGAAGACGGCGTCCGCGATCTCCAGCGCCCGTGTTCCGGAAATCCGGATCACGGCGATACCCCCGGTTCCGGCGGGGGTCGCCACCGCGGCGATCGTGTCGGAATGTGAGGACGCCCGATGCACGGCGACTGTTCAGTGTCCGTGACGGGTGCAGCCGCCGCGCTGGATCTCCTCGGTTCGATCCTCGAGCAGCAATCGGGCTTTCTCGTAGCTTCGACGCTGCAGGAAGTGCCTCAGCTCCGGATCCGCATCCGAAGGCAGGCCCCCGTGCAGCTCGTCGAGCTCCCGAAGTCGGGGCCGAAGGTCGGGTCGGGGCACCGAGGCCGCCTCGGTCTCCAGCAGGCGGAGCACCTCGAGGATGCGGGTCTCTATCGTCGTCATGTCCCTGGGATAGCCTGCCCGGTTCCTGAAACCAAGCCGCCCTGACCGCTGGCCTGCGACGGGTCCGGGTCCCACGTCCGGATCGGCTCATAGAAGGTGTTCCTCTGGACCGGAATCCGCCCGGCCTCGCGGATCGCCCGGACCAAGGCCTGTTCGGTCTGCAGCTGGGGCGACTGCGCCCCGGCCATGTGGAAGATGTGTTCTTCCACAATCGTACCGTGCAGGTCGTCGGCCCCATAGCTCAGCCCGATCTGTGCGAGCTTCATACCCATGCCAATCCAGTAGGCCGTCACATGGTCGAAGTTGTCGAGGAACAGGCGCGCCACCGCGAGCGTCCGGAGCTGTTCGGCTCCCGTTGGGGCATGGCTCACCGGGATCCCATTGTTTTCCGGCTGATAGGGCAGGGGAATGAAGCCGGTGAACCCACCGGTCTCATCCTGCAACCCACGCAGGAGCGACAGGTGGTGGACCCGGTCGGCATGCGACTCCAGGTGGCCGTAGAGCATGGTGCAGGTGCTCCGTCCGCCGAGCCCATGCCAGGTCCGGTGGACATCGAGGTACTCCTCGGCGGATTCCTTGCCGCGTGCGATCTTCTGGCGGATCTCTTTCCGGAAGATCTCGGCACCGCCACCGGTCAACGATTCGAGCCCGGCTTCCTTCAGTTCCTGAAGGGTGTCCCGCACGCTCTTCTTGGCGAGCCACGCGAGGTGGAGGATCTCGATCGCCGTGAAGCACTTCAGCTGCAGCCGGGAGTCGAGGGCCTTCAGCGCCCGCAGGAAGCCCGTGTAGTGGCTGAAGGGGAGGCTGGGGTGCAGACCGCCCACGATGTGGAGTTCGGTGATTCCCAGGGAAAGGGCCTGGCGTGCCTTCTCCACCATCTGCCCGATCGAGAGCTCAAATCCGTCCGCATCCCTGCGCTTCCGGCTGAAGGCGCAGAACTGGCAGCTCAGGATGCAGTAGTTGGAATAGTTGATGTAGCGGTTGACGATGTACGAGGCCCGCATCCCGTTGCGACGCCGGTTGGCCCGATCTGCCAGGGCTCCCAGCGCATTCAGGTCGCGCGTCGCGAACAACCGGATGGCGTCCTCCTCGCCAAGCCGTTCACCTCGATCGACCCGGTCGACGAATGGCGCCAGCTCGCTGTGATCCAAAAGCGAAAGCACATCCAGAAGGTAGACCCGATCCGATCGGAGCGCACGGTCTCAGTGGTCCACCGCGCCGGCCGGAGCCCGCCTCGATCCATCCGATGGCTCGCGTTGGGGAGGGACGTCTGCTTTCCTCGACCCAGTGGCTCGTCCCAAGATCATCGAACTGCCCGACTCAACCCGGATCCCAATCCTCTACGAGGACCGGTCGGTCCTTGTGATCGACAAGCCCAGCGGCTGGATGGTGGCGCCCGAGGACTGGGTCAACACGCGCAGGAACCTCACCCTCGCCGTGCGGTCCAGCCTGGAGAACGGGGACTGGTGGGCGCAGTCCCGGAACCTGCGCTTCCTTCGTTTTGTCCATCGTCTGGATGCCGAGACGAGCGGCATCCTGCTTGGGGTTCGGAGCCCGGGCGCGGTGGCCGCATACTCCCGGCTCTTCGAGGGCCGCGACGTCGACAAGACCTATGTCGCTGTCGTGGATGGCCCCGTTCCAGGGGACCGTTGGACGCGCCACGATCCCATTGGATCCGATGCCCCTGAAACGGGCCGGTTCTGTGTCGACGCCGCCGCTGGGAAGGAGGCGGAAACGCGCTTCGAGGTGGTGGCCCGCGGCGATCGCCTTACCCTGATCCAGGCCCATCCTGTGACGGGCAGGACGCACCAGATCCGGCTCCATCTCAAGGCGAGCGGGTGTCCGGTCCTGGGTGATGATCTGTATGGCCGTCCGGACAATCGCGGCCTCGCGCTGCGGGCGGTCCAGATCCGCTATCCCGATCCGTTCCAACGTCGTCCGATATCGATCCGCGCCGACTCCGAGGAGTTCTGTCGGCGGTATGGATTTGCAGTCCCGGTACGATCGAAAACCGCCCCGGATCCAGCTCCTACCCGCGGGGGGAAGGATGGGGTCAGCGGCGATGTGGGGGATGGAACAGTTCCTCCTGCCGGAGCCCGGTCAGCTGTTCGAGCCCGCGGATCAGCCGGAACAGGGCGAACATCATGATCGCCATGCTCGGGATCATGATCACGGGATAGGAAATCCAGTTGAGCCGGCCCAGCTGCGCAACGTTCTCGGCGGATCCGGGCTCTGCGGTGACGATCCATCGGGCAAGCAGGTAGTTCAGCACCGCACTGAATCCGAAGGCCCCGGCCAGCACCCAGGAGGCCCATCGGAGCAGGGCATCGAACCCGGGAGTCGCCTGGCGCTCCTCCAGCACCCGACCGATTCGATCCGTGTCCAGGACCTGGTCGTTGTAGATCAGGGTCTTCACCAACGGCTGCCGGGTCCGGAGCGTGAGCGGGATCGCGATGCCGAGGATGGCGGGTATGGCGGCCTCCTTCACGGCGAACCAGAAGTTAGACACCTTCGTCAGACCGAGGAGCCCGGTGATCAGCGTGCTGGCGAGACCCAGGATCGAGAACATGTTCCACTTTCTGCGGCTCACGAGGTCGTAGATGCCATAGCCGATGGGGATGGACAGGGCGACGACGAGGGCCCAGACGGGACCCAGACGCTCAGGCTTGCTCAGCTGGGTGAGCAGGACGCCGGGCAGGATCGCATTGCAGATCAGGTTGACCCAGACGTTCTCCTTGGGTTTCCGCGGGGGCTTCGGGGTTGGGCTTGCTTCGGACGGCATACGGTTCAGAACAGGTCGGCCACAGTTTGCGAGAAGACCCTCCAGTTCAAACCGAAAGCTCCGTTCCGATCTCCCCGACGGATCCTGTCCCGCTCAACCATCGGATCCTCGCGATCCTCTGGATCTTTGTGAGCGGGCCTGCGGTGTTCCTCCTCCTGCGCGATTCGTCCTGGAGGCAGGCGCCCCCGGGGCTCGAACGTCTCCGGTCCCTGCATGTCGAGCAATGGCTCGCGGTGCTTCTCCTGCTGCTCCAGCTCTACTTCATCATCCGGGCTCGGATGGATCACATCCGGGCCCGGGTTGACCGCGAGTCCTCGATACCACCGACGTTCCCCGGCTCAGGCACGGGAACGGATTCCCGGGGACAATCCGAGGCTTGCGCGAGAGACGGGTCGGACAATGGTCTGGCCCGTGACCGCATCCGAGGCCGTTGACTACCTCCGTTCCCTCCAGCCCTCCGGTGTTGTCCTGGGTCTTGACTCCACGCGACGGCTGGCCGCGGCCGTGGGCAATCCCCAGAACCGCCTCCAGTTCATCCATGTCGCAGGCACCAACGGGAAGGGTTCGGTCTGTGCCCTGCTCGAGAGCGTGTATCGCAACGCGGGACTCAGGGTGGGCCTCTATACCTCCCCGCACCTCGTGCGGTTCGGCGAGCGGATCCAGGTGGGTCGGATCCCCATATCCGATGCGGACCTTGCACGGCATGTGGCCACCCTGAAGGCCGTGGTCGACCGGCTGGGTGGACCGGCTCCGACCTTCTTCGAGTTCACCACGGTCCTCGCCCTCTGCCACTTTGCGGAATCCTGTGTCGACCTCGTGGTGTGGGAGACCGGGCTCGGTGGACGTCTCGACTCGACCAACATCGTCACCCCCCTGGCGAGTGTGATCACGAACGTGAGCCTTGATCACATGCAGGTCCTCGGATCGACCGTTGCCGCCATCGCCGCTGAAAAGGCGGGGATCATCAAGCCCGGTGTGCCGGTGCTGACCGCGGCGATGGATCCCGATGCCGAGGCGATCCTTCGTTTCAAGGCGCGGGAGCTCGACTCACCGTATCTTCATCTCGGGCCGCCAGAGGTGGCTGCCTTCCGGCTGGATGTCGGACTGCTTGGCCCGCACCAGCGCGTCAATGGAGCGCTTGCCGCCGCGACGGTCCGTCTCCTGAGAGCCTTCCTACCGGTCACCGACGAGGTGCTCCGGGACGGGCTGGCTCGGGCACAGTGGGCTGGGCGGATGCAGGTCCTTCAACGGGGTGCACGGAGGATCATCCTCGATGGTGCCCACAATCGCGCCGGGGTGGAGGCACTCAGGGAAGGGTTGCCGGAGGTGTGCGGCTCGACCCGTCCGACGCTCATTGTCGGACTGCTGGCTGAGAAAGAGGTGGGGCCGATGCTGGGACAACTGGTCCCTCTGGCGGGCCGTATCCTGACCGTGCCGGTGGCGAACCCCCGGACTCTGGGTTCCGAGGAGGTCCGTGCGGCCGTGGTTGCGATGGGGCTAGGTCGACCCGTCCGCGCGGCCTCGTCGCTTGCAGAAGCCCTGCGCTGGGCGGCAGCCGACCCGGTCGTGCTGGTGACCGGATCCCTCTACCTGATCGGCGAGGCCCTCGAGCTTCTCGGGGAGTCGTCCATAGGCGATGCCGAGGAGCGATCCCTCAACGCATGGGGCGGAGCCTCATCGGGATCGGAACCGCGTCCGCCAGCGATCAGCGGGAGCGCCCCCGCTTGAGAGACAGGGATTTCCGGAGCTGGACGAGCGACTGGGTGTTGATGATGTCGCCCGCCTCCAGCCATCCCTTCCGCGCCACCGAGGCCCCCAGTCGCAGCCAGGCGAAGTGCTCCAGACGGTGGGCGTCGCAATTGATGACGCACTTGACCCCTTTGGATCGCGCGTACTGCCAGAGGCGCCAGTCGAGGTCGAACCGGTAGGGCGAGGCGTTCAGTTCGATCCAGGTGCCCGTCGCCGCGCAGGCGTCGATGATCGCGGTCTGGTTCAGACGGTAGGCATCCCGCTCCAGCAGGAGCCGACCACTGAGGTGGCCCAGCATGTGGACGTGCGGGTTCTCTGCCGCCCGGATGAACCGCCTTGTGTTCTCGGCCTCGTCGCTGGATGGCACATGGAGGCTGGCCACGACGACCTCGAGCTCCGACAGCAGATCGTCATCGAAGTCGAGGCCGTCCTTGAGGATGTCGACCTCGGTCCCGCTGAGCAGGTGCAGGTCGACGCCCTCGTCCCGGAGGCGTTGGTTCACCTTCGCGATGGCCAGGATCTGTTGGCGAAGCCGTTTCGGGTCCAGGCCCTGGGCCTGGAAACTTGCCCTGGAATGGTCCGTGATGCCCCAGTACTCGAGCCCCAGCCCGGCGGCGTGGGCGGCGATGTCGGACAGGGTGTTGCGCCCGTCGGACCAGTCGGAATGGTTGTGGAGGGATCCCCGGAGGGAGGTCCACTCGAACGGGCGGGGCAGACGGTGGGACTCGGCGGCCTCGAATTCGCCGCGATCCTCACGGAGCTCGGGAGGCACATAGTCGAGACCCAGCTCGCGGAACAGATCCGCCTCCTCGGCACAGGCGATCCGCAGTGCGGGATCGCGTGTCTCCTCGGCGCTCCGGAACAGGCCGTACTCATTCAGACGCAGACCCCGTGCGATGGCCCGCTGACGCATCACGATGTTGTGCTCCTTCGATCCGGTGAAGTAGGCGAGGGCGAAGGGGTATTCGATGTCGCTGACCACCCGGAGATCGGCCTGGATGCCCGAGTCCAGCCGGACGCTGGCCTTGGTCTCGCCCTGGGCGAGGATGGAGGCGATGCCGGGCTGCTGGACGAAGAACGACAGGACACTGCCCGGATTACGGGAAGACACCACGAAGTCGATGTCGCCGATCACTTCCTTGGAACGGCGCAGGCTCCCGGCAATTGAGCAGCGGGTGACATCGGGATGATCCCTCAGGGATCCGAGGATGGGTTCGGCGGCCGTCAGGGCGTCGACCAGAAGGTGTTGGGCGGCATATTTTCGACGGAAGGCGATGGCCTCCAGGAGCTTGGACTGCGACTTCTCGCCAAAGCCGTCCAGCTGTGCGATCCGATCCTCACGGCAGGCCGTCTCGAGCGCCTCGATGGAGTCGATCGCCAATTCCTCGTGGAGGCGCTTCACCTTCTTCGGCCCCAGACCCTGGAGGCCGAGCAGGTCGAGGAGCCCCGGAGGGACCGAGGCCTTCAGATCCTCGTGGTAGGGAAGGCGGCCGGTGGTGACGAGGGTGGTGATCTTTTCCTGGAGGGCCTCCCCGATGCCCTTGATGCCACCCAGACGATCCTCCGCGACGAGCTTCTCGAGAGGTTCCGTCAGCCCCTCGAGGATGCGGGCCCCATTGTGATAGGCACGGGTCTTGAACGGATTCTCACCCTTCAGCTCGAGAAGCGTCCCGATCTCCACCAGCACTGCCGCCACTTGGTCCTTGTCCATGCGGCCGACGATACCAGCCGTGGCCGGTCAGGGGAATGGCTGCTGGAGTCCGGGCGGGAGGATCTGGCCATGCCTGGCCGAAAGGTTCCGGCAGGGCGTCACTCCTGCGGGTAGAGCAGGATGCGGTCGTGGACGATCAGCAGGAGGTCCGGCTTGCCGTCGCCGGTCACATCGCACACCGCGGCCTCCCGGGGTTCCGGGACGTCGTTCCTGCGCTGACGGAAGGTCCGCTCCTCGAAGACCGGCCACCGGTTGCCCGGTTCCGGTCCCCGGACGGGATCGTAGAGGACGAGGTCGACGTAGTTCTTTGCGGTCTCGAGGAACACCAGGTCTTTGCGGCCGTCCTGGTTCAGATCTCCGGTCGTGACGTCGTGGAGCCAACCATCACGGATCGGCGTCTCATAGCCGCCAAGCTCGCTCAGTTCCCACGGGTCCGAGGAAAACTGTTTCCAACCGATGGCATTCACACCGATCAGCGCGAGGGCGGGTGGCTCGTTGGTGCCGACCGCGACCGGCACAACGGAGGTGAAGTCGGTCGAGGTGAGCTGGGAGTTGCGCGCGATCTGCCAGACACCGTTGGTGTCCCGACTGGCCATCGACAGTGCCTTGCGATCGGCATCGAGCAGCACCATCCAAGGCCTCACACCGGGGGCCTGCTGGATCATGGCGGCCCCGGTGATGCGAGAGGTGCCGGTCGCTCCATTGATCTGGTCCCGGACAACAAAGTTCCACGAGGGCCGCTCGCCTCCGCTGCCCGAGAGGATGACGGCCCTGAGAAAACTCTTCTGCGGCAGGATCAGCTCGTCCTTTCCATCCTGGTCGACATCAGCGGTCAGCATCCACGGAGACTCAAGGCTTCCCCCGGGAGGGGTGACGTCGGCCTCCTCGAATTGCGAGCCCTCCCTCGCGTCCGCACGCTGCACCAGGACCTTGATCCGCTCGTAGGGAGTGAGGATCACAAGGTCGGGACGACCGTCCTGATTGGCGTCGTGGATGGCGAGGCGGGCGGGGGCCCCCTTGAACTCCTCCGACAGTCGCTGGGTGGTCGTGGCACCGTCGGCCCCGCGGATCACGAGTTCCCGGACCACGACGGTCTCCTCTTTGCCGGAACTGCCGAGCCGTTTTTCATCCCGCTCCTGGATCACGGCGAGGACCGGCGGCTGGTTGGACGACAGGCTGCCGACCGCCATGGCGAGGGGGCGGCCGGTCAGGGGAATGAGGTTGGGGAAGGGAAGGCGACCCTGGTTGTCGAGCTGGGTGACTCCGAGCTGGCGCTCGTCCGGACTCAGAAGAAAGAGGTCCATGCGGCCGTCGCGGTTCCAGTCGGCGGCCGCGAGCTCGGAAATGCCGGTCAGGCACGGGAAATTCCGGGGTTCCTCGAGGTCCTTGCTGTCGCGTCGCCGCCAGAATGACAGCTGTCCGCTCCCGGGGTCCGCGACGAGAAGATCTGCGAGTCCGTTTCCATCCAGATCCGCCCAGAGGATGCCCCGTCGGGGCTTGTCGGTCCGCGTCAGCGGAAGCAGCGAGAACTGGCCATCTCTGAGCCCCTCCACCAATGGGTCAGCCGGCTTCCGGACAGGATGGTACACCGCGGCGCGACCCGACTTCGCGGCGATGCAGACCAGTTCCGGGATGCCATCGTGATCGAGATCCTCCGCGCAATAGCTCCTGATCGGATTGAGCGGCAGGTGGACCTCCGGCTCAAATTGGCCATCGCTGCGCTGGAGCCTGAAACGGAAGGGCGTGGCGCTGTCCCAGTTCACCAGCAGAAGGTCTTGGCGTCCGTCGTGGTTGAGGTCGAGGAGCTGGACCGCCTTGATCGTACCCGTGTAGGGGAGTCGCTCGGGCTCTCGGAGCGTGCCATCGGCCAGCTGCCGGATGAGGTAGAGGTGCTTCTCCGCCAGAAGCACCAGATCCTTGCGGCCATCGCCGTCGAGATCACCGGAGGTGAGTGCGTTGAAGTCGAGGGTGCCGTCCTCGATGGGCCAGCGCCGCGGTTGGGACCAGCCGTTGGTGCCGAGGTTGTGCTGGACGACGAGTTCCTTGGGTTCACCGAAATAGGCGAGGTCGGGACGTCCGTCCTGGTTCAGATCCACCACGGCCATCGAGGTGATACGCTTCTCGGAGGAGAGGGATTCCACCCTGAACCGTGCGTCGGGGAGCAGCTGGTTGATGTTCGACCGACCCGCCTTTGCGGGGGTTGACGGGGCATTCGTGTTGCCGGTCCGATTGTGGAGCAGGTGGATGCGCGACCGGGCGTTGTTCACCGCGATGACGTCCTGGAGTCCGTCTCCGTCCAGGTCTGCGGTCTGTAGGAAGGCGATGCCGTACTCGAGGGGAAAGGCTTCAGGGCCGGAGAATCCGAACGGGGATGGCGGACTGGCGATCGCTCCGCAGGCGAGGAGGAGTCCGGTGAGTAGGGTCCGGCACCTTGGGGACGGCATGCCGGAAGCTTCCTCGGAAGGAGAGCCGGGGCAAGAGAACTGCCTTCGGCCAGGTCTGGATCGTGGGACTGGTCCCCTACCAAGACTCGAGCTCGCGACGCAGGCACTCCACCGGGAGTCCGATGACGTTGGCGCGGGATCCTTCGACCGCATCCACGATCCGATGGCCCTCCTCCTGGAGGGCGTAGGCGCCGGCCTTGTCCAGCACGTGAACCCGTTCGAGGTAGCCGGCGATGTCCTCCTCCTCCAACACCCGGAATCGCACATGCGTCGTTTCCGAAAACCGACGCATGCGGCGCGTCGACGCCTGCAGCAGGCAGACGCCGGTGATGACCTGGTGGATCCGCCCCGAGAGGTGCCGGAGCATGGTGCGGGCTTCTTCGAGGTCGGCAGGCTTGCCCAGCGCCTGGTCGTCCAGGAACACGAGGGTGTCGGCCCCGATGACGAGGTGATCCGGAAATTGGCGGGCGACCGGGAACGCCTTCAGCTCGGCATTCACCTCACAGAGGCGGCGGATCCCCATGTTCGTGTCGTGTAGCTCGGTCGCGTCGGAGGGGTTTACACGGAACTCGGGCACGAGTTCCCTCAGCAGGGAGACCCGGCGCGGGGACTGGGAGGCCAGGACGACCGGCGGAAGGGGCTGGGACCGTGCCAGAGGATGGGAGCCAGGAGTCATGGCAGTGGGGACCGTTGGACGCCGAGGGCTGTGGCCTTGGAGAAAATCCGGCGTGCGTGGTGCTCGAGGAGCGGCTCCTGGAAGGCGGCCTCCTCGCCCGCGAATCCCTTCTCCACGGCCTCCTTGACTAGCTGTAGCGCTGTCTTCCAGTCCTCCTTCTGCGCGAGCACCAGCAGCATCCGTGCGATCACCAGCCTGGGTGCTCGGGGATCGGCCGAAAAGTCATAGGGACCATTCTCGCCGGAGTCATTGGCGAAGGCCTTCAGGGCCGTCGCCATGAACTCGACATCGTCGCCACGGTCCCAGAGGACCTCCGCGAGACGTGCCCGGTGCACCCGTCTGAGCGCGAGGTCGGCGTCGATCAGCCGCCTCAGGGTCTGCTCCAGCTCCTGCGTGTCGGGGAGGTAATGGGCCGAGCGCCGGGTGCGATGCTGGGTCATCAGTGCCGCGGCCTGCGACCTCATCATGGGAATGTCACCCCGGTCCCGTGCCTCCCTCCAGCCCGGCAGGTCGGCCTCGGCGAGGGCCGAGTTGTCGGGCGCGGCGATGCTGCGTTCGAGGGCCGACAGCAGCCGCACCGGTTCAGGTTGTCCTGGCTCCGTCGCGAGCCAGAGGCGCAGCTGGGAGCGGAACACCTCGGGTTCCGGCATGGATGAGGCTCGGAACAGTGTCGATGTCGCCCACAGCTCATTGGTGGTCATCCGCCGTCCTGAAAGATGTCGAGCGGCCAGGCCGCGTGGCCTCGGGTTCCGACCCTCCGACAATGCGAAGATCTTGCCGGGCTCGCCCCGGGCGAAGAATGCCCGCTGCGCGGCGTATTCGAGGATCGGATTGAGGTCGCTGTGCACCGGGGTTGCGGGGTCGGGAACGAAGATCCCATCCCCCATGGGAATGAGCTCAAGGTTCAGCAGCGAGGTCAGATCCCGGATGCCGACTCGGGCCAGGTCCGCCCGCACCTCGGGGTGTTCGGCCGCGCGTCCCATCTGCGCCGGATCGACCACCACGGGTTCCAGCGTCCCCAGCAGCACGAGATCCCGCCCCCCCACCATCCAAATCCCCACCTCGGGAAACACCGAGGCGAAGGTGTTGATCACCAGGTCCACCGTGCGGTCGTCCATCTCGTACATCTGGAGCCATTGGGCCGCGATGCCTCCAGGTTTTAGCCGATCCCGGATGTCCCCGTAGAATTCCCGGCTGAACACCCCAGCCACCCCGGCCATCCACGGGTTCGAAGGTTCTGAGATCACCACGTCGTACCGCTGGGGTGTCGCCTTCAGAAAGGCCTTGGCATCCTCGACGACGAGATGGGTCCGGGGATCCTCCAACGCCCCGTGGTTGAACGGCGTGAAGAACTGTCGTGTGGCCTCCACCACCTCCGGGGAGATCTCGACGACGTCGACCCGCTTCACTCCGGGATGTCGGAGCGCCGAGCCGACCGTCATGCCGCTCCCGAGTCCGACGACGAGCACGTCCGTGGAGCCGGGGCGGGTCAGCAGCGGGACGTGGGCGAGTAGGGCCTGTGTGGGGGCGTCGCCGATCGACGTCGCATCGGTCTTCCCGTTCACCCTCAGGAGAAGGTTCTCCTCACCGAGTTGCATGCTGGAGAGCACCGTCACGGATGAGCCGGCTCCGTCCTTGTGGTAGCGCAGGACGGTGCCGTCGACCTGTCGCCGATACTCCTCCCAGGTGGCTGGGGGTGTCTTGGATCGCCAGATTCCCAGTGCAAACGCCCTTTCCCACCGCGGTGATAGCACCGACGTCCCCCAGAACACGACCAACAGAACCAAGGCCGCGGCGATCCAGAGCCGTCGATCGCGCGGTCGGGTCTCGGTGAGCAGCATGAGACCCACAGCGGCATTCAGCGCGATTCCGAGGCCCAGGGTGTGGGCGAGGCCGAGTCGTGGCAGGAAGACGAGCCCGGTAAGAATGGCTCCGAGAACCGTCCCGAGGGTGTTCACCGCGAAGACTCGCCCGACGGATCCTCCGGCCCTCCCGAGCTCGGCGGTGGCGATCCGGCTGGCCAGCGGCAGTGTCGTGCCCAGACAGACCGTCGGAATGAACATCACGGCCAGACAAAGCGCGCCCTGGAGCAGTTCGTAGACGGGATAGGAAGAGGGTGTCCGGGCGAGAAGACCCGCCAGACGGCTCAGCCACCATGGGATCAGATCGTAGAACCAGAGGGATGCCGCCAGCGTTGCGGCGAGGGCCAGCTCGGCCACCGCGAAGCCCAGAAGGGTCTTCCCCGGGGTCCTCCAGCGCTGGATCAGCCAGCCCCCCGCGGCGATGCCCCCGATGAAGGTGGCCAGCATCAGGGAATAGGCGTGGGTGCTGGACCCGATCGCCAATCCAAGCAGTCGGGTCCAGACGACCTCGTAGAGCATCGCGACGAAACCGGAGACGCCGATCGCCCAGACCGCCGTCCGAAGCTGTCGGGGCGAGAACGCTTCCGGTGTCTCTATCGCGATCATGCCGGAGGTCGGACTGGACCCCTGTTCCAGGACGCGGCTTGTCGCGAGGGCGACGAGCCCCACCAGCAGACTCATGGCGGCTCCCAGATACAGGGTCACCTCGAGACCCAGTCCCGGGATCCACCACCAGTCGGCCAGCAGGACCCCGACGACGGCCCCGGTGCTGTTGATCGCGTACAGCGTGGCCACCCGACCCCGCAGTTCGGAGAGCGATCGGGTCACGAACCGTGTCAGGGCCGGCAGGGTGGCCCCCATGAGGATCGTGGGAATCAGGATGGTCGCCGCCGCGAACAGTCCCTGGATGCCGAGCCGGAGCATCCCTTGGGGGGTCCCCATGCCAAGAAGCGCCAGGTAGCCCCGGTGCATCAGCTCGTAGTAGATCGGGAACAGCAGTGCGAAGACGCCGATCCCGAGTTCGAGTCCCGCATAGAATTGAAGCGGCCTCGGCATCCGATCCACGATGGAGCCGAGCCAGGCGTTACCGAGGGCGAGTCCGCCCATGAAGGCCGCGAGGACCGCGATCACGGCATAGCTGGTGTGCCCGAGGAACAGGGCCAGGTAGCGGGTCCAGACGACCTGGTAGACGAGGCCAGCGATGCCGGACACGAAGAAGGTGGAGAGCACCAGGGTCGACAGTCCTCGGGAGCGCGGCATGGCTCCAAACGCTAGCGACGCCAGCCCGGGGATCACAGGGCAAAGAGCTCGGGGCAGGGTCGACACCGAGGCGTCCACAAGGGCCGCTGTGCGCCCGGCGAAGACCTCGGTCGTTGCAAAGGAATCCGTGTTCCGAATCATTCCCTCATGACCCCCAAGCGTCGCGACTTCCTCCGGACCCTCTCGCTCGCCGCCGTCACCGCCTCGACGGTTCCGGGTACCCACTTTCCGTCAGTCGCCGCCGAGCCGGCCGGACCGAGTCGCCGCTCTCCCTTCAGGCTGGGACTCGTCACCTACAACCTCGCCAAGGATTGGGACGTTCCCACCCTCCTCAAGAACTGCTCCGTCACCGGCTTCGAGGGCGTGGAGCTCCGCACAACCCACCGACACGGCGTCGAGGTCACTCTCAATTCCCAGGCACGTGCCGAGATCCGCAGGCGGTTCGCCGACTCCCCGGTCGAACTTATGGGCCTTGGCAGTGCATTCGACTACCACACTCCCGACCTGGCGAAGCTCCGGGCCGACATCGCCGCGACGAAGGAGTACATCGTGCTCGCCCACGACGTGGGGGCCTCCGGGGTCAAGGTGCGACCGAATGGCCTTCCCAAGGAGGTTCCCGTCGAAAAAACCCTGGAGCAGATTGGAACCTCGCTGCTCGAGCTCGGAGGATTCGCAAAGGACCACGGACAGGTCATCCGGCTCGAGGTCCACGGTTCGGGCACGTCGCTGCTGCCCCACGTGCAGACAATCATGAACCACGCCCGACATCCGAACGTGGGCGTCTGCTGGAACTCCAACCAGACGGATCTGGAGGGCGAGGGGCTCGATGCGAACTTCCGCCGGGTCCAGGACCGCATCGTGTCGGTCCACCTGAGGGATCTCTACCTCGACGAATACCCGTGGAGCCGGCTGTTCCGCCTTCTGTCCGACTCCGGGTTCCGCGGCTACACGATGGCGGAGATCGGGGAGAGTCCGGACCCCATCCGGGTGATGCGCTATTTCCGAGCCCTGTGGCTCACGCAGCAGGGCCTGGGCTGATCATCGAGTCTTCGACTGGGCAAGGATCTCGATCCATCGGTCGATCTCATCTCGGACCGTCGGCCCGTCCGCGGTGGATTCGAAGCCGTTGGCCATGATGGCAAAGGCGAGCGGGGTGCCGACGGCATTGGTCAGGTAGCCGGCGAGGCTCCCGGTGTATCTCAGGGTGCCGGTCTTTGCCCGGACGTTCCCGAGCGTGGGAGGGCGGGTGAAGCGCCGGGAAAGCGTTCCATCCATCCCACCTACCGGAAACGATAGGTCCCAGGCTTCGCGACACCGGTGCTCCGACATCCGACGCAGCAGGTGGACGAGGGACCGGGGCGTGGCGAGGTTCCGACGCGACAGGCCGGATCCCTCCTCGATCAGGACGTCGTTCGGAACGAACCCATTGTCCTTGAGGAATACACCCAGCGCCGCCGCGGAGAGCTCGTCGGTCGTCGTCTCTGTCGTGGGACCCGCGTTCTCCGACCCGGCAGCGCCGGCGGTCAGCCAGAGCAGTTGGGCGGGAAGGTTCCGGGAGGCCTTGACCATGTCCCGCACGATCTCGAGCGCTGGCGGTGAGGTCAGGGAGACGAGCTCGGTCCAGCCGTTCGTCGACGGGGGTTCACGTCGCCGGACATCGTTGTCGATGACGACGACCGATCCCGTCACCGGGATTCCGCGGATCCGGAGCGCCTCGCGAAGGAGGTCACCGAACCAACGTGCAGGGTCCGGCACCGGGGTGGATTCCGTCGTGGGATTCCCGCCGACGGGGATCGACCCGCGGAGCACCAGCCGGTCGTGTCCTGGCAGGCGATGGAGTTCCAGCCGCCGAGGATCCCCGGACGGACTGGTCGCAAGCTGGTTCTCGAGTCGGAATCCTGCGGAGACCGGGTCCATCCGGATCGCCACCGGCGATCCGGCACCCGGGCCCGGGAGAAAACGCAACTGGACGCAGTTGTCCTCGGCGGACAGTGCAGAGACCGACGGTGCGAAGCTGTAGGCCGCATCATCCCAGTCCCATCCCCGACCCAGCGGCGTTGTCCGGAAGCCGCCCTCGTCACAGATCAGATCCCCTTCGATCCGGAGGATGCCTGCCGCTCCGAGCGCCTTTGCCACTGGGGCGAAGGCCAGTTCCCATCGCCCCTGGTTCCACCGGGCCGAGCGGGTTGGATCCCCCGTTCCTTCGATCCAGAGCGGTCCCTTCAGGATGCCGTCCGTCGGGAGTCCGCCGCGGATCCGGATCGGGGTTCTGAAGGTGAATCCCGGCCCAAGGCGATCCAGGAACAGAGCCGCGGTGAACAGCTTCACCGTCGATGCGGGGATGAACCGGGTTCCGGCATTGGTGGCATACCAGGTTTCCCCGGTCGCTAGGGAGGTGACCTGGGCTCCCCAGAGGGCGGAGGGTGAGCCCGTGCCGGAAAGGGCCGTCTGCAACCGCGAGCGGAGCGCTGGGAGGGTGGAGACCGCATCCGGAGCCCCGGACGCCGGGGTTTGGGCAAGGGGGATCGACGGCGCGGCGACGGTGGCCATGCCGAGTGCCAATACCAAAAGCCTTTTGCCAAATGCGCCCGATGCCCCTAGACGGAGCGCCCCGTGGACGAACTTCCCTACCCTGATCGGCATCATGCCTCTTCGGCCGAAGGCTGGCTTGAGTTGGGTGTGATCGGGGAGGCGGTGCGGGAGCTTGAGGGGATCTCCAAGGCCCATCAGGGGCATCCCGACGTCCTGGAGATCCTGTGGCGTGTCCTCGCCCATCAGAAACGATGGGACAACGCGGTGGAAATCGCCGGTGAACTGATCCGGATCGCCCCCAACCGCGTGAATGGCTGGGTGAACCGGAGCTACAGCCTCCATGAGCTGGGGCGGACCCGGGAGGCTCTCGACGGTCTGAAGTCGATCATCGCTCGTTTTCCAAAGGACTCGATCATCCCCTACAATCTCGCCTGTTACGCCTGTCAGCTTGGCGACGAGATCGGCGCGCAGAACTGGATCCTCATGGCCGCCCGGCTCCGTCCCAAGGCGGAGATCCGTTCGATGGGACTTGAGGACCCCGACCTCAAGCCGCTGCAGCGCTTTCTGAAGGATCTCTGAGGCGGCGTGGGGCTCGGTCGACACGTTGTCGGTGGCGTACCCGATCCGGACGCGCCTGCCAGGACCCATGGACCCGTGCTTCTTAGGCCTTGCTGGTGATCCGGCTCCAGTCGAAATCCATCTTCTCCGCATAGTTCCGGAATGCCTTCTCGTGGAGAATCAGGGCAGCCCGGACCACGCTCGAGTCGTCCGCCCGACCGAGGGCGCCGATGGAGTCAGGGATGATGTCGTTCTTACGGTGGGCGTAGGTGAGCGCGAAGACGGCCGAGCTCAGGGCGTGGTAGGGCAGTTCCTTGTAGGCGCCCTCGGCCACGTCCTCGACAACGTCGGCCAGGAACTCCAGCTGGTCCACGAGATGAGGGAAGGCGGGCGCGTGGATCTGGGCGAACTCGACCTTCCAGATCGGTAGGTTGCGGAGCACCTTGTCGAGCATCGACGGGGTGACCTGGGCGGAACCGTGCATCACGTAGTTGGCAATTTCGGACATAGCGGGCCGACACTAGGGGGACCCGGAAGCCCGGGCAACGGGCAGGTTTGATCCGTTCCCGGGATCATGGTTTGATCCGTTTATGACCCCAACCGAGCCTTCCCGCGTGGTCCTGGTGACCGCGCCCGACCCGGAGACAGCGCGTCGTCTCGGACGACAGGTGCTCGAGGCCCGACTCGTGGCCTGCGTCAATCTCGTCCCCGGCATCGAGTCCCAGTATTGGTGGCAGGGACGTCTGGAGTCGGCACAGGAGGTCCTGATGGTGATGAAGACCACGGCGGACCGGATCCCGATGCTGCAGGAGGCGGTGCTCGCCGCGCATCCCTACGACACGGCCGCATTCGTCGTGTTGCCGATCGAGTCGGGAAGTCAGCGGTATCTGGAATGGATCCAGGCCTCCGTCGCCTGAACTGTTCCAACCCCGGTCCCAGGGGTGTGACTAACGGCGTCCGATCCGGCGTCCGGCCTGGTGCAGGAGCTCCCGCTCGGCGTCCGTCAACGGCTGCTTGGCGTTCATCTTGTCGAGAATCCGATCGACCTCCCGGGACAGGTCCTGCCCCGCGGGTGGAGCGGTCTTCGTCGGACGGGACATGGGTCGACCGGGCTCCATCTCCAAGGACGCCCAGCGGTCGGCGGGCCCACGTCGTTGGGTCTGCGGTCTCGAGAACCGTTCCCGAAGCGATTGAAGGAGCACGGCCCCTGGAAGCGGCTGAAATTCGTGATACCAACCCATTCGGTGCCACATCATACCGGCCAGCAGGCCGCCGAGGTGGGCTGCGTGGGCCACACCGTACTCGCGGGGTGTGGGGACCAGTGTGAAGAAGGCGGAGATGGCGAGACTGGCCCACAACACCCAGATCGCCCGGACCGGGATCACGAAATAGAGCCGGATCTCCGCATCCCGCTCACAGAGCGCGAACACCGACAGCAGCCCGAAAACGCCCGCGGAGGCCCCCACCGACGCCGCCCCGAAGTGCTGGGAAAAGAACACCATCAGCGCCCCCTGCAGCAGCCCGCCCACGGCACCACACCCGAACAGGGCCACGAGGAAGCGACGGACACCCATCAACCCCTCGCAGAACTGGCCCAGCCACCAGAAGACGACGAGGTTGAAGACCAGATGGAAGAAGTTCGCATGCAGCAGCTGGAAGGTGAACAGCTGCCAGACCCATCCATCCAGGATGCCCCGACGGGTCAGGGCCAGCCACCCCTCGACCGGGGAGTGCAGATAGACGTCATTGATGCACTGGAGCGCGAAGACGATGAGGAACCCGACGGTCAGCCACAGTGTCGCCGACCGCTGGCCGAATCCGCCGAAGGCACCCGTGGAGTCCCGCTCGCTGAACACGGCTGGAGGCTAGGATTCGTTGGGCCGGTCTTCAACGCCGAACGCCGGATCAGTGGGCCCGTTCCGCGGTCGCCCCAACGTGTCCGCGAGGGCCCGCGTCAGGTGGACCCAACCCTCCACATCCACGGTCTCGGCCCGCGCCGTCTCCGGGATTAAGGCCGCTGCGAGGGCCGGGCTTAGCTGGTCCTCTGTCCAGCGGTTCCGGAGCAGCTTCCGCAGCATCTTGCGCCGTTGGCCGAAGGCGGTCTTCACGATCTGGGAATACAATGGAATCAACGCCGGCGGCAGCAGCGGTTCCGGACGGCGCACCAGGGTGATGCAGGCGGATTCGACATCCGGGGCCGGGAAGAAACAGTCCTTGGGCACCTTGAAAGACCCAGCCGACTGGAACTGGAGTCCGACCAGCACGGTGAGCAATCCGTAGGCGTCGGTGTCGGGAGCCGCCACGAGACGCTGCACCACCTCCCACTGGAGCGTCGCCACCATCCGACGCGGCGGTCGTGGCGCCAGCGCCAGCTCCACCAGGATCGGCGAGCCCACCGAATAGGGGAGGTTCGCCACCAGCTTCCAGTCGTCCCAGTCCGAGGGTTTCTCCTGGAGCCACTCCAGCGCGTCGCGATGCAGGAGCGCGAGCGACTCCCTTCCCGCAAACCGTTCCCCAAGGATGGGAATCAGGCGCGCATCCTTCTCAACGGCCGTCACCGGAAGTCCGGTGTCCACGAGCAATTCGGTGAGCGGCCCCAGTCCGGGACCGATCTCCAGGATCCGGTCCCTAGCGCCGAGATCCGCCGCCGCGACGATCCGCCGCAGCTGGTTGCCGTCGTGGAGGAAGTTCTGCCCGAGTGACTTGGTCAGCTGCAGACCCCGCACATCGATCCATCGGCGCATCTCCGAGAGGGTCATGGGCGGCGTGCCTTCCGGGTTCGGGTGCGAGGGCGGGCGATCTCTTCAAGGACGGTTCCGATTGCATCGACCGTTCGCAGGAGTTCCCCCCTTGGGAGGGTGAGCGGTGGGGTCAGGCTCAGCACCTCGCCGTATTCGCCTTCGGGAAGGACCACGAATCCCTCGTGGAGCAGACGCTTCATGGCCTCGATCGATTCCTTCCCGGCCGGCCGGCCGGCACGTCTCAGCTCGATGCCGGCCATCAGCCCCAGGCCTCGGACCCGGAGTTCGAGGTCGCCGAATCGGGAGGGAATCCGACGGAGGGCCTCGATCAGCACCGTTCCCAGGCGGGCGCTCCGCTCCGGGAGTTCTCGTCGCTCGAGTTCCTTCAGCTGGGCGAGGGCCATGGCGCAGCCGACGGGATGGCCCAGGAAGGTGCTGGTGTGGATCGCCTCACCGTGGCTCGGGGGCCACTGGTCCATCACATCAGACCGACCCACGCAGGCCGACAGTGGGAAGCCTCCGGTCAGGGCTTTGCCGAGGCAGATCAGATCCGGCACGACACGGGTGTGTTCCGTCGCAAACCAGCGGCCGGTCCTGCCAAACCCGGTGTAGATCTCGTCGAGGATCAGCAGGACCCCGTATTCGGTGGCCATCTCCCGGAGCAGCGGTAGGAACGCCGGATGGGGAATCCGGATTCCTCCCCGCGCCTGGACCGGTTCGACGAGGATCGCTCCGATGGTTCCCGTGCGGAGGTGTCGCCGCAGGTCCGTCTCCAGACGCGCCAGGGGCTGGCAGGTGGCAGCAGGGCAGGAGCAGTCAAAGGTCCAGCACGGGGGCCACGGCAGAAAGGTCCCGAATTCCTTCAGCTGGTTCCGGAACGGTTCCCGGAAGAGGGCTCGCGAGGTGGCGTTCAGCGCCCCGTAGCCGAGTCCATGATACCCTCCGTCGAAGGCGAGGATTCCCGAACGGCCGGTGGCGAGCCGTGCCGTCTTCAGGGCGATCTCGACCGCCTCGAAGCCCGAGGTGCCGAAGACGGTCTTGCCGTGGAGCCGTTGGCGGGATGGCCGCTCTGCCGTCCATCGCTCAAAGGTCCAGCGGCTCAGTTCCCGGGCCAGTTCCCCCTTCAGTGCGTGGGGGTGGACATCCCCCATGGCGTGCAGGAGGTGGCCCATTTGACGTTGTCCCGCGCGGACAACGGAAGGATTGGCGTGGCCCGCCGCGGCGACGCCGAAGGCCGCTGTCAGGTCCAGATACTGCCGGCCCTCCGTGTCCCAGACATGGCATCCCTTCGCCCGATCCCAGACAATCGGCCAAGAGCCGTCGGGATCGACGAAGGTCACGTTGCGCGACTCATATCGGCGCAGCTGCGCGAGCGTGATGGCGCGGGTTTGGGACATTGGGTGCGGACTCAGACGCCTCTCTGGTCCGGGGGCCAGATGAACTTGTGCATCTGGAGCTGGAACCGCACGGGAAGTCGGTCCTCGATGATCGCCTCGACCAGTTCGGACCGGGTCAGCGACGTATGGCCCTCGGGCACGGCCTTGAGGGACTTGTCCCGTTGGTGTGCGGCGAGGGGAGCCGCCCAGGAGAGGAGCAGGGGGCACCGTTCGACGAGGCGGTGCTCGGCGATGGTGGACTTCGCCCAAAGGTAGTCCTCGCGGGTGGCGATCACGAACTTCACCTCGTCGGTCGGACGCAGTAGCGGGAGGTTCTCCCAGCGGATCCGTCCCGACTCGCCGCTGCTGGGCGTCTTGAGGTCCATGATGCGTCGGACCCTGGGATCGAGGACCCCGATGTCCGGGTTCCCGCTGGTCTCGACCAGCACCGTGAATCCGTCGTCGCACAGGTCGCGCATCAGCGTCGGCGCGGCAGCCTGGAGCAGGGGTTCCCCACCGGTGAATTCCACGAGAGGCAGGCGATGGCCATCGATGCGGGCATCGGCGTACGAAGCCGCGAGGCGATGGATTTCCGCCCGGACCTCGTCGACGGGCCGTCGGGATCCCTCAGTGAAGGCGTAGGCGGTGTCGCAGTACGAACAGCGAAGGTTGCACCCGGTCAGTCGCACAAAAATGCAGGGCAACCCAGCAAAGGTGCTTTCCCCCTGCAGGCTCAGATAGATCTCGTTGACGACCAGGCTCCCGCTCACGGCTGCGGACTATCGGGGCGTGGAGGCGGGGTGAGAAGTTGAGAGTTGGGGTGGGTCGAGGGCTTCAACTGGCCAGAGGCCTGTGCCGGTGGGGGATGCAGTGCCGTCCATCACTGGCCCCGACAACGCCCACCCCTGGGGTGCCTCCGTTGGCGTTCCCGTACCGCCGGGTTTGCGTCCCATCCGGGGTCGACCCAGTGTCGGGGAAGCATGACTCGCCCCTGGGACACGGAATCGCTGCCGGACCTGTTGGAACACATCTGGACCGAACTGGCGCGGATCGATGGCGACCGGGATCACCCCTGGCGCCTACCCGTCCTGGCCACCTCCAGCAGCCATGGCGCCAACGCCCGGACCGTTGTGCTGAGGGGCGTGACACGGCCCGGCCACGAGCTGATGGCCTTCTCGGATCGGCGCGCACTGAAGGTGTCCGAGCTGCGACACCATCGGCGTGCCGTGTGGGTCTTCTACGATCCCAAGCAACAGGTCCAGCTGCGTGCCTTCACAGAGGTCCGGGTCCATGTCGAGGACACCGTGGTGGATACGTATTGGCATCGGTTGCCGGAGGCGAACCGGTCGAACTACCTGTCGGAAAAGGCGCCCGGCGAGGGACTGGAAGCCCCGGGTGCTGGGCGGGTCCTCTCCCTGGGCAGCGCCCACCAGTTCGCCGTCCTGATCGGACGCATCGAACGTCTCGACTGGCTGTGGCTTCGGGAAGGAGGCCACCGCCGTGCGGGATTCAAACGGGAGGGTGCCGGCTGGACTGGATCGTGGCTCGAGCCATGAGAGGATGGCGCGGAGGGAGAAGGGCCCTCTACGCTCTGACCGTTGTGGCCACGACCCAGGACAGGGCGGCCCGGACGTAGGCCTCGTCCTCTGGGTTGAGCACGCTCGGGATGTTGATCCCGACGGTCGAGGTCAGCCATCGGTCGAGGTGTGGCAGGGTGCCGCGGTTGTATCCATATCGGCTGTCCCGTGCCCCCGTGGCCTCCGGCCAGGGGCCCCCTCCATTGAGCGGCCAGCGGCCCACGAGCGGCTCGATGTTGTAGTACACGTGGACCTCGAAATCGTGGAGGAACCACGGGCGGAGTCCGAACTCCCCCAGAGCGGCGGCGACGGCGCGGCCTCTGCGGATGCGCGCCTCATCCCCGTCGCCCCGTTCCGGGAGATGGAACTGGCAATAGTACCCGGTGTCGCCCGGGTTGGTGGCATCAGCCCGGGCTCGGGTGGCCAGTCCCAGGGATCGCAGGTGGGCTTCGATCCGATCGTGACTCGATCGCATCGCCTGCAGGAGCGGGTCGAGTCGACGGAGCTGGACCCGCGCGAGGGCGCCTTGGATCTCCCCGAGGCGTCGGCCATGGCCCCAGCCGATGGGCGTGTCGCCGTACCAGTTCGTGGGCGTTTCACCATCCCTGGCGTACCCGGCGTTGTGAAGAGCCTCGATGCGGCGCGCGATTCCGGGATCGCGCGAGACGACGAGTCCGCCCTCGCCGGCGGTGATGTTCGTGTTGATCTGGAGGCTGAAGATGGCGGCGTCGCCGAAGGTGCCCACACGGTGGATGCCTTCAGACGCGGTGGGTGTCACGGACCCAGGCGTGCCGAAGGCATGCGCGCCCATCGACTGGGCGCAGTCCTCCAGGACCCGGATCGCAGGGAGTCCGTCCCTGGCCCGCTCGACATTGAGTTCCCGTACCGTGGCCATGAGAGCTCCGATCCGGGCGCAGCCGCCCAGCATCGGCACCGGCATCACCACACGTGTTCTGGGGCTGACCCGACGTCGGATCTCCGCCGGATCCATGTTGAGGGTGTCGTCGGAATCCACCAGCACCGGGATCGCCCGCTGGCGAACGATTGCGGAAATGCTGGAGATCCACATGAACCCCTGGACCAGCACCTCGTCGCCTTCCCCGACGCCGAGGGCATCGAGCGCAACCTCTAGGGCTCCGGTGCCGGAGTTCACGGCCGTCACATGGAACGGTGTGGTCTCCGGCCACGGCTGACCGGGTTCACTTGCCAGAAACCGGGCGAACTCTCGTTCCAGACCGCGGACCTCGCCCCCGAACCGGGGTCCGTAGTAGCGGAAGGGTGATCGGTTCCGGACCACTCGCGTGACGGCTTCGAGTTCCTCCTCGGCATAGCGTGCGGCCCCCGGAAACTCCGGCGGGAGTTCCCGATACGGCGGTCGTTTCGGTCGGGCTGCGGGGTTCGACTCAGGATTCATGGATCGGAGTGTTTGGGCGGGCCGGCCTCACCCCGCTGGAGGCGTCCTCGGACGCATCCGAGATAGAGGAAGAGACCGAGGAGGACCCCGCCGCCCGTTGAGAACGCGGGCAGGTGGAGCGTCGTGATCCCGGGAAGGGACGTCGGGGTGAGGGTCAATGCCCCGACCACGACCCAGGCCCACAGGAATGCACAGACGGCGATGGGTCGGATCCAGAAGTGCCCCTGACCGGGTGCTGCTGTCCCTGTGGGAGGTCGCATCAGCAGAGCGGCACCCATGATCCCGGCATATCCCAGGTAGCCGGCGACCGCGGAGATCTGGGTGACGAGGTCCAGGGTTGGTACGCCGAGGACCACGGCGGAAGACACCGCCCAGATGAAGAGCAGCGCGTTCCGCGGGTTCTGGGCGCCGGATTCCACCCGGGACAGCCAGCCGGATCCCGGCAGCATGCGGTCTCGTCCCAGCGCGAAGAGCAGCCGGCTCGTGGCGGCCATGCAGGCGAGGGCGCAGGCGAAGATGGAGAGGGCCACGATCCCCAGGACGAGAGGCAGGGCCCCGCCAGTGGTCTGCCGTAGAATGTCCAGCAGGGGGTTGTCGGAGGCCTGGGCCACCGGAAGGTCCCGGATGCAGCCCACCGCCCCGGCCAACAGTGCGAATCCCGCGAGCCCGGAACCCAGCAGCGAGCCCATCATGGCCCGGGGTACCGTGCGCCGTGGGTCCACCGTCTCCTCGGCAAGATCGGCCGCCGCCTCGAACCCCGTCAGACACCACGCCCCGAGCAGCAGCGACAGCGCCCAGGCCGACGGACCCGCGACGGTCCCCGATGCGGCTTCCCGGGCGTCGAACCACGCGCTGGGGAGATGCCCCACCCGCAGTGCGAGCCCGATCAGCACCACGCTGATGCCCCCGACTCCCAGGAGTTCCGTCCAGACCCCGACATCATTGACCCGGCCCGCGATGCGGAGTCCCCAGAGCTGCGTCAGGGTCACCAGTGTGATCACCCCGAGGGTCGTGGCCACGCGGACACCCGCGCCGCTGCCGAGCCCGAACGCCCCGGTGATCTGGCTGGCGAGCGTGGAGCAGATCCCGGGAAATCCAGTCAGCAGCTGCAGAAGGAGCAGCCATCCCACCGCGAATCCGAAGTGGGGACTAACGAGCCGGCTCGACCACTGGTAGCCATACCCCGAGAGCGGGATGCGGCGGGCGAGATCGGCCATGACCCAGGCGACCAGCGACTGTCCGGCCAGCACGATGAGCCACGACCACACCACGGCGCCCCCGACCTGCCGCAGGCCGTGTCCGAAATTGGCGAATACCCCGGTGAAGACCGAGATCAGCGAGAACGCGACCGCGAAGCTGGAGAAGCCGCCCAGCGTTCGCCGCAGCTGCTGGGCGTAACCGAACCCGACGAGATCCTGGGCGTCGCGGTCTGACAGACTCATGCGGTCCAGGGCCCATACAGGGCGGTGATCCGTTCGCGCAGCTCCGTGACGAACTGGGGTGTGATCTCGGCTTCGTGGGCGATCCCGTACCAGAGCCCGGCCTCCCGCACGAATGTGCGGAGGTTCACGAGCGCGTGTTCCACCTGGGCCCAGGTCAGTCCCATGGCCTCCGGACGGATATCCACCCCCACACGATGGATCCGTTCGAGCATCTCATCGGCGCCATCGCGGTGGAGCATCGACCCGGCCACGATGCCGAGGCACACCGGTTGGCCGTGGATGAATTTCCGTCCGGTGTAGTACTCCAGTGCATAGAAGATGAAGTGTTCCACCCCCTCGATGTGACGCGGGTTCCAGCCGGCGTTGTGGAAGGAGGCACCCGCCCAGCGCATCGCGGTCATGAGTCCTCGGATCCCGGCCTCGCTGACCCTGGAGACTTCGTCGAGCTGGGGCAGGAGTCCGTCCATCACGGCCTTCGCCTCTGCGACCCGGGCCTCGTCGTAGGGCCACTGGGGCTCGGTCAACCCCCGGTCCCGTGCGAGCCGCCAGTCGGCATGCGCGGTGTGGAAGCAGAGGATCTCGCAGATTCCGCTGCGGTTTAGCGCGGCAGGGGCCGACTGGATGACGTCGAAGTCGACGTAGACCGCCTCGGGTATAGCCCAGCCGATGTACTTCACATGGCCGCCGAAACGGAGTCCCGAGCGCTGACCGAACGGGGCGTCGACGGTCATCGCAGTCGGGATCTGGAAGAGCGGGGCCCGGCGCTGCCAGGCGATGTACTTGGCAACATCGATCGCCTGACCTCCACCCAGACCAACCACGGAGGCTGAGGGCGGGATCGACGGCAGTTCCTGGGCGAGGGCGTCGCCGTCGATGGTGCGGACCAGGTAGGGGGTGACCTGTCCGGCGAACCGGTCGGCGAACCGCGGCCAGAGGTCCTCCATGGTGACGACGAGGCAGGGGCGGAGCGCGATGTTGGGGATTTCTGCGACCAGGTTGCGTCCGAAGACCGTGGTGAATTCGTGTCCGGTGGAGGGATGGGCGGGCATGGCTGAGAAGAACCAATAGTCTTGATTCGGGACTGCTTCTCAAGTTCCAGATCGGTTTCGAGGGCTCCCGGTTTCGGGATCGCCTCCGACGGGACAATAGCCGTGACCCGTGCTCGGTATTGGGCTATTCGTCCGGCGTGCTTTTTGCCGTCGACACGAAGAGCCCAGCCGCCGTGGAAAACCACCTGGCACTCGGGTTTGCCGAGGTCTTCTACGGACGGGATCTGGGCGAGGTCCGGCCGGTTCTCCGACGGGTGGTCGATGCTTTTGCGGGAAGGAATCCGGAGTTCCATGCACTCGACACCCCCTACCACGATCTTCCGCACACGCTGGAGGTGACCGTCTGCCTGATGACCCTGATCGCACGACGCTCGGCGCTTGGGGGGCAGCCGGTGTGTTCCGAGGAATCGGTCCGATGGGCCCTCGTCGCCTCGCTGTTGCATGACGCGGGATACCTCCGCGCTCTGGAGGACACCGAGGGCACCGGGGCCAAGTACACGGTCATCCATGTCGATCGGTCCTCAGATCTGGCCGGGACGCTGCTGCGTTCTATGGGCTTCGGCGATCCGGCGGTCCGGGCCATCCAGGGCATGATCCAGTGCACGGCCCTTGGGGTGAAGGTCTCGACAGTGGCCTTCGAAACCCCGGAACTGGCGTTCCTCGGCCGCGCCTTGGGCACTGCCGATCTCGTGGCCCAGATGGCGGCCCCGGACTACCTCGACAAACTGCCGCTCTTGTTCCGGGAGTTTGCCGAGTCGGCCCAACATCAGGAGCGCTTTGGACGCAAGGGCCAGACCTTCGACTCCGTGGAGGACCTGCTGGCGAAGACGCCGGGATTCTGGAGGTTCTATGCACTGCCCCGGATGCAGTCGGATCTGGAAGGTGTCCACCGATTCCTCGAGAACCCCGGCACCGGCCGGAACGAGTACCTCGAGGCGCTCGAGGCGAACATGGCCCGGCTGTCCGCGTGAATCATCCCGACCCGGCGTCGGCTTGGTTTTCCCCAGTTTTGGCCTGATTCCCTCGAGACCGACCGGTAACTTCGCGCTCCATCATGGAGTGCATCGAGAAGGACATTGTTGTGGTTGGGGGTGGACCCGGCGGCTACGCGGCCGCGTTCAGCCTGGCCGATCAGGGACGTAGGGTGGTGATTGTGGAACGCGATCCGCGACTCGGCGGAGTCTGCATGAACCGGGGCTGCATCCCGTCGAAGGCTCTTCTCAATGCGGTCCATGCCATCCGGGCCGCGAAGGAATCGGCGCTCCGGGGGATTACCTTTGGAGAGCCGACCCTCGATCTCGTCCGGTTGCGGAAGTGGAAGGATGGAATTCTCGAGCGTCTGGGCGTTGGCATCGCAGGTCTGGCGAAGATGAGGGGCGTCGAGGTGATGCAGGGGACGGCCACCTTCATCGACTCGCAGACCCTCCGGGTGGCCGGCGCGGATGGAGCGGTCCAGCACCTCCACTTCCAGAAGGCGATCCTGGCGACGGGATCGCGTCCGCTGTTGCCGAAGGCCTTTGATCTGGGCAGTCCGCGCATCATGACGTCCACCGAGGCGCTCGATCTGCCGGACGTTCCCGCCAGCCTGCTCATTGTTGGGGGCGGGTATATCGGCATGGAGTTGGGAACGGTCTATGCCACGCTCGGATCCAAGGTCACCGTAATCGAGGCCCAGGAGGCCCTTCTCGCCGGGGCGGATCCCGATCTGGTCCGACCGGTGGGACTCTTCGCGCGCAAGGCCTTCCAGTCCGTGCGGCTCAAGTCCCGGGTGCTTCGGCTGGAGCCGTCGGCCGACCGGGTCCGGGTGACTTCCGAGACCGACGGCAAGGAAGTCGATGAGGAGTTTGATCGAGTCCTGGTCTCTGTGGGGCGTGTGCCCAATTCCGAGGGGCTTGGCCTGGAGAATACTGGGGTGGAACGGGATGAACGGGGCTTCGTCCATGTGGACGCCCAGCTCCAGACCACCGCCCCGAACATACTAGCGATCGGTGATGTGGCCGGGGGGCTGATGCTGGCCCACAAGGCGACGTGGGAAGCGAAGGTTGTGGCCGACCGGATCTGTGGACGGTCCCATGGCGCTGCGGTGGCCCCCGTCATCCCAGCAGTCGTCTTCACGGATCCCGAGGTGGCGTGGGTCGGGCTCACTGAACAGGAGGCGGCGCGGACTGGAACCCCGGTGGAAATTGCCAAGTTCCCTTGGGGCGCCTCGGGGCGCGCCATCACCCTCGACCGCGTGGACGGCCTCACCAAGCTGATCCTGGAACCCGGTTCCCGACGGATCCTTGGGGTTGGCATTGTGGGTGTCGGCGCAGGTGAGCTGATCGGCGAAGGGGCCTTGGCGGTCCAGACGGGTGCCACAGCGGAACAGCTGTCCCAGGTGATCCATCCTCATCCGACGTTGTCGGAGACGATCCTGGAGTCGGCCGAGGCGGCGCTGGGAAGGGCAACCCACATCTTCCAACGCAGGAAGTAGAGCCCTGAAGCCGGGACTTCCGCCCGGCTCAGAAATCCCATAAGATCTACGTATGAGTTCGGTTCCGGTGTCCCTTGGGACACGCTCGTACACGATCCATATCGGTTCTGGTCTCCTGGCGAAACTGGGGGACCACTGCCGACGTCTGAAGCTCGGGGAGCGGTGTGCGATCGTCACCGACACCACCGTTGGGCCCCGCTACGCGGACGCCTGCGTCCGTGCCTTGAAGATGGCCGGGTTCGTCCCGAACACCGTCACGGTGCCGTCGGGTGAGGAGGCCAAGTCGCTGAAGGTCCTTGGCGAGTGCTACGACCAGCTGGCGATGAAGCGTCTCGAGCGGCGATCGTTCGTGGTGGCGCTTGGCGGCGGCTGTGTCGGGGACCTCGCCGGGTTTCTCGCTGCCTCGTATCTCCGGGGAATCCCCTATGTGCAGGTCGCCACC
>SYEM01000306.1 GCA_005801385.1 Verrucomicrobiales bacterium | reverse complement strand
TCAGGAACCCGATGAACCGCTCGTGCGTCCCCAGCGGAGCGCGGTGGATGCAGAGCGGGGTCTTCTCGGTGTTGTCACGGTCGCGGTAGGTGAGTCCAAACCGGGCCGGGACGGCGAAGTCCACCTGGTTGGTCGCGATCGTGAACTCTCGTCCAATGGCGCTCCACACCTGCACGTCGATCTTCGGTCCGTAGAAGGCCGCCTCGTTCGGCACCTCAATGTAGTTGATGCCCGACTCGATCAGGACCTGACGGACCATGTCCTCCGTCTTCTTCCAGAGCTCCGGTTCGTTGACGAACTTCTGGCCGAGCCGTGAGGGATCGTGGGTGCTGAAGCGCATCTGGTAGCGGTCCAGTCCGAAGATCTTGAAGTACTTGAGGTACATTTCGTTCACCGCGCGGAACTCCTCGGCGAACTGTTCGGCGGTGCAGTAGATGTGGGCGTCGTTCATGTTCATCGCACGGACGCGCATGAGGCCAAAGAGCTCACCGGACTGCTCGTACCGGTAGCAGGTGCCGTATTCGGCGAGGCGAAGGGGCAGGTCGCGGTAACTCCGGGGCTCCGCCGCGAAGATGCGGTGGTGGTGCGGACAGTTCATCGCCTTGAGGTAGTACCTCTCGACGTGACGCGGCGGTGCACCGGCCGGGGCCGACTCCGCAGCAGTGGGAGCCCCATCCTCGGCGAGCTCCATCGGGGGGAACATCGACTCGGCGTAGTAGGGAAGGTGACCCGAGGTCTTGTACATCTTCTCCTTGGCCAGGTGCGGGGTCCGGACCCGGACGTAGCCCGCCTGGAACTCCGTCTCCTTCGCGAGGCGCTCCAGCTCCTCGACCAGCACGCCGCCCTTGGGCAGCCAGAGGGCGAGTCCGGGCCCGACGTAGTCGGAGTCGAACGCGAACAGTCCCATCTCGGCCCCGATGCGCCGATGGTCCCGCTTCTTGGCTTCCTCTTGGAGCTTCAGCCAGTTCTCGAGGTCGTCCTTGGTCTTGAAGGCCGTGCCGTAGAGGCGCTGGAGCTGCGGGTTCTTCTCGTTGCCGCGGAAGTACGCACTGGCGACGCGCAGCAGCTTGATCGCTCCGGGCTTCACATTGCCGGTCCGCATCACGTGGGGGCCGGCGCAGAGGTCCACGAACTCCCCGTTCTGGAAGAAACTGATCGCTTCTCCCTCCGGGATGTCGGCCAGCCGCTCCAGCTTGAACCGCTGTCCCTTCCCCTCGAAATGGGCCCGGGCCTCATCGCGGGTCTTGATCGACTTCTCGAAGACCTGGTTCTCCTTGGTGATCTTCCGCATCTCCTCCTCGATCTTCGGGAAGTCGTCGGGGGTGAACCGGTGCTGGAGGTCGAAGTCATAGTAGAATCCCTCGTCGGTCCAGGGGCCGATGTCGAGCTGGGCGTCGGGCCAGAGCCGGAGGACGGCGGTGGCCAGGATATGGGCGCACGAGTGGCGGAGGCGGGCCAGCTCGTCGATCTGATCACGCTGCTCGAGCGTCTTGCGCTGCACGTCCGACTTGGCGGCTTCGAATTGGGACGGGTCGTTCTGGTTCATGGGACTGTTCTGGAAATGAAAACGCCCCGGACCGGTTCTCGGTGCGAGGCGTCAGGCGTCCTCTCCTGCGGGGAAAGGACGCTATCGGGTGGTCGTTATAGGATCGATGCCCCGGGTCACTTCACGATCAAGCCAATCGCCCCCCGATTCCGCAACGGGATTCTGGGGAGGGACTCACACGGGGACGCGAAGACGCGGAGGAGGGGAAAGAGAAAGAGGCTTCATTGGATCCTGTCCTTGGGGCTGGGTGAGCTAAACGAGACGATCGGCAGGGACGCCCGGGCCAGGGGAGGAAGGAGAGCGTTTTGGGGGCGTTGTGGCACTGATCCCGCACCCAGCACCTGTGGAGGGCCAGGAACGTGTCGAAATCATCACAGCCGGTTCTCGTGGTCTTCGTCCTCTCCGGCCTCCTCCGGGTCTTCGCGTCACCGTGTGAGTCCCCCCGGAATTCGGCTGGTCATCGAGACCGCAGTACGGATCTGCTGGGATCACTCCCATGCATTTGTATCCGCCTTCCGTTTCCCGCCGTGACTTTCTCCGTGCCGGAGGAGTCCTGACCACCTCTCTCGCCTTCGGGAAGGCTCCAGCACTCCTCGCGGCGGAGTCCCCGTCACGACGCATCCGGGTCGGGGTGATGGGACTAGGTCGCGGGCGCGATCATGTGAATGCCTTTCTGCAGGTGCCAGGGGTGGAGGTGGCCTGGGTCTGTGATGTCGATGAACGCCGTCTGGCTCCCGCGACCAAGGCGGTGGCCGACAAGACGGGTCGTGAACCCCGCACGGCCCGGGATTTTCGTCGGATGCTAGAGGATCCAGGCGTGGATGCCGTCTCAATAGCCACTCCGAACTTCTGGCACGCCCCGGCCACCATCCTCGCCTGTGCTGCAGGCAAGCACGTCTATGTCGAGAAGCCAGGAAGCCACAACGCCCAGGAGGCGGAGTGGATGGTGGCGGCGGCACGGAAACATCGACGCCGGGTCCAGATGGGCAATCAACGTCGGAGCCTTCCAGAGGTCCAGGAGGCGATCCAACGCCTGCGGGAAGGGGAGATTGGTCCGG
Organism: Verrucomicrobiales bacterium; assembly: GCA_005801385.1. Lineage (GTDB taxonomy): Bacteria > Verrucomicrobiota > Verrucomicrobiia > Limisphaerales > UBA9464 > UBA9464. The sequence continues at coordinate 27,351 of SYEM01000306.1, read as the reverse complement.
TGCGATCCGCGCGCTGCTGGTACAGCGCGGCTCGCCCCAGCATGGGCCGTGGCAAACCCACACCGGTTCCCCCCTGGCTCGACTACCCGCTCTGGCAAGGTCCGCTACCCGAGCGGCCGGTCGTCGACAACCTCATCCACTACACCTGGCACTGGCGCTGATTCTGGGGTGGGGGAGAGCTGGCGAACAACGGGATTCATACCCTCGACCTTGCCCGATGGGGACTCGGGGTGGGGCATCCCGTGCGGGTCGCCGCGGTTGGCGGGCGGTATGCATTCGACGACGATCAGGAGACCCCGGACACCCTTGTGGCGACCTATGATTTCGGACATTCCGCCGCGGTCTGGGACGGAAGCAGTTGTTCCCCTAGGAACGGGGAAAAGCTCCCGCTCGTGACGTTCTATGGGGATCGCGGGACCTTGAGCATCGATTCCCGGTCGGGATATCGGGTGCAGGATCCCGAGGGACGGGAGACCCGGGTCGTGCCGGGGCGATTCAGTGATGTCCCCCACTTCAGCAACTTCGTCGCTGCGATCCGGGAGGAGGCCCGATTGAACTCCGAGATCGCCGAAGGGCAGGTCAGCACCCAGCTCTATCATCTTGGGAACATCGCATGGAGACGCCATGCGGAGCTCCAGGTGGACCCCCGAACGGGTCGGATCATCGATGCCGACCGGTCGATGCGACGCCTCTGGGGTCGTGAGTATCGTCCGGGTTGGACCCCCCGGGTCTGAGCCAGACGTCAGCGCGGGTAGACTGACTCGATCCAGCGGAACCGCTGCGTGTCGTTGATGGGCTCACGGCTCACCCGCAGGGCCTCGGGCTTTCCGGCTGCAGCATAGGCAGACTCCACCCAGGCGGTGGTGAAACGTAGACCGACGTTGTGGAGGTTCAGGGGTTTGGGGGCGGCCAGAGCCACCGCGCCATCGAATCCCCCGAGGAGTCGGATGCCTGGGACAAAGATCTCCGGGGCGCTCATCGCGGCGTCATCGGCCACCTCCAGGTTGCCGGCGTCGGCCAGGGTCGCATCGGCCAGGCGTGCGGCCGACAGCGCCCAAAGTCCGGCGGCGTCCTCGCCGATCAGCACAATCCGAGCACCGGGGAAGATCTGCCGGGCGTAGGCAATCGCGGTGGCGACGTCCTGGACCCGTTCCTGAAGTACGGTGCGGTTGTAGGTGTTCAAGAAATTCGTGAACGGGGAGCGCGCCAGGACGGCGGGATCCCGCTGTGGCCCCGTCTGGAAGGCGTCGAACGCGAGCACGGGGATGCCTGCAGCAACCAGGTTGATGGCCTGTTTCTCCCAACGTCCACCGACCCCGATGGCGGCCTTGCCGTCGGGATGTGCCAGCACGATGGCGGCCCGGGGATTGTCGACCCGGGTCATGGCCAGACGCCGCTCGATCCGATCCCCACGTCCGGTTCGTCCGAACGCCCCGGCGATCTCCAGGCGCGTCTTCTCCGATCCATCGAGGGCGAACGCCCGGGACCACGTCGGTGTGAGGATCTGCACGAACCGCGCGTAGCTTTCGGGGTCCGTCGGACGGAGCTTCTCGAGATCCCGTTGCCGCTGCTGGATCCAGGCCGCCGTGTACTCGGCCTCAGACAGCGCATCGGGCGGATAGTCATCATCGAGGAAGACCTTGAGACGGTCCCGGGGCGGCACGGTGAAGGGCATCTCCTCGACCGGACCGGCTGGCTGCCCCTGGAGCCACCGGGCCATCCAGGCGTACATCACCTCACGGGAGATCCGGTTGTAGTTGTGGGGGAAATCGAACCGCACCGCGCTCGTGTTCCCCGGAACCCCGAGCACCTGGTAGACCTTGGCGACGTCAGGTCCCTCAACCTCAAGGGTGGTCTTGGTCCAGTCGCCGGTCGCGCCGATCAGCAGCTGCGGCCTCGGTGCCGCTGCGGCGGCAAGGTCGATGTTCGAGAAGTCCACCCGCAGCCCGGGGGCGTTCTCGCAGAAGCAGCCGCCCTGCATGGTATGGGACACCATCACGGCAGGGACGCTCACCTTGATGCGGTCGTCGACTGCCGCGAGCAGGAAGGACTGCGTGCCGCCCCCGGACGCACCGGTGATGCCGATGCGGTTCGCGTCGACATCGGGCAGGGAGGAGAGGAAGTCGAGGGCCCGCATCCCGAACCAGAGCTGCTGGCCCATGAGGCTGAGATTCCAGAGCTGGTTCGTCGTATTGCGGAAAAGGGCGACGTGGTTGTCGTAGAAATTGGTCCGTACGACCGACCGGTCCGCGTTCCGGGGCGAGAACTGGGCGGAGTCGTTGTAGCCGATCATGTCGTAGCTGAAGACGACGAATCCCATGCGGGCCAGCTGGATGCAGCGTCCGGGCACGCTGGCCGTGTCGGTGTTCTCGAGGCGTCCGCTGGCCCAGTGCCCGTGCGGGCTGAGCACGGCGGGGAAGGGGCCGGAACGCCCCTTCGGCCGGTAGAGGTTCCCGGCGAGGTAGACACCCGGTGACGGCTGGAGATGCACCTTCTCCGCCGTGAAGCCATCGCCTTGGAAGGGTTCGGTCACGCGCTCCCGCAGGGCCGACTTCGCAGGCACGGGCCAGAGTCCACAGCTGTGGAGGATCTGCGCCCGGATGTCGGTCGCGCGCGGCTGCCATTCTGCTGCGTTCGCCGGCGGGGTGAAGGGGCGTGGGGTGTTCAGGTCGCGGACCGCGGATCCCCGGGTGTCGGAGGGTGGAAGCTCGGCCTGCAGTCCGGGAACACAGGTCAGGGACAGGGCCACGAAAAACCAGATCGGGCGGACGCTCAACATGACCCAAACCTACTGGAGCGGAGCCGCCAATGCCATCCGGTCGTGCCCGCTGGTCCAACGCTTCCCTCTCGCACAGGTCCCCGGCCGACAGGCACTCTCAGCGCATCTCACCTCCATGCCGTCACCCGTTTCCTTGCCCAAATCCGGAATCTTTCCTGCCCTCTGGTTGCCGACCGATCGGGAGGGCCGGCTCATGGAATCCGCCATCCGCGGTCATGCGGCCTACCTGAACCGCTGTGGCGTCCATGGACTAATGGTCCTGGGCACGACCGGGGAGTTCCCGTTCTTCAGCGCGGACGAACGGGCCGAGCTACTGTCCCGAGTGGCGGAGTGGGTGGCCCCGCTCCCGGTCATGGCGAACATCAGCGACATTTCGCCCCGGGTCGTGGCCCGACTCGCCCGAGTGGCACAGGATTCTGGCTGTGCCTCGGTGGCGATCCTGCCACCCTGGTATCTCCAGATCAGCCAGCCCGACCTTCTAGAATTCTTCCTCCACGCCGCCGAGGCCGCTTCGCCCCTGCCGGTCTTCCTCTACAACTTCCCGGAGCGGGTCGGGAATCCGATCCTGCCGGAGACGGTCGCGGCCTTTGCCGACCGCGCCCCCCTTGCCGGGATCAAGCTCAGCGGCGGGACCTGGGATCTTCACGCCACCATGATGTCCCTCGCCCGGGAACGGGGCTTCGGCGTCCTCACCGGATGGGATGTCCGCCTGACCGACGCCATGGCCCTTGGGTGTTCGGGGTGCATTTCCGGGTTGTCGAACTTCACCGTGGAACCGCTGATTGCCGCGTTCCGGGCCATGCAGGACGGGGACCGTCCGACGGCAGACCGTGCGATGGAGGAACTCCGCGAGACGGCGGCAGGCCTCGAGGGCCTGTCGTTCCCTCACGACATTCCTGCCGGCATGGAGGCTCGGGGCTTCGTCACGGGTGAACCCAAACAGATCCTGTCGGCCAGCACCATGGCGGCCCGGCAGGTCGTCACCACCCGGCTCCGGAACCGGTTCCAGCAGCTCGGACTCGCATGAACCCCGACGGCACCGGAAACGGAATCCGCCTCGCCCGTTACGCCTGGCTGGTGGTGGCGCTACTGTTTCCAGTTGCGCTGCTCAACTACCTCGACCGGCAGATGATTGCGTCGATGAAGTCCTCCGTCATGAAGGATATCACCGACATCGGACGCGAGGCCAACTGGGGCTACATGCTGGGCCAATTCAAGTGGGTCTACGCGTTCCTGAGTCCGCTCGGCGGGTACCTGGCGGATCGGTTTGGCCGACGATGGACCATCTGCGGCAGCCTGATGGCATGGTCGGTGATCACCTGGATCACTGGTCGTGTGACCACCTTTGAGGGCCTGCTCTGGGCGCGGACCCTGATGGGAGTCAGCGAGGCGTTCTACATTCCGGCAGCCCTGGCGCTGATCTCGGACTATCACGTGGGCCCGACTCGGTCCCGCGCCGTGGGAGCGCACCAGATGGGGATCTACTGCGGGGTGATCCTGGGTGGTTTCGGGGGCTATGTGGCGGACGCCCTGGACTGGGGATGGCGCTCGGCGTTCAACCTCACGGGTCTCACCGGGATCCTCTATGCGATCCCCCTGGCGCTGCTGCTGCGGGATCGGACGGCCTTGATGCCGGAGACACGACGATCCGGTTCCACCTCGCCTCGAGCGGTGGTGTCGGAGCTCCTGACCAATGTCTCATTCCTTCTGCTGGTGCTGTACTTCACGCTCCCGGCGCTGGCGGGCTGGGTGGTCCGGGACTGGATGCCCGCGATCCTCCAGAAGAGCTTCAACATCAGCCAGGGCATCGCCGGGGTCTCGGCGACGCTGTATTGGCAGTCGGCCGCGATGGTGGCTGCGGTGGGAGGGGGATGGCTGGCCGACCACTGGATGCGGCGCTCGGACCGCGGTCGGATCCGTGTCAGTGCCCTCGGCATGATGCTGATCATCCCGGCGCTGTTTGGCGTGGGCAATTCGACCAGTCTCAACTCCTTCTCTCTGGCGATCGGCTCCCTGGTGCTTTTTGGCATCGGCTGGGGATTCTTCGACGGCAACAACATGCCGATCCTGTGCCAGATCGTGCGACCCGAGCTACGCGCCACCGGCTACGGCTTGATGAACCTCGTCAGCATCAGCTGCGGCGGTCTCGCAGACTGGGGGTTCGGGGCGATGCGGGATCGGGGGGTCCCGGTGAACCTCATCTTCTCCGTCTTCGCCAGCGCCTGCGTGGTTTCCGTCGTGCTGGTGCTCTTGATCAAGCCCAGCAAGAGCGTCCGGTAATGGGGTGGGAGGCTTCGTGCTGGGGCTCACACGAAGGAGAGGGAAAATGAACTCATACGGTGACGCGGAGGGAGACGGGAGAGGCGGTAAAAGAGGAGGGATGGGGCGTTGTGAAGTTGAGGTCTTGGAGAAGATTCATCCCTGAGGGATGTCAGCCTATCGGCGGCGGTTAAGCGGAGTGACACCACGGGAACCCGACGCCCCAATTTGCTGCACCCTGGAGGGGTGGCAGCCCCAGGGAGGCGTCCCGTATCTGCAGGACGATACCGTGACGGAATGAACACGGTTGGGGTTGCCTCAGTCGGCCTCTGCCCGTCCATCCCCCTCTCTGTCTTTCCTCCGTGACTCCGCGCCACCGCGTGAGTCTTCGCCTGACCACCTCCCAACCCAACCGGGTCAACCGGGCCGATCGTATCCTCGGATCAACAGGAGTCGACGCGTCTCCGGAGTGACTTTGAAGAGCTCTCCCGGCGGCAGGCTCTCGACCCAAAAGATTTGGCCAGCAGCTGTTTCCCCGATCACGAGGTGTCGTCGAACCGCCGCCGGAATCTTACGGTTCACAAACAGATCCTGGAGCTTGGAACTTCGCTTTCGACCCAGCATCTGGAAGCGGTCTCCGGGGTTCCAGTGCCGGAAGATGACCGAGGGTCCAACGGCTTGGGCGTCCAAACACTCCCATCCCGGGATTCCAACGAGCTGGGGATCAGAGCAGCGCGTCGGCTCCAAGCGCCACTCTACGAATCGATTTCCGAGCGCCTGGGTGCCGCTGAAACCAAGGGAGATCTCAGCACGTTGGGACGAGAACCGGTCGTGGGATTCACGCCGGGCGAATCCGCCACCGGAGCGCCATTCCAGGTCGATCCCCGGAGCAACGGTGACGCTTTGCCGCCCCCGGAGGCGTTCCAGCGGGTCGAACCCCACGTCATGTCCCAGCTCCCAGAGTTCCTGCCGCAACACCCAACGCTGGAGGGCAGGGGACAACGACGCGAAGGGCAGACGATCCGGATTTCCACGCCACGCCTCCGCCTCATCCGCCAGGTGTTCCGCCTCATCGCCCAGCAGCTCGGCGGTGCGGCAGAGCACCCCACGAATACCCGGATTGAACTCCCGCTCCAGCAACGGTAGGAGGTCGTGTCGGACCCGATTGCGCAGGAGAGTTCGATCGGAGTTGGAGGAGTCCTCCCGAAAGGCGATGGCCTCGCTCGTTGCGAACCGGAGCAGCTCTTCGCGATGACACCGCAGCAGGGGGCGGATCAGTGTGAGTTCCCGCGCTTTGGGAATCTGAACCGGAGCGAGACTCTGCCAGGTCATGCCGGCGAGCCCCTCGCTTCCGGCACCCCGGAGCAGGCGAAGCAGCAGCAGCTCCGCCTGGTCGTCGGCATGATGGGCCGTTGCCTCCGTGCCGATTCCCTCCTTGGCGGCCGTGGACGCGAGGAATCGGTGACGCAGGCGACGCGCCACCATCTCGAGAGATTCCTTGGAACGCTCGAGTGTTTCGCGGACCCGGAGGGTGCCGACATGACACCGGATCCCAAGGTTCTGACACGTCGTCTCGACAAACGCCGCGTCGGTATCGGAATCGGCCCCACGAAGCCCGTGGTTCGCATGGGCGACCACGAGGTCGAGCCGCGGACGCCGCATCCCGGCCAGCACGTGAAGAAGGACCATCGAATCCAGCCCACCCGAGACAGCCACAAGGAGTCGTCGATCCTCGGGGAGCAGCTGGTGTGACTCCAGCTGCGCAAGAATCTGCCGACGAAGATGCGCCACTGGCTGAGGCTAGAGCCGATCAAAGGTACTGGGGAACCCAGAATTCCGGGCCATTGGGCAGAAGCTCTCGAATACTCCGTCGATCTCAGGCTTTTCCGGGCCAACTGCCGTCCTCGAAATCTGGAACCTCGGAACTCGAGCCAAGATTCCTAAGCCAGAGCGGTTCAAGTTCCACCCGCAGGGTGCCATCGAACCCTTGGAGAAGGGCCCTCGACCGCAATATTTCCAGGGTGGAGTGTGCAAGAATATCAGGTTGATTCCGCGTCAGGGAGGCAAAGTGGCGAAGGGATCCCAGAAGCCGTTTGCCAGGTTTGAGGTGGCGCCAGAGAACGACGGATCCGTTCCGGATCTTCAGTGCGCGGAGTCCCGGGCTCGATTGGCGTTTCGAGTAGGTGTCAATGGCCTGGGCGCAGAGAGAGGGATGCTGGACAATTTTGAGACCCGCCTTCTTCGCCCGCAGGCACAGGTCGTCATCCTCGGAATAGGCGAAGAACCGAGCGTCGAACCCACCCATCTTTGTGAATCGGTGCCGATTGAAACAGGCGAGGCCACCGATGAAATAGTCGATGTCTCGTGGACCGGTGGGTGCATCGAGATCCACCCGTTCAATCCTCATTGAATGGACGGTCAGATTGCTACCGGCATAGTGGAAAGAGCCATCCCTGTTGCGTATCCAGCCGACCACCGCAAGGGTATTCTGGAACTGATCGGACACCGCGGAACGAAGCGTTTCGACGAAGCCATCTGGGAACTCAAAATCGTCATTGGTGACGAACACCCATTCGTGTCGTGCCTGGCTGACATTGTGGTTGGCCATTGCGCCGAAGCCGTGGTTCTCGCGCGCAAAGAAGCGGACATTCGGCTTCGACCACTCCGAGTCGAGGCGGGTTGAGGGACCCGATTGATCGGTGATCACGATCTCATCGTCGGGACGGATCTGGCCCATCAGGCTTCGCATGCACTGACAGAAGGCCTTGGGCCTCCGAAACGAATTGATCGCGATGGAGAGCGGCGGAAGCATTTCAGAGAGGGCGTCGACGGCCGTCCATGCGTTGAATTCAGGCTATCCCGCACAGACGTCACGTCGAGCTGGGAAGTGCGATCCCAATTCAGGCCATGTGGAGCCGTTCTGGAACGCCCCACTTCCCCGCTTGGCGCGCGGATCGGCTATCCGTAGCGTCGCGACCTCGAATGCGTCTTACCCCCTGGGGACTTGCCATCCTGCTGACCGCCTCCGCCGTCGGACAGGAGACGTCGTCGTCGCAGCCCGAGGCGGAGATCGTGATCACCTCGGCTGACGGAATGGGGGAGGTGGAGATCGACCGGAAGACCAACATCGCAACGGCGCGCAACGGTGTCGTGGTCCGCTTCCGCACCGCCATCCTCACCGCCCAGCGCGTGCGGATCAGTGCCGACACGGGGACCATCGAGGCCGAGGGGGATGTCTCGATCCAGGAGAACCGAGCCGATGGCGCAGCCGTCCTCTGGCGGGGTGAGCAGGTGAAGTACGACTACGTCAACCGCAAGGTCGAGTCGGAGCGCTTCCGATTTGGTTCTCCCCCCTACTTTGTCGGCGGTGAGAGCCTGAGGGCTGGGTCCACCAACCAGGTCCAGACCGCCACGAATGCGTTCGTGACGACCGATGACGTCGCGGAGCCGGGCATCCGGATCAAGGCCCGGAGCCTGACGGTCACCGACAACAAGACCCTCACGGCACAGGATGCCACAGCCTTCGTGGGGCCCGTGCCGGTGATGTATTATCCGAAGTTCACCGAGTCCCTCGGCGAGCGGCGGTTCTCCTGGAGCGCCAGCCCGGGGTATCGCAACACGTGGGGCGCCTTCGTCCTCGGGTCGTACAACCAGAACTGGAACGAATCCCTTCAGACCGCGCTCGAGCTGGACTACTACAGTCGTCGTGGCCCGGGTGTTGGACCCACGGCCAAGTATGACCTCGGTCAATGGGGGCAGGGGCAGGGGCAGGTCTACTATGTCAATGACCGGCTGGGTGGAACCAACTTCTTTGGCGGTCCACTTCCGGAGAACCGGGGACGGGTCAACTACAGCCACTTCGCGAATCCCTACCAGGACTTCTACCTCAAGGGGACGGTCCGCTATCAGAGCGATCCGAACATCGTCCACGACTTCTTCGACAACGAGTACCGGTCAGACACACAGCCTCTCACGCTGTTCGAGGCCCAGCAGCTCTGGAAGAACTACACGCTCGGGGTCATCACGGTTCCGCAGGTCAATTCGTTCCAGCAGCAGGTGGAACGGCTGCCGGAACTGACCTTCAGCGGGAACCGTCAGCAGATCGGCAAGACGCCGCTGTACTATGAGAGCCAGAATCGGGCGGGCTATCTGGAGTTCCGTGGGGGCGACTACGCGTCGACCAACTATTCGGCGTTCCGTGGGGACACGTTCCACCAGGTGACGCTGCCGTACACGGCGTTCGGATGGCTGAACGTGATCCCAAGGGCAGGGGGACGGCTCACGGCGTACTCGGAGACAACCGGCCTACCCTTGGAGGCCCAGAACCGGTGGATCTTCAACACGGGGGCTGAGGTGACCGGCAAGGCATCGGCCCTGTGGCAGAACACGAAGAGTGGGTTCTGGGATCTCGATGGTCTCCGCCATGTGATCCAGCCGTCGGTCAACTACGCGTATGTGCCGACCCCGAGCGTCCAGCCGTTCCTGCTGCCGCAGTTCGATCGTCGGACGCCGTCGCTCGAGCTCGATCCGGTGGAATTCCCGGACAACAACTCGATCGACTCCCTGGACTACCGGAACGTGATCCGGCTTTCGCTCTTCAACCTCCTCCAGACCAAACGATCCGGGAATGTGAAGCCCTTCGTGGCTTGGAATCTGTACACGGACTGGAATGTCGGGGACCTCCAGATCCCCAGGACCACGGTCGCCAACTCCCGGTTCAGCGACGGCTATTCGCGCCTGATGCTCCAGCCCCGCGACTGGTTCGCCTATGGAAACTTGGTCCGCTACGACATCGTGGGCAGTCAGGTGAAGGAGTTCGACAACCTGGTCCAGTGGACCCCAGTGGAATCCTTCAACTGGACAGTTGGCAACCGGTACCTGGTTGGCATCCCGGCTCTCGGTCTTCTCGACAGCAGTCTCTTCTATTCGGGCATGGGATACCGGGTGAACGAGAATTGGAGCCTTCGGATGAGCCAGCAGTTCGAGGCCAAGACCGGAACCATGCAGGCCCAGTACTACACCTTGTCGCGGGATTTCCGGAGCTGGGTTGGTGCCCTGACGGTCCGACTCCAGGACAACGGTGTGAATGGACTCAACTGGACGGTCGGTGTCGGATTCCAGCTGAAGGCCGCGGCTCGGGGTGGGGCTTTGGACAACGATTTCGGTCCGAACCGCCTGATGGGCTATTGGAACTGAACCGGGAGGGATTCCTCAGAAATGCAGGTGCTACGCACCGTCTCTTCAGATGTCAGATCTAAATATAACATTTATTGTAATCGATCAGGCGGGTCGTGCGGAGAGGTCTCGAAGACGCTCCAGCGTTTCGACCGCGAATGGGCTTTTGACCGGGCTCATCGTCCGGGTCTCCAAGGCCCGCAGTCCTTCGAGCGCCTTGGCGTGGGCCGTTTCCCAGGATCCTTCGGCCAGCAGCACGGCAGATTCGGCGCGTAGTCGGGTCGCGGGATCAAAGTCCATCGGACCTGCGGAATCCAACCACGTCCGAGCCAGCCTTGGATCCGATCCTACCGTCGCCACCATCCAGGCGTACTCACACCGCACCGTGGCTGCGAGGAGCAGCACGAGTTTGTCTTCGGACTCCGCGAGGGTCTCCAGATGTCTCCGGGCCGTCTCCCAATCCTGCCGGTCCGCCGCGTGCAGATAGGCATTGAGGCGCGCGTAAAGGTCGTACAGCGAACGGTCGTTCAGGCTCAGGGAACGCTCGAGGAGTCCCGGATCCAGATCCCGCGGTCGTGTGCCGGACAGCTGCTCCATCGTCAGGACCATCATGGCGATCTCCTGGTCGGTTTTTGGACCCCGCCGGGACAGGTCCCAAGCGCGTCGTCCGTCCGACTTGAACCCGCCCGCAGTGAAGGGCGCCAGCGTGAGGACTGCGAGGAGCAGAGAGAGGGGTGCCGTCACCATCACCACGCGAGCTACAGTCGTCGCAACCCTTCCGGAGACCGGTTCCACCACCAGCAACAGCCCCTGGAGCACGCCCCACAGAACCAGACTCGCGATGGGTCCGCCCAGGACCATAACGATGAGCTGTCGGGAGGTCAGCCGGCTGCAGTCCTGGGGCAGACAGGCGCCCATCCCGCCCGCCACATTGACGCTCCGATTCCATCCCAATTGGATGCCGTTGGGGGTTCGGAGGACCTTGATGGGGCCCACCATCCACAGGAGGAAGCGTCCCCCGATGAGCCAGCCCCCGATGAGATGACCGAGCTCATGAATCCCAACCGCCACGAGCCACGCCACCGGCAGCGAAGCCAGCAGGTCTGTCCCAGCAGGGGCTTTTCCGCTGAACCACGAAACGATCAAGGCTCCGATCACACCCCCGACAACGCCACCTACCACCGTACCTTTCCAGCTTTTGGCGAAGGACTTTTTGGTGCTGCGCTGGGGCGGCTTGATCCAGTCCATGTCCCCTGCCCTCCGCTCTTCCCCTGCCCTAGTCCTGGCCCCAGCCGAAGTTCAGTCGACCATTCCTCAGGAATGGCCAGAAGACCATCCAGTGGCGCCCGATCACCCGTTCCTGAGGGAAATCCGGAACGGGCCAGTCGCGGGAATCCGCGCTGTTCATGGTGTTGTCGCCGAATGTGACATAGTGGTCCGGTCGGATCTGCACCTCGGCCTTGCCGTCCGGGAAGTTGCGGGTCGGCCCCGGGTTGCCCCACGTCTGCTGCCAGACCGCGCCGTTCACGTGACCCGAATACCGATCGGCCACCGGCGGCTGGTTTGGATCGAATGCGAAGACCTTGTGGAATCCGGGATCGTTGGTCGTGAGCTCGCGGCCGTTGATGTAGGTATGCCGGTCGTCCCCGATCCGCACGGTCTCGCCGCCCAGTCCGACCAGCCGCTTGATGTAGTGTGTGTTCGCGGTCATGCCCGGATGCTTCTCGGAGCGGAACACGATGATGTCGCCACGCTCGGGTCGCCTGAAGTTGTACGACACCCGCTCGACAAACAGGTGGTCCCCGGTGGTGACCCGCGCCCGGGCGATCTCTTCGCCCTTGCGGAACCGACGCTTCTTCATGGTCCGACGTGCCTCGTCGAAGAAACCCAGCTGCCGAGGAAAACTCTCGGGAGGGAACCAGACCGTGATGGGCCCCGCTGTGGTCTCGATCTTCTGCTTCTTCACGAAGGGCATCACCATCGTGGGATTCTCGTCCCAGTTCGTGATCTCTAGATCCTCGGGGGCCATGATCTGATAGTAGCTCACCCCGTAGGCCACCTTCTCCCAGATCCGCATCGGCCACGACGGCACCGGGGTGTTGGTGTCACGGAGATCCTCATACGTGACGCCCCAGAGGGTGGGCTGGGCCGAACCGGTCGGGATCACCATCGGCTGGATCAGGAAGGCGCGGCTCCCGACGATCAGGACGGCAACCTCGAGAAGCATCAGGACGTTCTCGCGGATGCCCGGATTCGGGTAGGGCTTGAGCCACTTGCTCGCGGTGCTCTCGAGATTGTCCATCGCATCGAGGACGGCCGAATGGGGGGCCCCGCCGCGGACCGTCTGCCGGTAGTCCTTCAATGCCTGCTCCATGGCCTGGACGGCCTGAGGCGCGAGGATGTCCCGCTGATGGTTGAGGAGCTTCCGGACCGCATCCTCCATTTCTGAGGCCTTGCGGAGTGTCCGGGAAAACAGCCAGCGCAGGTAGTACATGAAAACTGTTGGCAGAAAGTGCACGCTGGGGGATCCGAAGGCCAGCGTGGACAACGGAGGCGGATCCGGTGCTGTCAGTCCAACGCGGACAGAATTCGGTTCGGGCTAAGGAGTTTCCTGCTCCGGGCGAATCCACCGGCTTTGGACCCCACGACCTTCCCGGGTCATCGCCGTCATCGCGACGAACCGAGTGGGATGTGGCAGCACTCCCGCCGGAATCGATCCCCGCACTGGAAGCTCCCGCAGGAGAAAGGACCAGAGGGTGTTGTCCGGCTCGGTGATGCTCCCAGCCTTGGCAATTTCCCTGACGACGACCTCGGACCTCTCGAGGCGAGCCAGACGTGCCAACCTCTTGGGATCATTGCCTCGCGCTCCGAGCATGGCGGCCCCCATTCGGATCAGGGCTGGGGACCATTTCTGGCCCCCATGGAGGAGGCCGATCGAGAGCTCCTCGTTGGAAATCTTATTCGTGCCGGGGTCGAGGACCTCTCCATGGACGGCATCCCGGTAGTACCCACACCCACGTTGAACCGCAAACCGCATCAGGGATTCCGCATCACCCAGACCCGATGCCCTGAGGCGCCGCTGAAGCGGTGAGCAATGGCTCGTGGTTCCGAGCCGGCGGAAAAATGTCGGTATGGAAAAACGCTAACCGGGGGACGGAATCCATTCAATCTCGTCGGGCACGGTGCCCGAGAGCTCCCCTTCCCTCGTGCCTAATCCGGCTGATGTGACGACAAGCCGGTCTCCAGGACCTCGGACCGAGTCTTTGGCGCGTAGCGGAGCTTCAAGACCTGGAAGACATGCACCAGCAGTTCTCCGATGCTGAGCAAGAATGGCACCCAGAGGAGATCGAGGCACCGCTGCCGTGCGGCCAATGAGAGAATACCCTGGGTGTAGTCGGAACCCAGGCCGATCAGGCTCTCCATCAGAAGTCCGAGCGAAATGATGCCAAGACCAAATCGGGAACAGGTCAGATTGAGAGCACGGTCCAGACCTTCATGGGGGCACACATAGCTTCGGCACCGAAGCACGGCCATCTCGCGCGCTTCGACCAGGACGCCCCAGCCCACGAGGATGGTTGCGAAGGCATCCACCTCCAGTCCTGTCTGCGGGGTTGCGGCTGCCGGCACCCACCAGGCTCGAACGATCAGCCCCGAAAGAAACAGAAAGACGACATCGACGAGGACCATCACGGGCCATGCCAGAAGCCAGGCGATCAGATTGCGGGTCAGATACACGGACGAATCTCTATTGGAGGTTACCAGACCACCATGCCGACAGAACCCTTCGGCGCGCCAACGAACTCCCCGATTCGTTGCAGTGTCCCGTCCGTCTGGATCCTGAAGCCGATCACCGAATTCCGGGTGTCACAAAGGACGTACAGCCAACGGTTGTCCCGGCTTATCGCCAAATCGGTTGGGAATCCGTCGTCGCCCAGATCCGCCGCGCGGGCCTCGGCCAACGAGAGCGATCCGTCGATGCCGACGGTGAAGCGGCTCAGGCTCCGGTCCTCGTAGTTGCCGAAATAGGCGGAGGTGCTCGTCCGGTCGACGGCCACCCAGCAGGTGGCCGTCTGGCCGGTGGCGGTGCTGGGGGTAATGGCAGACAGGCCGTTTGACAGCACCTGCCAGGACGAAACGGTACCCTCCCCAGTGCGGTCTCTCGCGGCCTCGGCGACGATAAGGAAGCGGTCCTTGGCGAACGCGGTTCCCGTGGGAGTTGTCCCCGGGACCGGGACGATCGTCGGCTCCGATGGCGTATCATCCGCCCCAAGGGTGAAGACCGAAATCACGTCACCATCCGCCTCGGTCAGGATCAGTTGCCGACCATCGGGTGTGAATTGGAGGGTGGCCGGAGTGGTCGAGTTCCCCTGCCCTCGGTTGCTCAGGAATCGGGTTGAGCCAGGGATCGGGCTGAGACGGCCATCGAGACCGAGTCGGAATCCGGTGATGTTACCTGGCGCACCACAATGGCTGACGAAGACACGGTTGTGGGACACTGCGATGGAGTCCGGAAGAGGACCGCCCGAAGGAAACCGTCCCATCAGACGGGGCCCCTCACTCTCCATCCTGAGGACGGTGATCTCATCCGATCCCGCATTCACCGCAAACATCCAGCGGCCGTTGGCGCTCAGGAAGAGGGCGTTCGACGCCGGAATCGTGTCGCTGAGGACCTGGATGCCGCGCCCCCCCAGTGGGAGGGTCCGCTCGAGGCTCAGTGCGCCATCCGGTCCACGCCTGAAGACCTTGAGCTCGTTCCCCACGGCGGGATCGGTTCCATTCGTTGCCACGCAGACCCAGCCGGACCCGTCATCGGGCAGGGCGGCGGTCGGGGAGTCGGTGAGATCATCCCCCTCTAGAAAATCCGACACCCTGAGCGCAGGTTCCAGGTCCTCGGACTGGGGTAGGAAGAGTGCCGATCCACTGAACCGAACCGTGATGGGAAACAAACCCTCCCGAGGTGCCACCGCCTGGATCCTGCAGAGGCCATTTGTGACACTACCGACCCCGAGCCTTTCCGAGCCTGCCCAGACCGACACCGTACCGGCGCCGACGGCCTGCCCCGACGCCGTGGTCACCCGGACGCCGAGCGGAAACGGCTGACGGGTACGCACAGACCGGGAATCCGAAAGGGCTGAGAGGGTGACTGGAACCCGAACGGCGGGTTGCGCCTTGGCCCTGAAGAACCGGCGGCTACCCAGTCCGATTGCGGTGAGTGGAATCCGAACGGGCGAATCCCATCCGAGTGTCGAGTGCATCGTCTCTCCCTGGAAGGGATCCCAGACCACCGCATCCGACGAACCTTCCAGGCGGTGCAGTGTTCCCGGTTCTCCAAACAGCTGCAGATCCGGGAGTCTTGCCTGGAGGATCGCGGGACCATCCGCGGGACTGGCTACCTTCAAAGGCTGTCGACTCGAAGGAAGCGCGGTGGGATTTCCATCCGACGCCACCACCGAAATCGACTTGAGGGCGACCGAGGTCTGGGCCAACTCCGCCAGCTCCGGGGCGAGATGCCAGTGCAACTCGGCGAGACACTGGCCACTCGGCACGGTGAGGCCATTCAAGGCTACCTCCACGAGAGCGCCCTGGGGGGATTGGGTCTGGGTCAGCTGGATCCCCGATCCGAGCCCGTCAGGCCGTCGGGCCTCGACATCACCCAGGGCAGCCGGGGCCTCGACCGTGAACCAGAGCGTCTTCCAGGTCGCCCTGGAATCCTCCCAGACTACACGCAACTTCCAATCGCGCCCGGGTCGCACCTCAGTCCCGTCCGGGAACTCCATCCTCAGTTCGGCAACTGCGTTCGGTGTGAACCCCCACGCCCCAAGCAGGAGCAGGATCACGAGACCCTGGATTCTTCGAAAGACGCCACGAATGGACGGCAGCCACATGGAGAAACCGTACCTATCGTCCTCCAGGACGTCCGGAAGATTTTCGCTGGGACCGGCGGATCGACTCCATTGGGCACCGTGTAGCCCGGGCTCCGACCGTGGATCCACAGCGTCTGCCGTTTCGGCCTCGACCTCAGGGAATCCGATACTGTCGGCGCAGAATCGCCGCGTAGAGTGACGATGGCAGAATCCAGGAAAGGAAAATCAGCAGGTTGGAGTTGCGACCCACCGGATACCGGAGACGTCGTCCTGAATCCACCGCGGCCCGGAACACGGTCTCCGCAATGAACTCCGGGGTGTCTCCCGAGGCGCCCGCCAGTGCCGCGACTTCCCGGCATCGACCGAGGAATTCGCGGTATTCGGCGGGATCCCTGGCCGGATCCTCGCCGGCTTTGGACCCATAGAACCGGGTCTTCACGTTTCCCGGCTCGACGAGCCTCACCCGGATGTTGAAGGGGCGGAGCTCGAAAGCCAGCGACTCCGAGAAGCCCTCCACGGCCCACTTCGATGCCACGTAGTGGCTGTAGCCCGGCAGCGCGACCCGGCCCACCATCGAGGACACTTGGACAAGGGTTCCGCCGCCTTGACGTCGAAAGATGGGAATGGCCTCACGGGTCACCCTCATGAGCCCGAAGACATTCGTCTCAAACTGCCTCCGGATGGTGTCGTCCCCGGAGTGCTCGTGGACACTGACGGAACCAAACCCGGCGTTGTTGACGACGACGTCGATCCGCCCATGGGCCTCCAAGACCTGGCGGAATGCTTCCCGAACGCTGGACTCCGAGTCGACATCAAGTCGGAAGCAGGAAACCCCAGGAAGCCGTCCGAGTTCCGTCTCCAGTTCCGGAGACCGGAGGGTGGCGGCGACGCGCCATCCGGCGTCGGCGAACCGTTGTGCAGCGGCCCGGCCGATGCCGGTCGACGTTCCAGTGATCAAGACGACTTTCTGCATATCCAATGGAATGGAGAGCGAACCCGGGTTTCTTCCTAGAGGCTCTGTCGATCGGCTGAAACCAGCAATGCCGACATTCGAAATCAGACCGCCGTCACAGGTGCTCATCCGGCCGCGGTGCCCCCCCCTCATCCAGTTCTGGGAATCGCACCAAAACCATTCCACCATTGGGTCTCAAACTTCTCCTACCATGTCGCTTTCCTCATCGGCCAGAACGGGCCTTCACCGCCACAACGTCAACGTCAAGGGCGATGGGCTCCCCGCCGGCGGGCCGCTCAGGCACCTGGTCCGGTTCACCGTCTATGTCTTCCTGCCGGCTCTGGCCGGAGTGGCGATGTGGACCCTGTGGTGGGGGTGGTTTTCACCGGTGGACCTTGCCCTCTTCGTCGGCTTCTATCTCATGAGCGGACTGGGAATCACCCTGGGCTACCATCGGTTTTTCACGCACCAGAGCTTCCGGACGACGCGGTGGATCACCTGGTTGCTCGGGGTGATGGGGAGCATGGCCCTGCAGGGGCCGGTGATCTGGTGGGTCTCCACCCACCGGGTGCATCACCAGCATTCTGATGACGACGAGGATCCCCATTCGCCTAATGCGGGACGGCCCCATGGATTCGGGGATACACTTCGGGGCTTTGTCCATGCCCACATTGGCTGGGTCCTCGAGTACCAGCCCCGAGATCGGTCACCTCAGGTGAGAGATCTCCTCGCCGACCCACTCTGCGTTCACCTCGACGCGTGGTTCCCCTTCTGGGGAGTCTTCGGGATGGTCGCGCCGGCCGTGATTGGAGGATCGGTGACGCAGTCTTGGTGGGGTGCCTTGTCTGGATTCCTCTGGGGTGGCGTCGTCCGCGTCTTTCTGGTCCACCACGTCACCTGGAGCGTCAACAGCATCTGCCACCTCTGGGGTTCCAGGGACTTCGAGTCCCGCGACGAAAGCCGGAACAACGTCGTGGTGGGGCTGCTCGCGCTGGGAGAAGGCTGGCACAACAACCACCATGCCTTCCCCTACAGCGCCCGCCATGGACTCCAATGGTGGCAGTTCGATCTCAGCTGGATCGTGATCCGAATCCTCTCGGCGCTCGGTTTGGCCACGCATGTCCGGACCGTGCCAATCGAACGGATCGAGGCCCTGCGCCGCAGGTAGCACCACCCCGGAACCGGGGCTGTTGAGTCTGAGCCTCCAGGAGCAACATAGGGCCGTTGCATCAAATCAGGCGCTCGACAAAATCCTCCTCCGCCAGCGATTCGCCACGATGTCATCTCCAGCTCAGACCGCCGCATCCACGGGGCATTCCCTGTCGTCGTATGTTGCGCCAGAGGATCTCATCCCGTACCACCCCATCCACGAATCCGAGTGGGGAGCGCTGCGCCGGCGGGCCCTGGTGGACCTCCTCCGCGGATTCTGCACCTGGAGGAATCTCCGGCGGTATCGCGGATTCTTCATCGCGGACATTGTGGGGTTCGCCTGGGCGGGGATCTATCGGAGCATGCTCGTGCCGTCCATTGCGGCGACCTCGTTCAAGAACGAAGGACACTTCCGTCCGCGGGAACGAATCTCCGGCACGGAGCGATTCTTCAGCGGGTCGTTCCGCTATCCGCGCGGCGCCGGAATCCTTGGACGCATCATCGATGAGGTGAATGTGCGACACCACGCCGCCGGAGTCGTTGCCAGGACGGGCAACACGGTGGTGGTCCAGCCGCAGTACGAGGCGGCATTCGCGTATGTGGCGACCGCAATGATCGAGGGACTCCGCGCTGGATATGTTGCCTGTGGCCAATCGCCCGAGAGTCCGAAGGGCCGCCGGATCGGCGAGGACCTCTGCACCATCATCTACCAGGTCGCCGGGATGGTGGGACTCCCACGAATGCCGAGGAACCTCGAGGCTCATGAGCGGTTCCGTGATGCCTACGAGGCGCATCTGAAGGGCCTGCACCGGTCCCGGTGGATGGAGACCCAGGCCCGCGAGCTGGCCAAGCGGATCTTACCCTACACGGCAGCCCGCACGGGTGTACCCATGCGGGAACACTTGGAGCGGCATCTGGATCGGATGACGGCCGACTATCTTTTCCCCGACCCTTCCGTCCTTCACCAGGTGCAACCTGCCTATGAAGAATTCCAACAACGCCTGAAGCGTCAGGGCCAGGGATACCTCCGGGCGTTCTGGGCGCAGCTGTTCCCGAAGCCCCCCCAAAAGGAAGGGATCGACACTCAGGAGCGGCTCTGGCGGGCGTATCGGGCGGCGCCCGATGACTCGGTGGAGGCCCGGATCCTGGGCGCCGTCTTGATCCATGCCATCGAGGTGGGGCCTTCCGGTGCGTCGTGGCTCACTCCGGTGGACCTCAGTTTGCAGCCGGGCGAATCCCTCCTGAAACAAGGTGAGAACCACCCCTATTGCTATGTAATCCTCGAGGCGTCGACGTCACTCATCGTGAGCCGTCGGGGGATTCCTGGAATGGACCCGGGTGTCGAGATCGAGATCGCACGGGTCGCCGCTCCCACCATGCTGGGTGAGATCGGCATGTGGCGCGGGCGCCCCGCCATCGCCACCGTGGCCTGTGCCGAACCCGCGCGGCTCCGGGTACTGCGTCTCGACGCACCGGCCTTCAATGCGCTGAAGGCCCAGTCCGGGTTCTGGAATGCCGTCGCGGCGGAGGTCCAAAAGCGGCTGCGGGTGTCCATGAAACACCTGGAGCAGTCGCTCCGATACTCGGCGGTGCGGATCCAGGACCCAGAGCTCGACGCCCTCCTGCAGCTCATCGCCTACATCAATGGCGACACCACGGTGCAGCTGGACCGGATTCCCGGTGTGCATGCGGAAATCACCTTGGCAGAGTGTGTGGATCTCCTCCGTCAGATGGCTTCCGCCGTGCACGACCGTCACGGTCAGGATCCCGAACTCCAGGTTCATCTGGGGAACCTCTTGGACGTCATCGGGTGACACCTCCCTCCACAGCTGCCCCCCTCTCCAGATCCGTCCCGGGGTTCATCTATGGCCTGATGTTGTTGGAGATGACCTGCCTGGGGCTTCTGCTGCCCGTGCTTCCAAGCCGGATCGCCCAGTTCGTGGGATCGGGGAGCGTGGCGATCCTCTGGTATGGGGTGGCAACCTTCGTGTTTGCCGGCTGCTTCGCATTGGGTGCAGGACTCTCCGGCTCTTTCTCGGATGGGCATGGCCGTCGTTGTCCGATCCTGGTGAACTGCATCGGGTCTACGATTGGACACCTCGCCGCAGCGGTCTCGCCAAGCATCCTGGTCTTCCTGCTGTGTCGTGCCTGGTGTGGTCTATTCAACGGCAACATCGCTCTGGCCCAGGCGTATGTAGCCGACCTCTCCCTTCCCGAGGAGCGTGCGCGGCGGTTTGGAACCCTGGGTGCGATGCAGGGATTCGGCTTCGTGCTGGGACCGATTCTGGGTGGCTATCTGGGACTTGAGGATCTGCGGGTACCCTTTCTGGCTGCAGGACTTGCTGCGGTTCTCTCCGGGGTCCTCGCTTGGTTCCTCCTGCCGGAATCCCTACCCGAGGACGAGCGACGCACCACAGGCGTGATCGTGTCGCACCCGCTCCGCCCCGTTGGCGAACTCACCCAGGTACCTGGATTCGGTCCGATGGTTCCTGCACTCGCGGTCTTCACACTCGCCCAGAACATCATGATCACGAGCTGGGTACCGTATGCGACCGACCGCTTCGGCTGGGGACCTACCGAGAACGGCTGGGGTTTGTTCACCTTTGGAATGACGAACATTCTGGCCCAGGGCCTTCTGTTCCCGGTCCTGTCACGACGCCTGGGGCTCCATCGGCTCTGCATCCTCGCCCTGCTCTCTTCGGCTGTGGCTTTTGTGGGGTTCGGAATCACCCACAGCGGGCGTGTCGCCCTGCTGCTCATGGTCGGGAACATGGTGGGGCTCTGCGCCAACCTCGCGTTCCAGACGATCGCTTCCAGGCGGACGGATCCAGCCAGCCAGGGTGCTGTCATGGGGGGATTGCAGGCGTTGACCAACCTAACCCTCCTCGTGGCCCCACTGTTCACGGCCCCGCTGCTCTACCCCCTGTCCCGCTGGACCGCCGTCGACTGGAAAGCAGGTCTTCCGATGTATTTCTGTTCCGGACTCGTGATCCTTGCGCTCAGCACATCGCTTCGCCTGCTGTTGAGAAAGTCCTGAACTTGTCGATACGGCCTACGCCACCACTCGGGATGCCGAGGCCGCACTCACCTCGGAACCCTCGCTGGAATCAAGCGCACGACACCCCTGGCTCCAGAATCCAGGACTACTGGGAGGGCTTTCGACCCACGAACTCGAACCAGGTCCAGAGTCCGCCATAGGCTGATCGGACAGTGGCTGATTCCACACGGAGTCGCGCCTCCAACGCGGGGAATAGATGGCCCTGCATCCGGACATGGTGTTGTTCCATGTGCGCGCGGAAGACCCCCAGGGGCGTCGCATGGAAATCCACCGCCGCAAGGACTCCCCCGGGGACCAATGCATGGATGGCCGAATCCAGAACCCCTTCCCACCCCGGATTCATCATGCTGAGGGAATAGGAGAAGAGAATTCCGTCACAGCCTGCCTCGAGACGGTCCCGCTGGATCGCCTGACGGAGGACCACGCGGTCGTCGAAGCGGACCGTCTTCCGTCGGGCGATCGCCAGCATGTCGGGCGAGAGATCGATGCCAGTGATCCGGGCGCCTGGAAAACGCCGTGCCAGTCTGCAGAGGTTGTGACCCGTTCCGCAGCCGATCTCCACAATGTGGTGAGGCGAGGGACTGGCCTCTGCCATTCGGTCAAGGATCCCCGCCCGGCCGAACAGGAACAGCCACCTTGTGGCGTCGTAGATCGACGACTGGAACCGGTAGTAGCGCTCGAGATGTTCCATGGCTCACAGCACCTCGGCGAGGTGAAGACTGCCATAGGTTCCTACGCGGTCCCTCCGATGGAGTGGTTCAGTGAGGTCGGGACGGAACTGAAGCCGCGTCTGGATGGCGTCGGGGATGAACCCGCAGTCCAGCCCTGCCGACCGCAACAGGATCCGTGTCCCGGGTCGGCTGTTGGCGAGGATGAGATCCCACTCCTCACGGAGTCCGACGAGATCCTTCCACGCCAGCCAATCCTGATGGTCCAGCAGCACGTAGTGGGAATAGGAGCCGGGGTGATCCCTCAGGAACTGGGAGAACGAGGTCGTGTGACACCGGATCCGCGAAACGTGTTCAGCAAGGGTCTGCTGGTGCTCCCGACGCAGGTAGTTGGGGCAGCAATCGAGGGTGTATGAACCCGTGGTGTAGACCCTCCAGAAGTAGTTGTCCCGGGTCGGCACCTCCGTCATGACGTGGCGGAACTTGTCCCGGACATATCCTGAAAGCCCGCCCGGGTGGGAGGCATCAATCAGGCGAACCTGGGCCGGCGGCACGCCCAGGAGCGACACCAGTGCAGGATGGCGAAAGATCCCCTCCATCCAAGGGGTCCAGATATAGGGTTCCGCACAGGAGAAGATCTCGCGCTGTTCCTCCAGCGTTCGGGCATCAAACTGGGCCAATGCCAATCCCTTCACGCGCACGCGCAGGGCTGCCGTGGCCAGCCAAATCAGGGATGCCGCAAGCCCCGCGGTGCCTCTCCAATAGAAGGAGGGACGCAACCCCCTCGGGGAGAACATCGACAGATGAGCCCGCCAATGTTCCAAGGCTTCAGGGCTCAGATGGGGTCTGAGCCGGTCGAGGACGTCATACCGTTCTGGATGGGAACCGATTCCAAAAAACTGGAAGAGGTCCCAGAAGTCACCGGCCCGGATCAGGGCCATCTTCAGCTCCAACAGGAGGTTCTGGCGGGGGTTGATGTCGACTGCATGGATCGCCCTCGGGCGGTCGAGGAGCATATCCAGGATGTTGCAGCCGGCGCTGGTAATGGCGACGACCTCGCTGTCCGGTCCAAGTCCAAGCAACTCCCGATCGATCCGCGGGTCTTCCCAGGTCGCGTTGTAGACAAGCTGGTTGCCGTGAAGGGTCCGGAAAAGCCACTGGTGGGCCCCGGAGTCGCCAGGCGCATCGGTCGGATGAGGTCGATCACGCATGCGGGAGGATCTTGGGAAAAGTTTGAGGCGGGCGGGAGATCCGATGTCCATTGAGAACCCATCCCACCCATGTGGTGCGCACGAAGACGTTGTAGGTTAGGAGCCCGATCCCGATCGAGACACCGAGGCATACGAGGAACTTGGCAGCGATGGGTATGGGCCAATTACGAATGGCGAGCTGGATCCCGAACACCACGGGAAGGTGGATGAGATAGATCCAGTAGGATGAGTCCACGAACTGTCGGGTCCACCGCGATGGCTCGGGAAGTGCCTGTAAGCCCCAGGCAAATAGACCGAGCGACAGAAACCACGCGGCCATGCCCTCGGCCGCAAGACCCACGACCTCCTCGATCAGCCCCACCTGCATGCCGTTGCGGAACATCTGCAGACGGAGGCCCAGTAGCACCACGAGAGATGCTGCCCCCACCGCCAGCATGGGCCGCCAATGCACGCCAAGATCCCTCACCGCCGAGGTGTTCCGGTGGAGCCACCATCCCATGGCGAAGAACGAGAAAGTGAACCCCAGGATGCATACCCCGGGCGTCACGGTGGAGTACTGCAGGAAGGAAACCCCATCGCCGGGACGGGATCCCTGGAACCAGATGACGCTGGAGCCTGCAAGGAAGGCCACAGGCCAGATGGAACGGAGCCCCCAGCCCAGGATCCGATCCACCCTCTGTGGACACAAAGCCCGTCCACCGGACAGCGTCGTCCAACCCCAGCCCAGCAGGCAAAACAGCAGGACCACCTCGAGAAACCAGAGATGGAAGGTGGGCAACCCGGTGATCGGGATCGAAGCGGTCTCGTCAGCAGGAATTGGGATGTGGTGGGCCCTGCGGAAGGCGTCGAGATCTGCCGTGTCGCGTAGCACCATGAACGACATCGCGGGCACGAGCGTCACCATGCCGGCCGCGAAGGGCAGTCCGATCCGGATCAGTCGCTGCCTGAGGAAGGGTGTGGGACCAAGCCGTTGCTGCTGAAGGTGTGCGAAGAACCCCGCGAGCAGAAAGAACAGGGGCATCCGGAACGAGTGGATGGCGACCAGGATGAGGTCATAGGCCGGATTGGAGGCCGTTACCCGGTACAGCCAGGGAATATCCCATCGGGTGTAAGGCACGGCCGTATGCAGCACCACACCCAATACCATGGCTGTGCCCCGAAGCAGATCGAGCCCGTGGAGACGGACACCCACGACATGAGAGGCTCCCGGCCCTTGGATACCCGTGCTGGGCGTAGACGGAGGGTTGCTGATCAAATCGATCTGAGGCTATTCCGAACCAGTTGGCAGCTTCGAGAGGTTTCAGGTACGGCAACCCGTCAGACCGCCATTCGGGTTCAGGCAGTCCTAGGAGTGGTCGAGCGACGCCCATTCAAAATCCAGCCGATCCAGGTGTTTCGAACCAGCAGGTGGTAGCTCAGCAGACCGACAGCGGTTACTCCGCCAAGACAGACGAGGAATTTAACCGCAATGGGGAGTTGCCAGGAGCGGATGCGGAGCTGGATCCAGAACACCAACGGCAGGTGGATGAGGTACAGCCAGTAGGAGGCATTGGCGAAATACGAGGCCCAGTGGATGGGCCGATCCAGGGCCCGGAGTCCCCAGGCGAACAGACCCAGGGAAAGAAACCAGGCGGTCATCGCCTCGGACAGCTCGCCCAAGGCCTGCTGGACTGGAGAAACCTGCATGTGATGACGCCACAGTTGCCACCGCACTCCCAGCAGGACGACGAGCGACAGGAGACCCACGAGGAGAAAGGGTCTCCAGTGCTCCGCCAGGTGGTGTCGTGCCCTCCTGTTCCGATGCAATAGCCAGCCCATGCAGAAGAACGCAAAGCTCATGCACACGATCTGAGGCCCTTGGCGGAGCGAAGCGTATTCCAGGAATGGAACACCATCCCCGGGTTGGGATCCGGCAAACCAGAGGAGGCCCGGGACGGCGAGGAGGGCGGTGGGCCAGACAAACAGGGACCCGGCCTCGATCGCCCGGTCCATCCACTCCGGGATCGATATCCTTCCCCGCCCCAGCAGTGACAGCATCCAAGTCAGCGCATAACAGGAGAGGAGCGACTCCAGGAACCACAGATGATAGGTGGGAAGACTCCAAAAGGAGATTGGAGCAAGTTCCCCTTTGGGAATAGGGACGTTATGGGTCTTCAGGAACGCCAGGAGGTCCGTCGGATCCACCAACGCCATCGAACCCAGCCAAGGCACGAGGGTCACCATGCCGACACAAAACGGCACACCGACGCGAAGCAGACGCTGGCGGAAGAAGGCCGATGCCCCGAGGCGTTCCTGTTGCAGATGGGCGAAATACCCTGCTAGGAGGAAAAACAGCGGCATCCGGAACGCGTGGATCGCGACCAGGGTCAGGTCATAGGCCGGATTGGGGGTTGGAACGCGGTATAGCCAGGGGGAGTCGAATCGGGAATAGGGCACGCCCGCGTGCAGCACCACGCCCAGCACCATCGCGACGCCCCGGAGGAAATCCAGGCCGTGGAGGCGCCCCTCCGAGGCGTATCTGGCCTCGGGTGCCTTGGCAACTGTCGCTCCGTTGGACGCAGTCAGACTCATCAAATCAAACAGAACGTACCCAACCCGGATTCCAGCATCGAGGGCTTTCTAAGCCAGATGCTCCCCACTATTGGGAGTGCAGGACTTCGATTCGAGGTCTCGACCCCGCATGTGTTTCCTTGGTAAACCCAGTCGAAGTCGGGGCAGTCCTGCCCCGTTCGCGTGGCCAGTTTGTGATTCCTGCCTCCTCCACCGCCGGTGCCCCTCATGGGGTCTCTGCCGTCCTGTTTGCATGAGCGTATCGACCAACATCCAGGGCCCTCCGGCGGCGCGGCATCGGATCACCGGGATCCTGCGCTTTGCCTTCTGGATGCTGTTCCGTGACCGCACCCGGTACCTGACCCTGATCGGTGGGCTCGCCTTCTGCACGCTGCTCATCACGCAACAGCTCGGCGTGTTCTGCGGGATCATGCGACTCACCACGTCCCTGCTGCGGACCTCGGGCGCCGAGATCTGGGCCATGGACGAGCGGGTTCAACATGCGCTGGATGGAAATCCCATGCGGTCCATCGAGCTCCAAAGAGTCCGCAGTGTGAACGGGGTCCAGTGGGCAGCACCCCTGCTCTGGCGGATTCTGAAGGCCACGCTGCCGAATGGGGAACTCGTCCAGGTGCAGTTGACCGGGCTCGACTCGGCCACCTTCGCGGGGCGGCCCGGCCGGATCCGCTTGGGTCGCATCGAGAATCTGCGGATTCCGGGCGGAGTGATTGTCGACCAGGTGGCCCTCCAGAAGTTCCGATCCGCCGGCATGCCGATCCAGCTCGGGTCCCGGTTTGAGATCAATGGCACTCAGGTGCACGTCGTGGGTATCTGCCAGACCGAGCGCAGCTTCCTGGGAGCCCCCCAGCTTTTCGCCTCGTTCGAGACTGCCGAGCAATGCCTCGCCGTTGGCGACAAACCTCTGACCTTCGTCCTCGTCAAGCCAGCCCCCGGGGAGGACCCGGCTGCGGTGGTGGCGAGGATCAATCAGCTCGGGTCGGTGCGGGCCCTAACCACAGCCGGATTCTCCATGCAAACGATGGACTGGTATTTCCGGAACACGGGGATCCCGGCAGCCTTCCTCATCGTCGTCCTGATGGGCATCATCGTGGGTATCGCGGTGACGGGACAGACCTTCTACCTCTTCGTCCACGACAACCTGCGCTACCTCGCCATGATGAAGGCGATGGGAGCAGGCCAAGGTCTGCTGTCGCTGCTGGTCCTTTTCCAGGCGAGCCTCATCGGAGCCGTCGGATTTGGGATCGGACTCGGGCTCACGGTGGGCTTCGCCCTGCTGGTCCTGCCAGTCGAGGTCCCTGCGTTCTTCCTGCCCTGGCAGGTGCCGCTGGGAGTGGGAGGCCTCATCGGCGGGATTACCCTCCTCGTCTCCTGGATCGGGATCCGACCGCTCCGCACGGTTGAACCCGGAATGGTCTTCAAATGAGCACCACTGCCATCCGCTGCCGGGGTCTGGAGAAGGGCTACCGCTCGGGGGACGTGATGGTCCGGGCCCTTCAAGGCATCGACCTCGAGGCCGAGGCGGGGGAACTGCTGATGATCGTGGGCCCTTCGGGCTGCGGGAAGACGACCCTCCTGAGCCTTCTCTGCGGCGTGCTGCGGGCCGATGCGGGCAGCGTCGAACTGTTCGGAACCGATCTGACCACCCTCAGCGAGCCCGAGCGTGTC
>SYEM01000305.1 GCA_005801385.1 Verrucomicrobiales bacterium | reverse complement strand
GAACCCGTCTTTCAGCCTTGAGAGGGCCGTGTCCTAGCCGATAGACGAACGCGCCAAGCGGCGCAGTGTTGTCGGGGATCGTCAGGGGGCGTGTCAAACGGTAAACGAAGACTTCCGAGGCTCGACCCTTCACCTGGAGGCCGGGATCGGGTGCCCGCGCCAGGCACAGGGAGGGGTTCATGCCCCGATCGATTGAGAAGGGGATGGCGATCTCCTGAGGTGCCTGTTTCCAAGCCTTCCAACTGCTTCCCGTTGAGGAACAAAACCTTGCCTCGGCTGGCATGGATATGGCTAAGTCGCGAATGGGTCCGTGGTCAAAGGTTCGTCAGAGCGTTTTGAGTGCGGGACACCGTCCAGTTCGATGCACCGACGTCGCATGATGATCCAGTATTCCGGCCGCGTTCAGGGGGTGGGGTTCCGATACCAGACCCACCGTGTCGCCGCCGGGTTCGAGGTCACCGGCACCGTCCGCAACCTGCCGGACGGCCGGGTCGAACTCGTCGCCGAGGGCGAGGAGTCGGAACTTGCCGGGTTCCGCGAGGCGATCCGTAACAGCGGCCTGCGGGGTTTTATTCGCAATGAGGAAGTGGCCTGGTCCGATGCCCGCGGGGATCTCCGCGGATTCGTGATCACGTCCTGATGCCGATGAAGTACGCCATCATAGCCGACATCCATGCCAACCTGGAGGCCTTCCAGGTGGTTCTCGAGGACATCAAGCAGCAGAAATGCACCCATGTCGTCTGCCTGGGCGACGTCGTGGGCTACGGGGCCAACCCCAAGGAGTGCCTCGACATCGTCCGCGGAATGAACATCCCGACGGTGAAGGGCAACCACGACGAGTACATCGGGCTGGATGAAGACCCGGAGGGCTTCAACGACGCCGCGGCGGAGGCGGTGAGCTGGTCGAGAGCCCAGTTGACCGACGACGATCGGAAGTGGCTCCGCGAGCTGAAGTACCAGCGCCTGGTCGCCAATTTCTCCATCGTCCACGCCACCCTCGATGTTCCCCAGCGGTGGGGCTATGTCTTCGAGAAGCTCGAGGCGGCGGCCAGCTTCACCTATCAGCACACCCAGCTGTGCTTCTTTGGACACACCCACGTTCCGGTCGCCTTCATCCGCGACACTGGCGTGCGGGGGGGGACCTACTCCAAGTTCCGGGTCGATGCGGGGAAGAAGTACTTCGTCAACGTCGGCAGCGTGGGCCAGCCCCGAGACGGCAACCCCAAGGCGGCCTACGTGGTCTACGACATCCCGCAGCAGCAGATCGAGCTGCGGCGACTTGACTACCCTATCGACGAAGCGCAGCGGAAGATCCGCGCCGCGGGTTTGCCCGATCGTCTTGCCGATCGTCTGGCGGTGGGTCGATAGGCCCCGGGCCTCGGATCCGGGTTTGGCGTGGCAGGGGTGTCCGCGATGAAGGTCCTCATCCTCAAGCCAAGCTCCCTCGGCGACGTGGTTCAGGCCCTGCCGGTGGCACGGCTGCTGCAGCGGGCTCGGCCAGACGCTGAGATCCACTGGTGGCTCAACCGTGAGCTGGTGCCGCTGCTGGAGGGCGATCCCGACATCGCCCGGGTAATCCCATTCGACAGGAAACGTCTGGGCCGGCTGTCGGGTCTGCCGCGGCTCATCACCCACCTCAACGCCCTCCGAGCCGAGCGTTACGACTGGGTCATCGATCTCCAGGCGCTCGCCCGTAGCGCGTTCGTGTCCTGGTACGCCAGGGGTGGGTTCACGATCGGACTGGACGACCGTCGTGAGGGGGCGCCGGCCTTCTACGATCAGGCCGTTCCCCGGGCGGGGTTTACGACCCATGCCGTCGACTGGTACCTCGACGTCCTCCGATCTCTGGGAGTTCCGGTCGACATGGGGTTCGAATGGCTTCCGCCGCGACCCGAGGTCCATCGGCTCCTCCGGTGTCGGATCCCATCGATCGATCCTGACTGCATCGCACTGCAGCCGGGTGCGCGGTGGGACAACAAGCGGTGGCCGCTGGAGCACTTCCGCCAGCTCATCGGGCAGCTCCGGATCCGGCTGCCGCGCACGCAGATCCTCATCCTTGGGGGTGCCGGCGACCAGCCGCTTGGGGCCGCCCTGGCGGGAGGAGGCAGGGCAGGGGTCCTAGATCTCACGGGGCAGCTCGATCTCCAGGAACTCGCCGAGGTCATGCGCCGTATCCGCGTCCTGGTGACCAACGACACGGGGCCGATGCATATCGCGGCGGCGCTGGGCCGGCCTGTGGTGGGTCTTTTCGGTCCGACGGAACCTTCCCGAACCGGCCCCTACGATTCGCGTCACCGGATCCTTCGGCATGAGCTTCCCTGTTCCCCGTGCATGAAGAGCCGTTGCCGGTGGCGGGATCCCATCGCATGTCTGGTCGGGATCGCCCCGCGGCTCGTGGCGGACGAGGTGGTTGGTCTTATCGACGGGACCACGGCTTGATCTGGAATCCCGGCCCCCTAAAGTCCGATTGATGTTACGCCTCGTCGCCGTTGCTCTGGCCGTGCTCTGTTCCGGATGGGTCTCGGCCCAGGTGGATATCGACTTGACACTGCCGCGTGAGACCTTTCTCCCGGCGGAGGACATCGATCTCGGGGTGCGGATCTCCAATTTCACCGGTGCCCCTCTCACCCTCGGCAAGGAGCCTCGATGGCTGCAGTTCACCGTCGAGCGCATCTCGGGTGGTGTCGTCGAAAGGCTCTCGGAACCTCCCGAGAGCGGGGAATTCACCTTGGAGCAGGCCACCCGCGGCAAGCTGACCTTCAACATCACCCCGCTCTTCCGGCTCTCCACTCCTGGAGCCTATCGCCTCATCGCGACGATTCTGCTGGCGGGTGGGGAACAGGCGACGTCGGCGCCGAAGTCTTTCGACATCATCACTGGAGCGCGGATGAACGAAGGCCGCGAGGTCGGCTGGAAGCTGTCGGATGGCACGATCGAACGGCGCAAGTTCATCGTCCAGCGGGCGAGCTTCCAGAAGAAGTCCAAGCTCTATGTGCGGATCACCGATCCCTCCGAGGCGCACACGATCAAGGTGCTGCCGCTCGGCAACTCGGTCTCCTTCGACCGTCCCGAGTGGATTGTCGACCGCCAGACCCGCTTCCACATCCTGCACCGCACCGATGCCAGCCACTACCTTTACCACGTGATCGTTCCCGACGGGACCATCGAGACCCGTCAGATGATGTACAACGACGGCTCGGGCCGCACCCAGTTCCGGGTGAATGAGGATGGTGAGATTCGCGTGTTTGGAGCGGTTCGGAGGCCGTTCCCAGGAGAGCTGCCCGCCATGAAGGAGGCGTCGACCTCTACGAATTCGGCGGCCTCCGAGGCGACTAAAGACCTCCAGTCGGCGTCTTCGGAACCGAAGAAATCCTCCACCAACGATGTCCAGAAGCCCCGCTGAACGAATGGCCCGGGTCTGCAGGGTGTTCCTCTGGCTGAGCCTTTTCGGCCTTGTGGTCCCCCTCCTGGCCGGAACGAAGGTGGTTTTCCTCAGGAATGGGGACCGGCTGACCGGCGAACTCATCTCCGAGAGCTCCCGACGCATCGTCCTACGGACCCCGGCGACCGGACGGGTCACCCTCCAGCGGGACCAGATCGAAAGGATCGAGGAATTCCCGGTCCGTGACCTCGCGGGCCCCGGCCAGCCTCCCGCGGTTCCGTCCGCAGTCCCCTCGGCGACGAATCCGCCCGTGGCCGTTGCACCTCCCCCCAAGGCCACCGGTGCGGTGACCAACGCTCCGCCGACGGTCGCTTCCTCGACCAACGCGGTGGCTGGCAGCTCCCTGCTGTGGCTTCCCGATTGGGCCCACGGGCTCTGGACCAACTGGCACGGCAATGTCCAGATCGGTGCCAACCTCGGGGTGGGCACCGCGAACTGGCAGTCCACCTACGCCAACGCCAACATCGTCAAGAAGTGGGGGCGGACGACCACGCTCATCAACTACGCCCTCAGCTACGGCATGGTGAACGACGTTGTGAATGCGAACCGCATGTACGGCACGTTCAAGACCGACCTCGCCTGGTCGGCCCAGAAGCATGTGTATTCGTACGGACAGGGCGCGGCCGGATACGACGAGATCCGCCGCATTAACCTCGAGTACCTCTCAGGTGCGGGCATGGGCTACAAGGTGATCGACCGCTCCAAGACGGTCCTGGCGGCTGAGCTTGGTGCCCAGTACCAGGTGTTCGACTACCTCACGGCACAGGACCGTGCCGACGTTGCGGCCCGCTTCGGCGAGAACCTTACGACGCAGATCGGCAAGGATGTCCGAATCACCCAGCAGCTGGGCTTCACTCCCGGGTTTGAGGATTTCACAAACTACCAGATCCGGTTTGGGCTCACGCTTTCCGTCGCCTTGTTCAAGCCTCTGACGTTGAACCTCAACGTCATCGACACCTACCTCTCGCAACCCGCACCGGGCACGGCTGACAACGACCTCCAGGTCTCGACGACCCTGGGCATCAATTTCTGAGTGAGGAAGGGGTGTGCCCCGGTCCTCGGGTTCGTTCTAGGCCACGAACTTGCCCGGGTTGAGGATACCCTTCGGGTCGAGGGCCTTCTTGATCCTGTTGTGGAGATTTCGGACTCCGGGTGCCGCGGCCTCGGGCCACCAGGGAAGCTTGGCCAGTCCGATCCCGTGCTCCCCCGTGATCGCCCCGCCGAGGTCGAGGATTCCGCGGAACAGGTCGTCGAGACAGGCCTCGCTGCGCCGACGCTGTTCCGGATCCCGTTCGTCCAGCATCACGTTGACGTGGATGTTCCCATCCCCGGCGTGACCAAAGCAGGCCAGGGGCAGCCGGTGCCTTCTCTGGAGCGAGGCGGTCAAACGGAACAAAGCCCCCAGCCTTCCGCGTGGCACCACGACATCCTCGTTGAGCTTCGTAAGCCCGGTGTCGCGCAGCGAATAACTAAACTCCCGTCTCAGCCCCCAGAACCTCTCGCAGCCCGCATCCCCGAGGCCCCGCTTCAATGTCTTCGGTCGCCACCGGCGCAGCAGGTGTTCCAGTGCCGTGATCTCGTGTCGGACGCTCGCGGCATGACCGTCGAGTTCCACGATCAGGTGCGCATCGCATCCGGCGATCAGCCGTGACCCGGTCCGCTTCTCCGCCGCCCGCAGCGTGAACCCGTCGGCCAGCTCGAGGGCACTGGGATGGAAGCCCTCGGCGAACAGGTTCTGGATGGCCCCGATGGCCTCCTTCATGGACGCAAATCCGACGCCGATGCAGGCCCTGTAGGGTGGCTTCGGTAGCAGCTTCAGCGTGGCTTCGGTGACCACCCCGAGCAGTCCCTCGCTGCCCACGAACAGCCGGTGCAGATCGAAGCCCGTCTTGTTCTTGTGGGTCCTGCCCCCCAGACGCACTCGGACTCCATCCGCCTGCACGACCTCCAGTCCCATGACATAGTCCCGAGTCACTCCATATTTGAGGCAGCGCGGGCCCCCGGCGTTGGTGGCGATGTTGCCCCCGAGGCTGCAGTGCTCCCGGCTGGCCGGGTCTGGTGGATAATACAGTCCCTTCTTTTCGACGGCCGACTGCAGGTCCGCGGTGATGACCCCCGGCTGCACCACGGCCACAAAGTCCTCCCGGGAGATCTCGAGAATCCGATTCATCCGGGTCACGCAGAGTGCGATGCCCCCGCGGACGGGCACGCATCCGCCGACGTAGCCATGACCAGCCCCGCGGGCGGTCACCGGAATCCCATGGCGATGGGCAAAGGCGAGCACCCGGGCGACCGACTCTGTCGAGCGGGGCAGGGCGACGGCATCGGGTAGGTGTGATGCGTACCACTTGTCGCCCGCGTGGGCCTGTCGGACCTCGGGGGACCTGTCCAGCTCACCCGGATCGAGGGACCGCTCCAGACGGCTCCAGGAAATCCTGCGGCTCATTCCCCCACCTCGCCCTCGGTGTTGGTGGG
>SYEM01000304.1 GCA_005801385.1 Verrucomicrobiales bacterium | reverse complement strand
CGAATTCGTTCTCGATGACCGCGATGCGCTTGCCGTGGTTCGCGGTCAGGAGGTGGTTGAGGAGGGTGGTCTTCCCGGCACCCAGGAAGCCTGTGAGGACGGTGACGGGGATGCGGCTGTCGGTCTCGGACATGGAGTGGGAGTGGGGCGGAGGGTGGGGGTTCAGTTGGCTGCGCAGCCGCACATGGAGCCGCAGGAGTGGCGGGGCGGGGCCGGCATGGCGCAGGCGCCCGTGCCGCAGTCGGCGGCATCGGAGCCACTCGTCATGGGGGCGAATCCGCCCGAGATGACGCGTCGCACCGTGAGGCCGGTCTCCGGATCGCGATCGAGCGGGGCATCCTTCATCGACTGCTTCACCTCGAAGCGGCGGGTGTTCTGGCCCGGCTTGGACGGAATGGTTTCGTAGACGTAGGTCGGCATAGGCTGTGCGGATGCTAGGCACAGGTCGCCGCCTTGGAAAGGGTCTGTGGGGTGGGCCACAGACGGAAGGCGCGGGGCGTTTGACAATTCACGACTGGCTGCCGGGGGGCTTCGTGGGCATCGTCTGACCATATCATGTCCCCACTAAACCACTCGGCCTCTGTGCTTCAACGCCATCGGATCGTCCGCACGGTCGCCGTCTGGGCCGTCGGGATCGCCACGACCTCCCTCCTGCATGCCGCGGTCGACTTCGCCAAGGAGGTCGAGCCCCTCCTGATCAAGCGCTGCTCGGAATGTCATGGACCCGACAAGCAGAAGGGGGCGCTCCGACTCGACACCCGCGCCGCCGCGATGAAGTCGGGCGAGTCTGGCAAGCCGGCCCTGCTGCCCGGGAAGCCCGACGACAGCGAGCTGATCCGACGGGTCACCACGAGCGACCCGGACGATGCCATGCCTCCGAAGGGTGAGCGGCTCACCGATGCCGAGGTGGCCGTGCTCCGCCAATGGATCGCCGAGGGTGCGGTCTGGCCGGAGTTCGACGCCCGACGCCACTGGGCCTTCGCCCCGGTCGTCCGACCCGAGCTCCCCGCGGTGAAGCGCTCCGGGTGGGCCCGGAACGAGATTGACCGGTTCATTCTCGCCCGTCTCGAGCAGGAGGGTCTTAAACCCCAGGCGGAGGCGGATCGGCCGACGCTGATCCGCCGGCTCAGCCTCGACCTGAACGGGCTGCCCCCGACGTGGGATGAGGTTGCCGAGTTCGTGGCCGACAAGTCCCCCAACGCCTACGAGAGGCTGGTCGATCGGCTGCTCGATTCTCCCTACTACGGCGAGAACATGGCGCGGGGTTGGCTGGATCTGGCGCGGTATGCCGATTCCAACGGCTACCAGGTCGACCTGGCCCGCTCGATCTGGCCCTACCGCGAATGGGTGATTGAGGCCTTCAACCGGAACATGCCGTTCGACCGGTTCACCATCGAGCAGCTGGCCGGGGACCTCCTGCCCAATCCCACGCTCGAGCAGCGGATCGCCACCGGCTTCAACCGGAACACCAAGATCAACGACGAGGGTGGCGGCGACGACGAGGAGTACCGCACCAAGGCCGTGAAGGATCGCGTCGCCACCGTCGGCACGACCTGGATGGGGCTGACCGTGATGTGTGCCGAGTGCCACACCCACAAGTATGACCCGATCTCGCACGACGAGTACTACCAGCTCTACGCCTTCTTCAACTCCACCTCGGACTCGGGTAACTACAGCCTCAACCCGACGATCGAGGTGCCCCCGCCGGACGTGCGACGTCCGCTGCGCGAGCTGCGGGACCGGCTGGCCACGACCCGTGTGGAATTGGTCTCCACCGAGAAGGTCTGGGAGGCGGGTCAGGCGGCTTGGGAACGGCAGGCTCTGAAGAGCCCGTGGACCGTGCTGACGCTGACCAACGTCGTCAGCACCGGGGGCTCGGGCTACACGAACCTCGCCGACGGATCCGTCCTCGGAACCGGTGTGAACCCGATCTACGACACCATCAGCTTCGAGGCCGACACCCCCCTGACAGGCATCACGGCGGTGCTGCTGGAGGTGCTGCCCGATCCGAGCCTGCCGAAGAATGGTCCGGGTCGGTGGGGTCAGACCGGCAACTTCATCCTCGACGAGTTCGCCCTGATGGCCCGCCCGCTCTTCGATGGCGCACCGGCGACCAATGTCTTTTTCGCCGGGGCCACGGCCGACTGGGAGCAGCAGTACTACCGGGCCGACCACGCGGTGGACCGCAATCCGAAGACCGGTTGGGCCATCGGTCCCCGGTTTGGGCAGCGACATTTCCTGATCGCCGATCTCCAGAGTCCTGCTGGGTATCGAGGGGGCACTCGACTGCAGTTCAAGTTCGAGCACTACCACGGCAACAGCCATGCCATCGGACGCTTCCGGGTGTCGGTCACCACAGAGACGGATCCGCTGCGGCGCTGGGCGGTGTCCCCGGAGGTGGCCGAGGTCCTGGCCCTTCCGGCCGGTCAACGCAACGCCGACCAGGCCAAGCTTGTCGCGGCGGCCTATCGGTCCGCCTCGCCGGACATCCGTCGGCTCGAGCGGGAACTGTTCCGTCTCAACCAGCGCGAGACCGAGCTGGCCAGCCGCAAGTACACCACACCGGTGCTGCAGGAGCGGTCCGAGCCGCGTCCGACCCACGTGCAGGTCCGCGGCAACTTCCTCGAAAAGGGCAAGGAGGTGCGTCCGGGGGTTCCGGCGGTCTTCCCACCCTTGCCAAAGGACGTACCGCCGAACCGGCTCGCGTTGGCCCGCTGGCTGGTGGATCCGTCCCACCCACTCACCGCACGCGTGACGGTGAACCGCTATTGGGAACGCCTGTTCGGAACGGGACTCGTGAAGACGAGCGACGACTTCGGTCGTCAGGGTGAGACCCCGGCGAACGCGGCGCTCCTCGACTGGATGGCCTCCGAGTTCATCGCCTCCGGCTGGGATGTGAAGGCGATGCAGAAGCGTCTCGTGATGTCCGCCGCCTATCGTCAGGACTCTGCGACGGACGACCTGCGTCAGGAGAAGGATTTCTACAACCGTCTCGTCAGCCGGGGGCCTCGGTTCCGGATGGACGCGGAGATGATCCGGGACCAGGCCCTCAGGGTCAGCGGCCTGCTCAACCCCGAGGTCGGAGGGCCGAGCGTGTATCCGGTCCAGGTCCCCAACCTCTGGAAGGAGCTCGGGTTCCTGCGTCCCGAGATCGGCATGGATGAATGGCCGGTCAGCGAGGGCAGCGATCTCTACCGGCGGTCGGTCTACACCTTCTGGCGACGGGTCTGCACCTATCCGACCCTCGCCACGTTCGACGCCCCGAGTCGCGACGTCTGCGCCGCGCGTCGTCCGCGGACCAACACCCCGCTGCAGGCGCTGGCGGGTCTCAACGACCCCACCTTCCTCGAAGCCGCGCGGGTCTTCGCCCAACGCATCCTCGAGCAGGGCGGTCGGGCGCCGGCGGACCAGATGGAATTCGCCTTCCGGACGTGTCTCGGACGCAGTCCCACCCGGACCGAGAAGACCCGTCTGATGGACTTCCTCAACCGTCAGCTCGAGGGCTACACCCGCGATTCCGCGGCGGCCCGGGCCCTCGTGGAGGTCGGAGCCGTCCCCCGGCCGGCGTCGGTGGACATCCGGGCCCTTGCCGCCTGGATGATGGTCGCCAATGTGCTGCTCAATCTGGACGAGACCCTGACCAAGGGCTGAACCACCGACACGAACCCCAGCCCCTGAATCCATGAACGCCATGAACCCACTGAGCGGTCCGGTCCTCGACAGCCTTCGGTCCTCGACCCGTCGCCGTTTCCTGCAGCACTGCGGGACCGGCATGGGAAGCCTCGTGCTGGCCTCGCTGCTCGACGAGAAGCTCTTCGCCGCGGGAAACCCCGCCGCGGTCGCCCAGGCGGTGGGGACGCACTTCGCCCCCAAGGCCAAGAACATCATCTATCTGTTCCAGTCGGGCGGGCCGTCCCATCTCGACCTCTTCGACCACAAGCCCGAGCTCAACAAGCGGAACGGGCAGGCGGTGCCGGAGGAGTTGGTGAAGAACATCCGGCTGGCCCAGATCGGCAAGAATGCCTCGCTGCTGGGCACCCGCTACAAGTTCGCCCAGTACGGGAAGTCCGGGGTCTGGCTGTCGGAACTGATGCCGCACCTGCAGAGCATCGCCGATGACGTCTGCTTCGTGCAGGGATTCCACTCCGAGGCGTTCAACCACGACCCGGCAACGCTGTTCATGAACACCGGGGCCCAGTTGTCCGGACGTCCGTCGATGGGGTCGTGGTTCAGCTATGGACTCGGCAGCGAGAACAAGGACCTGCCCGCGTTCGTGGTGCTGATGACCGGTGTCGGCCAACCCCTCACCAACGCCGCCTGGGGCTCCGGGTTCCTCCCGACGCAGCACCAGGGCGTCGCGCTGCGCTCCCAGGGTGACCCCGTCTTGTTCGTGAGCAATCCCCCGGGCATGGGTGCCGAACGGCGACGCCAGTCCCTCGACGCCCTCAAGGACCTCAACACCCTGCGGCTCGACGTGGTGAAGGATCCCGAGATCGCCACCCGCATCGCGGCCTATGAAATGGCCTATCGGATGCAGACGAGCGTCCCGGACGTCATGGACATCTCGAAGGAGCCTCTGCGCTACCAGGAGATGTATGGCACGACGCCCGGACGTGCCTCGTTCGCCAATAACTGCCTCCTGGCCCGACGGCTCGTGGAGCGCGGAGTCCGATTCGTCCAGCTCTACCATCGGGGCTGGGATCACCACGGTGGACCGGACGGAAACCTGGTCTTCGACCTCAAGACGCGCTGCCAGGAGACCGATCAGCCCGCGGTGGCCCTAATCCGGGATCTCAAGGAACGGGGATTGCTGGACTCCACCCTCGTCCTCTGGGGCGGGGAGTTCGGCCGGACCCCGATGATGCAGGGCGCGCTGAGTCCGGATCAGATCGGTCGGGATCATCACCCGCACGGCTACACCGTCTGGATGGCCGGCGGCGGCATCAAGCCGGGCATGGTCTACGGCCGGACCGACGACTTCGGATTCTACGCCGTGGAGAACAAGGTCCACGTGCATGACCTGCACGCGACGATCCTGCACCTCTTCGGCATCGACCACCTCAAGCTCACCTACCGGTTCCAGGGTCGGGATTTCCGCCTGACGGACATCCACGGCGAGGTGGTGCGGCCGATCCTGGCCTGAATCTCTGGGGTCCAGACCTCGACCCTGCCTCAGCGCCGCTGCAGGTGGTGCGAGGCGAAGGCGAGGAAGGTGGTCCAGTCGGAGGGCTCGATCGAGTGCCCGCCGGGTCGGTTGTGGTACCCGACATCGCCCGTCAGGCGAATCGCCCCGACCGCGGGTGGGGTGGCGGAGTCCAACCCCGTCTTCCCGAGGAGGCGGTACACCTCGGAGGCGTGGTACGTGGCGAGGTATTCCCCGAGCGGGTCGGCCCAGCGGTCCTCGACGCCGCTGTGGACGAGCACCGGACGCGGCGCGATGCAGGCCAGGAGCATGTGCTGGTCCACGGGGAGGTCGTCCTCGTGGTTCACGAACTTGGCCGCGTTTCGGCACAGCCAGTAGGGAAACCGCGTCACCATCTTCTCGAGGGTCTCGCCGTATTTCCGACGCCACAGCGCCGCACCGGCACAGCCGGATTGCGAGGAGATCGCGAGGGCGAAACGCTCGTCCTGGGCGGCGGTCCAGAGCGTGGCCTTGCCCATCTTCGAGTGGCCCATGATCGCGACCCGGCGGGCATCGATATCGGGATCGGTCTGTAGGTAGTCCATTGTCCTGGAGCCGCCCCACGCCACTGTGGAGATCACGCCCCATTCGGAGGCCTTCGGGAAGCTCTGGCCCTTCGGATAGAACAGCGGATGGACTCCCCTGAGGAACTCCACCTCGTTGTGTCGGACCAGATCGCCTTGATGGACCACGACGAACCCGAAGCCGGCCCGGAGGATCTCGGCCAGCGGGATGCCGGTCCGGAGATGGCCGGGACGATTGGGGTCGGGGTCGTGGCCATTGTCGCGGGTGTTGGAGAAGCTGTGGAGCAGGAGGGCTGGGGAGGGCTGGGTGGCTCCCGCTGGGTGGAAGACCAGCACCAGGAGTTCCGCGGTGCCCCTGGAGTTCTCGAACCGGATCCGCACGTCCTTTCGGACCGCCGTGCCGTCGAGGAACCGCTCGTCCCGCTTCACCACCTCGAAGGTCGTCCGGATGGGCTCCGCCGGCACCGGGACCGTCCCGTAGACCAGGTTCCCGAACAGCGCGAGGATTTCGGGTCTACGGATCCGGAACCACTCGTCGGGCGTTGTGATCACCCTGCCGCTCTCCGAGACGAGCAGCGGTGGGATGACGTAGGGCGGAAGCTTGGCCTCGTCCGTGATGACGTCGAAGTCGTGGTTCTTGGGCTCGTCGGCCCGCAGCTCGGGTGCCCAAGAGACCGTCAGCAGGGCGAAGACGATCGGGGCGATTCGGGAGAGAAGGGGTGTTCGAATCATGGATCAGGATCGGGGTGAGCGTTCAGGGTTTCAGCCAGTCGACCATGGATCGGGTCACCAGCTCGGCGGCTTCATGGTGGGACCAGTGGGAAACGCCTGGGATCGTGACGAGGGTGAGGGGTTGGCTCACCAGCTCCCAGGTGCGATCCAGCCCGGCGGCCGGCAGGTAGGGGTCCGCGAGTCCGTGGAACACGAGGACCGGGCAGTCGACGGGTGTTGGGATCGAGGTGTCCTCGGTGTAGGGCTCCTTGGGATAGTTGCGTTGGTAGCAGGCCATCATGGCCTCGGTGCTGGACCGTCGGAAGACCTCGACGTACCGGGCACGCACCTCGGGATCCTTGACCCAACCCGCAAGGCCCTCGGGAGTCAGGGCGCGATGGGAGCCGGGCTGCTGGAAGTTTCGGGCGTAGGCGCTGTTCCGCTGCTGCTGCGGGTTGCGGGCCAGCTCGCGTCGTAGCCAGCGTGGATGCGGCAGATTCACCACGACGAGCCGCTCGGTCATGGCCGGACGCGTCATCGCGAAGTTCCAGGCCACCGCACCGCCCCAGTCGTGTCCCACGACCACGGCACGGTCCCGGCCTCGGGACCGGATCACGGCTTCCACGTCTTCGACCAGCCGCGCCATGTCATAGGACTCGGCCCCGGCGGGCTGGTTGCTCAGGTTGTAGCCCCGCTGGTCGATGGCCACGACCTCGTGGGTTCGAGCCAACGCGGGCATCTGGTGCCGCCATGAGAGCCAGCAGTCGGGGAATCCGTGGACCATCACGACCAACGGACCCGTGCCCATCGTCGCGTAGTGGATACGGACCCCGTTGTTCGTCGCGAATCCATGTGTCACCCGCCTTTCGATTCCGAGGATGGCCTCCGAGAGGGTTTCCCTCTCCGATGGCGGGGCCTGTGCCTGGGCCTCCGCCCAGACCCTCTCCAGCACTGGACGCAGGACCTTCGCGAACGCCTCGTAGGCGGCTGAATGGAGATGGAGCTTGTCGTCGCGAAAGAAGTCCAACCGCGGTCGACCGTCGGCATCGACCAGCATCGGATTGAGGTCGACGAACGCATGCCGGGCGGTGGTGGCACAGTGGGCGCGGACGAGTCCGTTGTACTGGTCGACACGGTCCCAGATGGAAACCCGGTCGGGGGACCGGGTGCTGGAGACCGCGATCAGATGGCAGTCCGGCAACTGGTTGTGGAGACGTTCGGAGAATGCCTTGAAGCGTCCGAAGATCACCTGGGGCTCGTCGCCGGACTTCAGGTCATTGCTGCCGCAGTAATAGACCACCACGCGGGGACCATGGGGTGTCACAACCTGGTCGAAGCGGTCGAGCTGGTCCTGTGTCTTCGACCCGCCGAAGGCCCGGTTGAGGACTGGGAGTGGGGCCATGGCGGTGGCCACGTGGGTCCATTCCCGGAAGATGCTGCTGCCGACGAAGAGGATGCCTCCGGGTTGCCGGGGGGATTTCCGATCGGCCTCCACGAAGGCCTGGATCTCGGATTCGAACCGTGGGGCGGGATCGGCACCCGTGACCCTGAGGAGCGTGGCGAGGAGCAGCAGCAGAGGGCCGGCGGCGAATGGTCGTGGCATGGGACGGTGATCCAAGGGAGGACCTCAGCCGCCGAACTTGGAAGCGGAAAACCGGGGGCAGGGGACTCTCACAGCGATCCGGCGACGCGGAGCAGAGACGGAGAGATTGTGGGGGGCGAAGGGGGGGGACGGGTGGCGTTGGGTGATGCAGGTGGCGTGTGGTGGGTGATGCAGTGCCCGGCATCACTGGGCGCGGGAGCGCCCACCTGCGAGGCGTGAGCCGATCTGGGCTGGATGCCAGGGAGTGCTGGGGCGTGGTCGTGAGTAAGGCCTGGGGAGTGTGGGTGCCTGGGAGGCCCCCAGTGATCCAGAGCACTGGGCCACCCACCGGGACCCAATTGTTCCGCCCCCTCCGTTCCCTCAGCGCGACACCACGCCGAGGAAGGCGTCCAACGACTCGACCGAGGCTGTCTTGCGCAGCCACACCTTCAGGGTGGCGGGATCGGCCTCCTGCTCGAGCCGTTCCCCGATGGCCGGCGGAGTGTGCCCAAATCGTTCCTCGAGCAGGTCCCGAATGGCCTCCCGGAGGGCAGTACGCTGCCCCTCGGTCTGTCCTTCGGCTCGACCCTGGGAGAGTCCCTGGGAGAGTCCCTTCGCGAGGGCACGGCGTTCGAAGCTGGTGATGAGGGGCATGATTGTGTCTGGGTCAGAGT
>SYEM01000303.1 GCA_005801385.1 Verrucomicrobiales bacterium | reverse complement strand
GGCCAACATCCTGAACAACGCGACGCGTCGGAGTCTGGTGATCCTGGACGAGATCGGTCGGGGCACGAGCACCTTTGATGGTCTGAGCCTGGCCTGGAGCATCGTGGAGCATCTGCACCATCAGGTGGGTGCGAAGACGCTCTTCGCAACCCACTACCATGAGCTGACCGAGCTGGGCAGCCATCCGGATGCGCCCGAGGCGCCCGGTGCCCGCGATGGAGCCTGGCTGGCTCGGGTCCGGAACCATCATGTGGCGGTCCGGGAGTGGAACGA
Source organism: Verrucomicrobiales bacterium (assembly GCA_005801385.1). Classification (GTDB taxonomy): domain Bacteria; phylum Verrucomicrobiota; class Verrucomicrobiia; order Limisphaerales; family UBA9464; genus UBA9464. The sequence goes on along the minus strand of SYEM01000303.1, from coordinate 6,088 downwards.
CCAGCTCGTGTTCCTGCGGAAGGTCCAGCCAGGGGCGACCGACAAGAGCCACGGTATCCAGGTGGCCCGGCTGGCCGGGGTGCCACAGCCGGTGATTGCCAGGGCGAAGGTGATCCTGCGGGTCCTCGAGGAGGCCGAACTGAATCTCCAGCAGGTGTTGCCCGGAGCGGGTGAGGATGCCGCAGGGGCCGCCCCGGTGGAACGTCCCCGGCGGACCCGATCGGATCGGGACCGACTTCGCTCGCTCCATCCTCCCCCGCAGCTGGACCTGTTCTCATCGTGACAGGTCCTGAGGGTCATTCTTCCCATGGATCACTCCGACTCCCCACGTCCGGGAACGCCTCCGACCGATGGTCCGGTGACCCAGGCCTATGCGGCGTCGATCCGGGACCGACTCGGGGTCCTGGGCATCCCGGAGACGTACGGGGTCGACAGGGGCCTGACCCTCCAGCCGGAGGCCGATGTGCTGGAGGTGGTTCGGGTGGTGGCCGACGGACGTCGGATCGAGTTGCAGCCGGATGTCGCAGCCGCATGGCGCGCGATGGTGGCGGCTGCCGGGGCGGAGGGCATCACGCTGTTGCTGATCTCGGGCTTCCGTTCCGTCCAACGGCAGCAAGAGATCCTGGAGCGAAAGCGGGCTGCGGGCGAGACGATCGAGTCGATCCTCCGGGTCAACGCCGCCCCGGGCTACAGCGAGCACCACACCGGACGGGCGGTGGATATTGGGACACCCGGATGTCCGCCGCTCGAGGAACGATTCGAGGAAACCTCGGCCTATGGCTGGCTCAGCCGGAATGCGGGCCGGTTTGGATTTTTCCTGAGCTACCCGAGGGGCAACCCCAACGGCATCGTCTACGAGCCGTGGCACTGGTTGCACCGGGTTGGTGATCCGGGCTGATCCGACGTCCAGAAACCGTCAGACGTTCTTCGGGGTGGGATGGGTCCAGGGCGACCGATACGGTCTCGCGAGGAGCCGGTTGGCCTCGTTGTCACCGACCACCCTCTGGGCCTTCTCATCCCAGGTGAGGGTTCTGCCGAGCTGCAGGGCGATGTTGCCGAGGATGCAGGAGGCGGACGAGATGTGGCCCTGCTCGATGTCGGCGACCGGCTTCCCGCGGGACTGGCGGCATTCGAGCAGGTTGCGCATGTGCCCCCGGATCGCTGGTGCGCAGTGCTTCTCGAGATCCTTCTCGGTCTTGTCCTCCGGATACTCCTCGAGCTCCATGCCGACATCCTTGTGGACCGGACTGCCGCCACCGAGGGGCTGGTAGTCATAGCTGAAGACGCTGGCCTTCAGCGTTCCCTTGTCGCCGTAGAAGGTGGCGCTCCACGGATACTTGGAATCCGGGTCAGAACCCCAGGTGCGGTGGGTCCAGACGACCTGGAGATCCCCATAATCATAGGTGACCTCCTGGGTGTCGGTGATGTTCGCGCGCGCGGCCTTGTCGACCAGGATGCCCCCGGAGGAGCTGATCCGCTTCGGCCAGCCGAGGTCCATCATCCACCGGGTCATGTCGAGCATGTGCACGCACATGTCGCCCACGATCCCGTTGCCGTACTCCATGAAGGCGCGCCATCCCCGGGGATGGACGATCCTGTTGTAGGGCCGCATCGGGGCCGGGCCGGTCCACATCTCGTAGTCGAGATACTCAGGGGGGGCGGTATCCGGAGCCTGGGCGACGGTGTCGCGGTTCCGCATGTGCCAGTAGCAGCAGATGTTGACCCGGGCGATCCTGCCGAGTGCGCCGGACTGGATGTAGCGCTCGCGGGCCTCGATGAGGTGTGGGGTGCTGCGACGCTGGGTGCCGATCTGGACAACCCGTCCGTATTTGCGGGCGGCGGCGAGCATGGCCTGGCTCTCGACCACATCGACGCCGGTCGGCTTCTGGCAGTAGATGTCGGCGCCGGCCTTGCAGGCCTCGATCATGGGCAGGGCGTGCCAGTGGTCGGGGGCGCCGATCAGGACGACGTCGAGATCCTTCTCGGCGAGCATCCGGCGGTAGTCGCCATGGGTGCGGGGTCTCTTCCCGGATTTCTGGCGCTGTGAGACGAGGTCGGCCGCCTCGGCAAGCATCCTCTTGTCGACATCGCAGAGAGAGACCACTTCGACGGGCGCGACCTGGATGAGGCGGAAGAGGTCGCACTTGCCATACCAGCCGGTGCCGATGAGGCCGACGCGGAGCGGCTTTTCGGCGGCGGCGAAGGTGGTGGGGATGTAGGTGGCGGCCGCGGACCATGCGACCGCGGCGGTGCCTGACTGGAGGAAGGAGCGGCGAGTCATGGGGAAGGGTTGGTCCGACTCCTCGGGTGAGACAAGTCTGGTCTCGACGAGTCTTCGGCTTCCTTCGTGGCGGGGAGCCCGCCATCCTCGGCGGGCATGTCCGATTCCTCCCATGTGGTGATCCTGGGTGCTGGCATCATCGGCCTCTGTTCGGCGCTGTTTTGTGCCCGGCGAGGAATGCCGGTGACGGTGGTCGATCGGCAGGCGGAGGATCGGGATGGATGCTCGTTCGGGAACGCAGGGATGGTGGTTCCGAGCCATTTCGTGCCGCTGGCGGCGCCGGGGATGGTGGCATTGGGATTCCGGTGGATGTGGAATCCGGAATCACCCTTCTACATCAAGCCGCGCTTGGATCCCGAACTCCTCGCCTGGGGTTGGCGGTTCATCCGGGCGTCGACGGCGGGGCATGTCCGCACCGCCGCCCCGCTGTTGAGGGATCTCAATCTCGCCAGCCGTTCGGAGTACGAACGACTCGCATCGGAGTTGCCGGACGAGTTCGGCCTCGTGCAGCGGGGTCTCCTGATGCTGTGTCGGACGGAGCATGGGCTCGAGGAGGAGGCTGCGTTTGCGAAGAAGGCGGAGGCACTGGGAGTCCCTGCGCGGGTTCTCGGGGCGAAGGAGACCGCCGCGATGGATCCAACGGTGACCATGGATGTCGCGGGTTCGGTGTTCTTTCCGAAGGACTGTCACCTGTCGCCCCACCGGTTCATGGGAGCGGTGCGCAAGGAGTGTGGCCGGCTGGGAGTCCGGTTCCTCTGGGGTTCCGAGGTGACCGGTGTTCGTCGGGAGCGGGATCGGGTCCGCTCGCTCGAAACGACCGCTGGGGAGATCCCGGTCGGACGCCTTGTCCTGGCTGGGGGATCGTGGTCGTCACGGCTGGGCGCGGGCCTCGGACTGTCGATCCCGATGCAGGCGGGCAAAGGGTACAGCCTGACGCTCAGTCGGCCGCGTCAGCTCCCGGAGCTGTGCTCAATCTTGACCGAGGCGCGGGTGGCGGTGACGCCGATGGGGGGAAGCCTTCGCTTCGGTGGAACCATGGAGATCGCGGGCCTGAACGAGGACATCACGGAGCGGCGGGTCCGCGGCATCGTCAAGGCGGCGGTCCGGTATTTCCCGGCGTATGAGCCCGAGGACTTCGACGGCATCCGGCCGTGGCGAGGCCTTCGGCCATGTTCTCCAGACGGACTGCCCTACCTGGGTCGCAGTCGCCGGGTGGCTAACCTCGTCGTGGCGACGGGTCATGCCATGCTGGGGCTGAGTCTGGGGCCCGTCACGGGCCGGCTGGTGTCGGAGCTGCTGGCGGGGGATCGGCCGTCGTTCGATCTCGGTCTGTTGTCTCCGGACCGTTATGGATGAGATGGTGTTCCAGGGTGTCAGGGATCGGTCAGAATCAGGTGTCTACGCGGCGGTGATATCGTCTTGTTGGGTGCCTCGCACCCAGGTCCAGCAGGGCACTGCGCGCCCCGTCGGCTTCTGGGCTGCGTCCATGTGGATCGACTCTCAACTCTCAACCCTCGACAGCCATCCTGCCCCGGGTTGCTGAGCCTCGGCCATGTCGCATCTCTTCCAGCTCCTGTGGCGGATCCTGTTCGGACTCGCGCTTCTGCCGTGGTGTGTTGGCGCCACTTGGGCGCTGGTCGTCCTCATCCGAGTGTCCGTCGGGTCGTCGTTGTTCTGGGTCTCAGTGCTTGGGGGAGCCGCTGCGTGGCTCGTGGTGTTCCTGATGCTGCCCAAGCCGCTCTGGATCTACGTGGTGGGCCATGAGCTGACCCATGCGCTTTCAGCCTGGGTGTGCGGGGGGCGGGTGAAGTCGTTCCGGGCTACCTCCAAGGGGGGGTCGGTCGTGGTGAGCAAGAGCAACGCCTTCATCGTCCTGGCTCCGTACTTCATCCCTTTGTACGCGCTGCTGTGGGCCTCGTTCTGGGGGGTGGGCAGCCACTTTGGCCACTGGCAGGCCTACCAGCCCTGGTTCCACTTTGGCCTTGGCGTGACCTACTCGTTCCACGTGACCCTGACGGTCCACATCCTCCGGGTGAAACAGCCCGATATCGATGTCGAAGGATGGATCGTATCGGGGGTGCTGATCTGGCTGGGCAACGTGCTGGTGCTGCTTGTGACCCTTCCCTGGCTGACCGGCAGGGTGACGCCGTGGACGGCCCTCGGCTGGTGGTTCAACCGGACCGCCCGGTTCCTGATGTGGCTCGGGTCAGCGTTCTGAACCCTCGGAGGCAGCCTTCTGGGTCGGGGTGGCCATGGGATAGAGTCCGGGACAGCACCCGAAGTGTTGGTGGAATGCCTGGCTGAAGTGGCTGAGGCTGTTGTAGCCGACCTCGGTCGCGGCCTCGGTGACGTTGAAGGATCCACTCCGGAGCAGGTCCGCGGCCCGTTCCAGGCGAAGCTGTCGGAGGTACTGCGGAATGGTCTGGCCAGTCTCCTTGGAGAAGGTCCGGCTCAGGTAGAAGGGACTGCAGCCCACCTGTCGGCCGATCTCCTCGAGTGGGGGCGGGTCGGTGAGCCGTTCCTTGAGGATCGAGATCAAGCGGTCGACGCGGTCGCGGGCGACGCGCTGGTGACGATGACAGAACAGCTCCTCCGTCGAGGCCGGCTGGAAGAAGAACTCCCCCATCAGCTCAATGGCCTTGGCCTGGAACCAGATGTCCTGGGCACTGGCCAGGACGGGCGGCTGACGGAGGCTGAGGACAAGTTCCCGCTGGCGGACGTTGATCGACTCGGGGGAGGCCACCATGGCTCCGCCTGGGGTTCCGACGATGGCCTGGCGGATCAGGGGGTGGAGGTCCTCCGATGATTTGTGGAGATGTCTCGAGAGGAATTCGGGGGCGAATTCCACGGTGATGAAATGATGGGTGGCACCGGGTAACCGACGGGCTTCGAGGCTGGGGCGTCCCTGTCGATAGAATCCGGCGGTCCAGGGTTCGAGCCGGAGGGTCTTGCCAGCGGCAGAGACCTCGGCGGTTCCTGCGAGGTTGAGACACAGTTCCACGGCATCAGGATGGAAGCTGGGCGCCCAGTCGACCTCGGCATCTGGGGGCACCTCGTGCCATTCGAAGCTCAGTCCGAGACGTGCAAAGTCGCCGAACAGCTGTCGCCATCGCGCTCCCACCGCGCGCCAGAGTGCCGCCTCCCCACCGGAGGCGGTGGGGGAGACACGAGGGAGGCGGGCTATCTTCGGCACAGGGGGCGCAGAGTAGAATTCCATTCGAGGGCCAGCAACCGTGGCGATTGCCGACGGGTTGTTGCGTGCTGTCGCCTGGTTGCCCTCGGAATGTGAGCCCGGGGATCTCAGCCGCGGTGGCCGAAGATGCTGACGCTGAGCGGGGGCAGGGTGAACTCGGCGGAATGACCCTGGTTATGGACCGCGTATGACTCGGCTTCGACGCCCAGCGGATTCCCCAGGTTGCTCCCTCCGTAGAGGCTGGCGTCGCTGTTGAGCAGCTCATCCCAGCGTCCCGCGAGCGGCAGGCCCACCCGATATCGTGGCCGGGGCACTGGTGTCAGATTGAGGATCACGAGGAGGTGGGAGTGGGCGCCGGGGTGGCCCTCGACGGAGGCGTGGCGGACGAAGGTGAGCACGCTGTTCTCATGGTCACCACAATCGATCCACCAGAACCCTTCCCGCTCGTAGTCCCCACGCCAAAGCGCCGGCTCCCGTCGGTAGAGGGCATTGAGGTCGGAGACCCATCTCTGGGTGCCGCGATGGAAGGGGCCGGAATCGAGCAGGGACCAGTCGAGGGCGGCATTGGCATTCCACTCGTGCGTCTGTCCGAACTCCCCGCCCATGAAGAGCAG
>SYEM01000033.1 GCA_005801385.1 Verrucomicrobiales bacterium | reverse complement strand
CCGAGTCCGGCCTCGCCGGCCCGGGCGGCCACCACGGCGGCGTTGAGGGCGAGGATGTTCGTCTGGAAGGCGAGCTCGTCGATGACCTGGTTGATCTGGGAGATTCGGCCGCTGGCGGCGTCGATCTCCTCCATGGCCGACACCATCTCGGCCAGACGGTTCTTTGCCCCCGAGAATCCCTCCTGTTCTTTCGCCACCAGTCCGCTCGCCGACTTCAGGGTCGTGGCGCCCTGTGCGGCCATCCTGCTGGCGGACTGGGCCGAGCTGGAGATCTCCTCCACGGCGCCGACCTGGTCTGAGGCGCCCTCGGCGAGAGAACGGCTGGCGGAGGCCACCTGCGAGGCCCCACTGGCGACCGTCTCGGTCGCGGCCGAGAGGTCGGAGATGGACCGCCGCAGCACCCGGGCGTGACGACGGATGCCGGTCCAGATGAGGATCGGCGAGAGAATGGCGAGCCCGAGCACCAGCACCATGACCCGTTCGGATCGACGTTCCGCCGCGGCCGCGACCGAGGCGGTGCGTTCGTCGAGCATCTGCTCGAACTGCGCGATGGGTCCCATGATGAGGGCCTTGTCGGCATGGTACTTGGGATCATGCATGATCCGGCGTGCCATTTCGGCGTCGGGATCCGCGGTCCGGGTGAAGCCGCCCTTGCCATCATCGAAGCGTCCCTTAATGGCGTTCATGGCGATGGTTTCGGTCCGAACCAGGGCATTGGAGTTGTCCTCGGCCTCCTTGAGCTTCGAGAACTCGGCTTCGGTGAAGCCCTGCATCTCCATCAGCCTGCGGAGGGCCACCGTGCGGCCGTCGGACCGCGGCTTCACCCCGTTGCGGACGTCCAGGATGCGCCAGTATTCCGTCTCGTGCTGGGGATCGCCGGTGACGACGTAGGTTCGGGCCAGGCGGGTGAGCTCGTCGGAACTTGCCCGGAGTTCCTGGGCGAGCATCTGGGAGGCGTACCGGTTGTTCTGGGCCCGGGTGAGGGCGAGCTGGTTGAGGAAGGCGACGACGGCGAGTCCGGCGAGGGCGAAGACGGGCAGGAGGGTCGCGACCTGGAGCCGCTGCATCGAGTTCATCCGGGAACGTCCTGTCGGCATGGCCCTATTTGCACCGCTCGTCGTCCGGTCCTCAACCCCCAAGTCTGGGGAATCTCAGAGCACCTTGCCCGGATTCAGGATGCCGGCCGGGTCGAGAACCCGTCGCAGTTCCCGCATCACGCGCATCTGGGCGTCGCCGGCAAACTTTGGCAGGAAGTCGCGCTTGGCGACTCCGACGCCGTGTTCGCCCGTGATCGTTCCGCCGATGCGGATCGCTTCGTTGAAGATGTCCTGGAAGGCGGCATGGACCCGTTCCATCTCCTCGTGGTTCCGCTCGTCGGTCAGGAAGGTCGGATGCAGGTTGCCGTCGCCCATGTGTCCGAACGTCCCGATGCGGAGGCGGTACTTCTGGGCGATCTGCTCGACGAACCGGACCATGTGGGCGAGCTCGCTCCGGGGTACGGTGGCGTCCTCGAGGATCGTGGTGGGGGCGACCCGGGCCAGGGCGCTGAAGGCGCTCCGACGGGCGCTGGCAAGCCGGTTGGCCTCGGCCTCGTCGCGGGCGATCCGGATCTCCCGGCAGCCGTTGCGACGCGCCATCTCCTCCATGACCCGGGCCTCCTCCTCGACCTGGGCCGGATGTCCGTCCGCCTCCATCAGCAGCAGGGCCTCGCAGTCTGTCGGGAGGCCGATCTTCGCGTAGTCCTCCACGCACCGGATCGTGGTGCGGTCGAGGAACTCCAGCGTGCAGGGGATGATCTGGGCCGCGATCAGGTCGCTGACCGTCTGGGCAGCCGCGTCCATGGCGTCGAACGTGGCCACAAGGGTCTTCTTGGCGGCGGGCTTGGGGATGAGCTTGAGCAGGACCTGGGTAATGACACCGAGGGTGCCCTCGCTGCCGATGAAGAGGTCCTTGATCGAGTAGCCGGCGACGTCCTTGACGCACTTGTTGCCGGTCGTGAGCACCTCGCCGTTGGCCAGGATGACCTCGAGTCCCATGACGTAGTTGCGGGTGATCCCGTACTTGAGGCCCCGGAGGCCCCCGGAGTTCTCCGCGACGTTGCCGCCGATAGTGGAGATCTTCATCGAGCCGGGGTCGGGAGGATAGAAGAGTCCCACGGCCGCGGCGGCCTCGGCGACCTGGAGGGTGGTGACGCCGGGTTCGACCCTCATGGTGAGATTGGCGCGGTCGACCTCCAGGATGCGGTTCATGCGGACGGTGCAGAGTACGATGCAGCCCGCGACGGGCAGGCTGCCGCCGCTGAGACCGGTGCCGGAGCCGCGTGTGACGACCGGGATCCGTTCGCGCGTGGCGATCTCGAGCACTGCCACGACGTCGGCCGCGGACCGGGCGAACACGACCGCTCCCGGCATCTGGGTCATCGCGGCAGTGCCGTCGAAGGAATAGGGGATCAGATCCTCCGTGGAGGTCAGAAGGGCGTCGGGAGCGATCCGCTGGCGGAGTTCGGCGACGAGGGATTCGGACAAGGCCATCGCGCGAAGCCTGACAAGGCGCGGGCGGGGGGGTCAATGCGGGCCGCTGCGGGTCTGGCGCTGGTAGGCCTCGTGCAGCGACCGTGTTCCCGGACTCTCCCGCAGCGGGGTGCCGTCGAGAGCGGTGGCTGTCACCAGCTCGAGGGAGCTGAGGGTGAGGAAGACGCCGTCCGCGGCCCGGAGGTCGTCGGGGGTGCATCGGCTCTCCCTGGGGATGAATCCGAGGTCCGGGGCGATCCGGAGCACGGCATCCCGGGTGATTCCCGGAAGGGCCCCGGATTCGACCGGGGGTGTGAGCAGGCGGTTGCCGAGGATCCAGAATACATTGCTGCTGGATCCCTCCACGACGCCCCCGGCGGTGTCGAGAAGCAGGGCCTCGTCACACCCTTGCGACTCCGCCTCGGCGCGGGCGAGGACCTGGAGCAGCTTGCTGGAGGACTTCAGTGGGTTCAGCGGATCGGACACGGCCAGTCGCATGGAGGCCGTCGCCAGGCGCCAGCGCGTGGGTTGGGCCGGATCCTGGGGCGTGGCCGGGTGGGTGCTGACGACCCAGATCGGGGACTCCGCCCCCTTCGGGGAATACCCACGGCTGCCCTGTCCGCGGGAAACCTGGATTCGAAGGAGGGCCTCGGACTGACCGTTGCGGCGCAGAAGTTCGAGCGACATCGACCGTAGGGTGTCCCGCGTTGTCGGCATCCGGAGTCCCATCCGCCCTGCGGACCGTTCGAGTCGATCGAGGTGTTCGGTCCAGGCGAACGGGTGGCCTCCATAGACCCGCAGCGTCTCGAACAGACCATCCCCGTAGAGGAATGACCGATCGAAGATCGAGACCTTGGCCTCCTCGGCGGGGAGAAACTCTCCGTTCAGGCAGACGACGTTCATGGGCGGGAGGCTGGATCCTTGGTGGGCGGGACCTCCAGGGCGGTGGAGGTCTCCGCGAGATGGTGCGACAACCAGTCCCGGGCCCCGTCGACATCGCCGAAGGCGCCATCCAGCTGAGCCTCGAACGCCGCGGACAGGATGGGGGTGAAGCCTGGACCGGGCTTCAGGCCACGTTCGAGCAGGTGTCGGCCGAGCAGGAGAGGTCTAGGCGCGGCGGCGTCGAGGGCGAGGTTCGTGGCGGCGGCCCTCAGGCGGACCACGCCCTCGGGTTCGCCGGCCGGACGCGGTGGGCGACCCGACGCGTCCGCGGGG
>SYEM01000032.1 GCA_005801385.1 Verrucomicrobiales bacterium | reverse complement strand
GGACTGCGCCTCCAGGTAGATCTGGAATTTCTTCTCGGCGCTGAGGAAGCGGCGTTTCTTCGGGCCCGAATCGGGGTTGTCGGCCGGATGGTCGTTGGTCATGTCGTTGGTAGTGGTTGTGACCGCCTCAGACGGGGGGATGGTTCCGGTCGCCCTCCGGGCTCCCTCCACCATCCCCCCGTCTGCTACCTCGTAGCGTATTGACTTCCACTTGTCAGGTCACGGACTCAGCAACGGCGCGGTAGGGATTGTAGATGGGATGGAAGGCATCGTTGCGCCTGGGCTTCTCCGGGATGTCTGGACGACACGAGATGATCTACTTCTGGGAATTGAGGTTGGGGCTGACTTGGCTCGGGCGACGGTGCCGGAAGACCGCCTCGCTGAGGGTGGCAACGCTTCGAAGGGTTGCCCGAGCGACTTCCTGATCGGTCATCTTCAGTCCGTACTTCTTGTCGATCGCAACCACCAGCTGGAGCGCATCCACGGAGTCGAGGCCGAGCCCCTCCGGACCGAAGAGTGGACGCTCGTCGGTGAGTTCCTCTGTGGGGATCGACAGCATCAGAGTTTCTAGGACCAGTGCGCGGATCTCGTTCCTGAGTGCGACCTCATCCATGGGAGGCCTTTCTATTAGATGGACGCGATTGCGTACCGGTGGCGGAAAGCTTGAGAACCTCAGAGGTTCCACGGATGGGTCTCGTCAGGAAACGATGCATGGTTCGGGGGTAAATCTGAGATTTCCCATGCCGGGAAGGAGGAGTTCTACCCGACTCTACTTCCTCGGTTCAAAATATTCCGCCGTCGACCTTGATCGAAGCTCCGGTCATGTAGGAGGCCTCCCGGGAGGCGAGGAACCGGACGACTGAGGCGACCTCTTCTGGACGTCCAAGGCGGCGCATCGGAATCGAGGCCAGGGCAGCCTGCCGCCGTTCGGTGGACAGCGACTCCAATGCCTCCGTGTCGATGTAGCCAGGGCATACGGCATTCACCGTGATGCCGATGCGGGCCACCTCTTTGGAGAGCGACTGTGTCAGTCCCAAGACACCCGCCTTGGCCGCGGCATAGTGGGTCTGTCCCGGCGGCGCCAGCAGGGCGCTCAGCGACGAGATGTTCACGATGCGTCCGAAGCGGCGACCGATCATGCCGGGAAGGACTGCCTGGCAGCCGTGGAAAACCGCATCGAGGTTCACCGCGATCACGCGGGACCACGACTCCGGATCCAACGTAGCCAGAAGCCCATCTTCAGCATGACCGGCGTTGTTCACCAGGACATCGATCCGGCCTACCGTGGATTCCATTTCGGCGATGGCGCGTTTCCAATCGGTAGGATCCGTGACGTCGAGGTCCACGCAGCGACAGCGTTCCGGATGAGATCGGGACATCGTGTCTGCCCGGTCCCGGTTTTGCCGGACACCAAGCCAAACAATCGCATCGGGCTCGGAATCCAGCATGGCCTGGGCGATGGCCTGGCCGAGAAGGCCGTTGCCTCCGGTGACAAGGGTGACAATCACGGCTTCAGCCAATCAGTCCCCATCCGCGAGGTGAAGCCGCGATGCAACCGGTTGCCGTTTTAGGCGACCGCGGGAATCTCGGTCGGAAACCGATTTGACTGGAATCGGCAGGCTAAGGTTTGCCCGTTGGATCCGTCGACGACAGCCACAGATTCCTGGCACTGCCCCCTCAGGATCGCATCCACAGCTGCGACGCAGGCCCAACCGCCGGTGGCGGCGAGCCCTTCTCCGAATCGCGGTTCGAGGCGGTTCATCGAATCCGATCCTCCAGCCCGGACGACCTGGGTTGTGGGGGCGCTGGTCCATCGGAGATCCTGCCGGATGGTTTCGAGGTCCACTTGCCTGGCCCGCCGGTGGGAACACCGATGCGGCGATGAAACTCCGACGAGTTCGACTGCGGACGGCTCTCTGCGGAGCAGCAAAGCGGCCGCCCCTTCGGACGGGAGCGTCTTGCCCGGGAAAAGTCCGATGGCCCCGGCGTTGGGCCAGTCCAACTCCTCGCAGGACACGACGAGGCAGGCAGGGACGACATCGTCTGCCAGCCATCGTGCCGCCAGGGCGAGAGACGTCAGAAACCCGGTCTCATCTCCCACCTCGGTGTCGTTCCTGGCCCGGGTCTGAAGCACCGCGGCGAGGTGGGATCCCGGCGCGTTGAAGACTGTCTCCGGGAAGAGCAGGGGGCTGGCCGTGGAGGGATCCGCGAGGACCTCCCCATAGAAACGGCGGGAATAGATCACCCCGCCTCCCATGACACTGGTCAGGATCCCTAGACCCGGACAGGGCTGCGGCATCCCCATTTGTCCGAGGGCCTCGAAAGTGGCCGCCAAGGCAAACTGGGAGATGGGGCTTGTCCGACGCATCCGGGGATGAGCCATCCACGGCGGCCGTGGGACCAAGGCGGGCACTCGCAACACGGTCCTCGCCAATCCATCGGGGTGCGGCAGCTCCGACGGGGGCGCAACCCGATGTCCATCGAGGATCTCCCGAAAGGATCCGACGCCCCAGCCCGCCGGTGAGACCACCCCGATTCCGTGCACGTGGATTCGCGTGGAGGTCATCATGCCTTCCGGAACACGAGACTCGCGTTGGCACCGCCGAAGCCGAATGAGTTGCTCAGGACATGGTCGAATCGGGCGGATGTCGGACTCTGGACCACAGGGAACCGGCAGAGGGGATCCGGCACGAGGTCCTCCGGTTCTGGGGGCAGCCACTGGCCGCGGAGAGCCATGATACATGCGACGGCCTCGACCGCGCCGGCGGCACCGAGGAGGTGTCCGATCCCCGACTTGGTGGAGCTGACCGGGATTCTGGGCGTGGCGTCTCCCGCCCATCTGTGGATTGCCTGTGTCTCAGCCGCATCATTCAGGCGTGTTCCGGTTCCATGGGCGTTGATGTAGCCGACCTCGGAGGGACGGATCCCGGCTTGTGCACAGGCCTCGGTCATGGATTCCAACGCTGCCTCGCCGCTGGGATCGGGCTGGGTAAGATGGTGGGTGTCTGTCGAGGCTCCATAGCCGACGATCTCGGCGAGTATCGTCGCTCCCCGAGCGTGTGCAGCGTCCATCGGCTCGAGACACAGGATGCCCGCGCCCTCTCCGAGTGCTAGTCCGTCACGTCGGGTGTCGAATGGCAGGCATCGCGTGGTGGACAGGGCTTGGAGGGAATCGAAGCCAGCGAAGACCAGCTGGGTCAGCGCGTCGTAGCCGCCGGTCACCACTCGTTCGGCATGGCCGTTCCGAATCATCTCGAACGCCTCACCTACGGCGTTGGCTCCGGAGGCGCAGGCATTGGAGATGATTCGGGTGGCTCCCTCGAATCCGAGCGCCTCCATGACATCGGACACCTGCGTCTGCGGCTGGTAGTGTAGGGCGAGTGTGGCGAGGCCCCGAGACCTGGGCGGTTGCCCGATGCAACGCCTGAAATACGCCTCCCCGAGACCCATGCCGCCGCTCGTCGTTCCCAGAACGACGGGCACCGTGCACGGGCTGCCTGCCCAGCCTGCCTGGTTCCAGGCTTCGGCCGTGGCCTCCAGAAGAAGGTGGGCGGCCCGATCCATCCTGCGCGATCGATGCTCCCCCAGACGGGACTCCGCGAGGCCGGTTGCCGGTTCGGCCTCGGCCGCGATCTGGACACGCTGTCCTGCGGTATCGAATCCACGGACTGTGCGGAATGCGGTCTGGCCGGAACGGAATCCCTCGGCATTCACCGCCCATCCATGACCCAGTGCAGTCACGATCCCCGCGCCGGTGATCGCCACTCTTTGAGGTCGCGTAGAGGCGTTTTTGGAGGGAAACAGCACGGGGCTCTGCATTGAGGCTATGGACCTTGTGCTTGGAGTCAAACAGGGTCCTGATCATCTGGGTCCGGGATAACCCGTGCTCGTGACCCTTTTGAGGATCCAGGCTCATACAACTTCCTCTTGAATCACCGGTGGACACCCATCGGAATCCCACCATGCGGACCGAAGTCGTCGACGTAGCCATCGTGGGCGGATCCCTGTCCGGATCCGCCACGGCCCTACTGCTGCTCCGCGGAAACCCGGGACTGAGGGTCCTGGTGCTTGAAAAATCGACCGCCTTCACCCGACGCGTCGGTGAGTCCACTGTCGAGGTCAGCGCTTATTTTCTGGCGAGGGTCCTTGGATTGACCGCCTTCAACAACGAGACCCAGCTATCAAAGCAAGGCATGCGGTTCTGGTTCAGCCGTCCTGGGGTTGAGGATCTCGTGGACTGCAGCGAGATCGGTGGACGGTACCTCACGCGCATACCGGCCTGGCAGGTGGACCGGAGTACGCTGGACGAAGAGGTCCTGAGCCGCGCGCGGGATGCCGGCGCGGTCGTTCTGCGTGGGGCCAAGGTCCGATCCGTGCAGCTCGCCACAGGTGGAACGCAGCGGGTTGGGGTCGAGGCCGATGGCGAGTTGTTCAACGTGGAGGCTCGCTGGGTGGTGGATGCGAGCGGGTTCACAACCCTTCTGGCCCGACAGGAGGGATGGCTTCGATCCAATCGTGAACACCCAACCACGGCCTGCTGGGCCCGGTGGCGTGGCGTGACGGATCTCGATGGGAGCGATCTGACCGCCCGGTATCCGGAGTGGTCCCAGGCCTGCTGTGGCATCCGGGCGACGGCCACGAACCATCTGGTGGGCGACGGTTGGTGGGCCTGGGTCATCCCGCTGAAGGGGGGGGAGACCTCGGTCGGGGTCGTCTTTGACCAGCGTCGTGTACGCTGGCCGGCTGGCCCGGAGCCTCTGGTGCGCCGTCTGAAGGCGTTCCTCTGTGCCCATCCCATGGGACGTGCCCTGTTGCAGGATGCGGAACCTGTCGCGGGCGATGTCCACTGGCGGGCCAACCTCGCATACTGGTCCGAGCGGATGGCGGGCGATGGTTTCGTCCTGGTGGGAGACGCGGCGGGCTTCATCGATCCGCTCTACAGTCCTGGCATGGACTGGCTGAGCTTCACCGTAAGCCGTGCGGTGGATCTGATCCTTCGATCGGAGGCCGGGGAGCCAGTGGCACCGAGGGTGGATCGGCACAACGAGGATTTCACGCGGAGCTACCGGGGTTGGTTCGATGCCGTCTACCGTGACAAATATTCCTGGCTTGGGGATTTCGAGCTGATGCAGATCGGGTTCCGACTCGACCTCGGCTTCTACTATATCGGAGTGGTCTCCCAGCCCTTCCAGATGGGGCCGAAGGCGCTGCAGAATCCGGTCTTCAGCCTGCCCGCGAGCTGGATCCCACAATGGATCATGCGGACCTACAACCGGCGTCTCTCGCGGATGGCCGACGATCGGCGTCGCCGCGGAACCTTCGGACGCGCCAATGCACGGCGCCGGGATTTGTTGATGGGTTTCCTGCCCGACCGTTCCAGTGGACCACCGCTACTTAGGGCGTTGGCCCGGTGGCTTGTCCTGGAGGTCTGCGAGGGGTGGCGGACGTGGCTTCCAGGGTCCGCGCGGGTCAACCCGGTCGTCTAGGGGTGGACCTGTGCTATGGAACCCAGGAATGCAGCGAGACTCTTCCGGGAAACGGTCAGGCCCTCGTGGGCGACGGCGGACAGGACGCGTTCTTCATCCATGATGAACCGATCCCGCTTGTAGAGAAGGTAGTCGCCTCGCATCTCAGGCGGGGTGAGGTTGATGGTGCAGAGGTTGGCGCCGGCGCGCAGGCCTCCCCGGTATCCGAGATCCGCACCGACGATGTTGAGTGCGCTCACGGCTGGAATGACCCAGTTCGGCCTGAGGATCCGGAGCAGTGCCATGGCGTTGAGGGTCGGGTCGAAGCCACCGGAGGTTGCGCCACGGAGCGGGGTCGATTCACCCGGCACGAAGGGGCTGATACTGCACCCGATCAGGGGAAGATCCAGTGCGGCCCGGACATCACCCAGGAGTCCGTCGATACCCTGTCCCGGGAGTCCTGAGATGAAGCCTGAGCTGACGTTCCATCCATTCCCGGCCAACCAACGAATGTGGGTGAGCCGTTCTGTCAAGGTTCCTGGAGCCTCGAAGGACCGGTAGAGGGCTTCCTGGGAGCTCTCGAACTTGATGATGTAGGTGGTGGCTCCTGCCTCGAGCAGCTCCGTGGAAAGATCCTTGCTGAGCGTTCCCAGGCAGACGCTGATGCCCAGTGGGGTCTCGCGCCGCAGGGTCCGGATAAGGGGAATGGCGATCTCCCGGACTGCAACCGGGTCCTCGCCGGCCTGCAGATTAAGGTCCGTGATGCTCCCGGGGCGACGGTGGACCAGCAGTTCCAGCAGGGCATCCAGTCGGCCTCGGTACCGCTTCAGATCCCGGTTTTCCCGTCGCATCCCGCAGTAGTGGCAGTTCTCGCGGCAATGGTTGGAGATCTCCACGACACCGCGCACGAAGACGCTGTCTCCGAACTGGCATCGGGTGGTCGTCCAGGCTCGATGATGGAGCTCCTGTTGGGCATGACCCGTGACCCCAAGTTCGGCGACCGATGGGGAGTCATCGGTGCCGGGGAGTTCCTGGACTGGATTGGCGTTCATCGTCTTGGGCACAGACAGCACGATGCCATTCGGAAGGGATCACCGTCAGAGGAGCCCTCTGGACAGCAACCTCGGTGGTCGGGAAGATCAAGCGTGTCGAGGATTGTGCCCAGCACAATTGCAGTCGTGCCCTGCCTTAACGAGGCCGCGACGATCCCAAAGGTTGTCACGGGACTCGCTGGGCGGGTCCGCACGGTGATCGTGGTCGATGATGGCTCGACGGATCCGACCGCATCCCGGGCTCGCGATGCAGGGGCCGAAGTCCTCCGCCACGGCAAATCCCAAGGAAAGGGAGCGGCCATGGCAACGGGATGGGTCCGTGCCATGGAACGAGGTGCCGAGTGGGTCCTGTTCCTAGATGGCGATGGCCAGCATGACCCAGTTGAGTCCCTCGGTTTCATGGAGTCTGCCGAGCGCGGGTGCAGGGTTGTAATCGGCGACCGCATGCGGTTTCCCAACCGGATGCCATGGATCAGGCGATTCACCAATCGCTGGGTCAGTCGACGCGTTTCCAGGCTCGCGGGATGCCCGGTGCCGGACGCCTTGTGTGGATACCGATTGGTTCATCTCCCCACCCTCGCCACGCTTGGGCTCAGGAGCCGACGCTACGAGATCGAGTCGGAGATGACCGTGGCATTGGGGCGACAGGGATTCGCGATCGCGTCGGTCCCCATCACCTGTGAGTACCGATCGGAACGGAGCCGGATTTCCCCGGTCCGGGACACCCTTCGGTGGTTCCGCTGGTATCAGCGGGCTTGTCGGGTTTGATCCGCGTTCTTGTCGACGGTCAGCAGGACCCGTGATCCGTGTTCGGCCCAGACCCTGGCCCTAGGAAGTCCAGCGGCCCTCGCTAGGCGTTCCCATTCAGAGACTCTCCATCCCCGGCGGACCGACTGCAGTCCATCCTGACGGAATTCCCGAGGGGCCCCCACCATCCAGAGCGTCGTCCCGAGGAGGAGGAAGAATGG
The DNA here is from genome assembly GCA_005801385.1 of Verrucomicrobiales bacterium. Taxonomy (GTDB): domain Bacteria; phylum Verrucomicrobiota; class Verrucomicrobiia; order Limisphaerales; family UBA9464; genus UBA9464. The sequence continues at coordinate 14,169 of SYEM01000032.1, read as the reverse complement.
GAGCCGACGCTGCATGTCACAGATCAGGACCCGGTGACGGGCCACACGTGCGGCCTCTCGAAAGTGCACCGCAACGTCTTCGTCGGACTCGAGGTGATGGGTCATCGTATTGGCGACGACCACATCGAACTGGTTGTCCGCGAAGGGCAGCGCTGTCGCTGAACCGAGGACCGCTCGCCCGCTCGGATTCAGGGCGCAGACTGTGGTTGAGGTGTCGAGATCGGTGAACGACCAATCCCATCCCCGGGTCTTTGCCCAGGTTGTCAGACAGCGACCCAGGGCCCCGTCACCGGCTCCCACATCCAGGAAGGTGAGCTTGCGGCAGGCGGTCTCCGGAAGCAGCCGCGGGATCCAGATTCGGAAGGGACGTTCGAACCGTGTGAGACGGTTGATCCGGTTGAGCCAGAGGTAGTGTTGTTCCAGCTCGGACGCCGTGCGTTCCGGCGAGTCGAGGTACTCCGGCTGGGTGCTCCGGGTCTCAAGGAACATGGCTGGACCGTATGCCAACGGATCCCGTCAGGTCGAGGGGCCCCTCGGAGGGCGACGACGGGAGGACCAAGAGTCCTGCAAGTCCTTCCATACTACCGGGAGAGGAAGCCATGCGGCCAGCCAGATGAGGCAACGCAATACGGGCCATGCAGCGGCCAGGAGACGGCCGCCACGCGGGCCCGAGAACCCCACCTGCTTCAGGAGTAGGTGGACCACGATCAGCTCGGCCAAGTACTGGAATCCGAGTTCAGTCCAGAGTACCGGGTTCATGGGGTCGACGAGGAGTGCTCCGAAAAACCCGATCAGGGGGAACAGGATCACCAGTGCCGCGGATCCCCAGGGTTGGCACCAGCGGATCGTCCGCTGCCACCGGTGAAGATGTTGGAGCGCGGGCAACAGGTTCGATTCGAGGGCGCAGGTTTCCACGAGGGTGTGAGCAATACGGACCGGGGCGAGTTGTCGTCCCAGCTCATGGTCGTCGGCCAGGCTCTCACCGAGTTCCTCCCAGGAGACCCGGCGGCGAAATTCGGCGGATTGGAATAGCATCGCCGCGCCGAATCCGAGTGCGACGGGGCCGGTCCGCCTCAGGAGTAGGGTGCCGGGCAGGAACTCGACGTTCACAAAGAGTGCCTCCAGCCACCCGGCCGGTTGGGCGGTTCGACGGATGCAATATGGCACCGTGATAGCATGGATTCCCGGATCCGATCCGAGTGACGCCCTGATTTCAGCCAGGAATCCGGGTGGCGCGATGATGTCGGCGTCGGACCAGAGCCAATCCTCACCAGTGGCCTCGGGCGCGAGTTCCGCGAGCCACGCCACTTTGGGGTTGGCATGTCGGTTTGGGGTGGCGCGGATGCGCGCGCGGAGTCTTGCCCTGGGGAACATCTCCCGCCATCCGTCCACCTTCGGACGCCACAGGTCGGACTGTTCCCCGGGAACACCCAGGATCAGCTCGCAGGAAGAATCCATCTCCGCAAGGAAGGTTTCGACCGCGGCGGCGATCGCCCCGGCCTCCTCGGCCGACCGGACCGGAGGCAAGGGCTTGAAGATCGAGAGCGAACGAACGCGCTGCCGGTGACCCCGCGTCGTCACGGACCCGGTACGACGAGTCCCGCGGACCAAAAACACAGCCACGATCCACCACAGGAGCGCCAGGGTGCTCCACGCCATGGGAATCAACTCAAGGAGTCTCATGGGCTGATGTAGTTTTTTCGACTGACGTGGACGGCTTTGGCCCCGGAGGAATCACGGCTCCGGAACCAGTCGACGCTTTCGGCAATCGCGGAATCGAGACCGTTGGCGGCTTGCCAGCCGATGGATCCTGGATTGCGCGAGAGATCGAAGAATTGCACCTGTCGGGCGAAATAGGCGGTCTCCCAGCACAGGCGGCCGGTACCCTTGCCTGTCGCGAGTTCCACGAGATCCCCGACCAATCCCGCTGCGGCCACCACAGGCCAGGGAACCCATGCCTTGGGTGCACGACATCCAATGAGACGTGCGGCCCGGCCCAGGAACTCCTCGAGCCATAGGTTTTCGTGGCCGAGGATGTAGCGCCGTCTCCGGATCCCTGAACGCCCTATGGCCAGGAGGCCCGTAGCGACGTCCTCCACAGCGACAAGATTCAATCCGGTCCTTGAACACCCTGGAAACCGACCCTGCATGAGGTCGAGGATCATTCGTCCCGTTGGCGTCGGCCGCTCATCGCCTGAGCCGATGGGTGCCGTGGGGCTTGCGATTACGACCTCCATCCTGGACCCATTCGCCTCAAGGGCCAGCCGCTCTGCGTGCCACTTGGAGATCTTGTATCCGCAGCCTGCTGGAGGATGGTCCGGGAAGTCGTCCTCACGGACCAGACGTCCCCGTGCCGATAGGATTCCCGCGGTGCTGCAATGGACGACCCTTGAGACACCGGCTCCCCGCGCCGCCGAAAGTACTGCCCGGGTACCCTCCACGTTCACCCGCCAGAGTTCGGACCGATGACGCGCTCCAAACTCATAGAGGCCCGCGACATGGTAGACGGTCTGGATCCCCTGGCATGCGGCAGCGAGCGCCGGGCACGAGGCGATGTCACCGGTCACGATCTCCGGAGCCTCCCCGAATAGGGCCTCCGCCTTGCGGACTGATCGACACAGGAGACGCACGTGTTCTCCGTTTCGGAGCAACTGCCGGACAAGATGGCGTCCGATGAATCCGGTTCCGCCCGTGACCAGCACCTTGGGTGAAGCCCTCATGCACCCACCCTTGATCGGGGTTTGGCGACACCCAGCGCAAAGGAAATCTGGCAACCACCACGATGGGCTTCGAGGATGCCGGTGGTGAGGGCTATCCGTCAGATCCAGTTTATCGCGGACGACTTTGGTCTAGGCCCGCGGGTCAACGGGGCGATCCTGCATGCGCACCGGGAGGGAGTGCTGACGGGAGCGAGTCTGATGCTGGGCCAGAGCGGCAGCGACGAGGCGGTCCGAATCGCTGCGGCCACTCCGGGACTCGAGGTCGGGTGGCATCTGCATGTCTGCGATTCACGGCCTGTCACCTGTCCTCGATGGCCCTGGGGTGGGTCGCCCTTCGCGGCGGCCGTTTTGCTCGCGATCTTCCCAAGTGCGCGTCGTCGGGTCCGGGATGAACTCGTCGCGCAATGGCAGCTCCTCGGGCGGACTGGAGTCCGATGCCGGTTCATCAACGCCCATCATCACCTTCATCTCCATCCGGTCGTGGGGCGGATCGTCGCCGACCTCGTCGGTCATTCCACGGAGGTGTGGATCCGTGGTGGCCGGTTCCATCGATTCGGCACCCGGGAGGGAGTGGTGCCCCGGCTCACTCGTCTCCTCGGTAATCTCCATGGCTCGTTCGGGGCTCCGCCACAAGGGCTGCGGACACCGGACTCCGTCTGGGGTGTCGACCGTCTCCATGCGATGAATGCGGACGAGGTCGTCCAGGTGGTTGGGACTCTCTCCTCGGGATTCCACGAGTTCATTTTCCATCCCGGGGGTGTTGCAGAGGGGAACCCGGATCCGGACCTCGAGGCGCTGATCCGGTTAAGGACCCTCATGGGATTTTGCTGATATGGCTTTTGCCCTTGTTCCCGGTTCCCGCGCGAAACCAGTGTCCGGCATGAGCACGCCTGCGTCAGCCGGGTCCCCGGGAAAGTCTGCATGGATAGCCCTGCCACTGCGCATGGCTTTGACCGCGACCCTGGCTCTCGGGATTGCCTGGGCCTGTGGAAAGGCCATGGCGATCGATGCCCGGATGACCCAGCCCCCGGGATTGTTCCGTGGACTGCTCCATGGGGCCCTCATGCCCATCGCCTGGCCGACCTTGCTGACGGGTTCCGACCAGGAGATCTACGCGGCACGGAACGAGGGACGCCCCTACAAGCTCGGCTACTCCCTCGGCGTCAACCTCTCGGGACTGGTCTTCTTCGGTTGGTTCTTCATCGCGGTCGGACAGGTCCGGAACCAGGTTCAGAGGAAGGGTCCGCAGTAGACCTCAAAGGCGTCGATATCGCCGCCGAGGAAATACTCTGTGGGTGGCATGCAGAAACGACGTGCCCGCAGGTTGAAGTCCAGATCCAGGACGGTGTCAGGGGAGTTGGGATCGTAGGTCAGGAACCGGAAGCCCTTGGAGGTCTCCCGGGCCTCGAAAGCCAGGATGGCGTGGTTGAGGGTGAGGGCCGGGAAGGTAAAGACGTGGACTACCGGGGCCCGGCCCGCCCGGACCGAATCGAGGAGCCTGAGGGCCTCATGGTGCTGTCCGCGTCGGGTGTACGGCATGACCATCCGCCAATGGCCGCGCTGGAGGTAGCTTTGCCAGGCGGCACCGAGGTGTTCCTTGCAGGTGACCTCCTGTTCGAGGCTGAACTCCCGGAGGTTTGCGTAGCCAGGAAACAGGACCCGTTCCCCATCGGTACTGATCGACCGGGGACTCCGGTCGACGACCTCACGGATCCGGTGCGCATAGACTCCGGGTTCCAGACGGACCATCCCCGGATCGACTTTCGCGTGGGAGAAGAACTGCTTTGCTGACCGCGCCATCACGAAGCAACGCAGGTGGTAGTCCGGAGGGGGATCCCGCTTCTCGTGCCGCTGACGTCCCGTCACAGAATCCCGTGAGTAGCTCCAGAGCGTCTCGTTCCGGAACGCGAAGGTGTCGTCGGGATGTCGGAAGGCGTGGGTCGCCACGGAGCCGACCATGGAAAACCGGGCGGACGAAGACAAGTGGCCGACCGCCGACGCGTGGCGGGTCTTCGATCCGGTTGCGGTCAGAGTCGAAACCCATACGATGCCGACCTATCGGACCGATGAAAATCGTGGATGCCATCGTAATCGGAGGTGGGCCGGCAGGAAGTTGTGCCGCCACCTGGCTGGCCCGTCGGGGTCGATCCGTCGTCCTGCTGGAACGGGAACATTTTCCGCGGTTCCACATCGGTGAATCCCTTTTGCCGTACAACTCGGAGATCTTCGATGAGCTCGGGCTCACCCCCACCTTGGAGGCTGAAGGATTTCCGCTGAAGACCGGAGCCCAGTTCCATTTGGGCAACCAGTCCAAGCAGACCGCCTTTGTCTTCAGGGAAGGACGCTTCACCCGACACCATCGTGCATTTCAGGTCGAACGAGCGCGATTTGACGACATCCTTCTGCGCCACGCTGCTTCCTGTGGGGTTGATGTGCAGGAGGGTGTCGAGGTCGGGCGTGTCCTGGTTGATGCCGATGGCGTCTCGGTTTCCACGGCGGCGTCAGAACTCATCCGAGGTCGGTTCGTAATCGATGCATCGGGCCGTTCCAACCTGACCGGGACGCAGGAGGGGTTGAAGGTCCCGAACCTGAGGCTCCGGAAGCTTGCGTTTTTCGCGCACTTCGAGGGTGTGGTGCTGGATCCGGGTTCCAAGGGAGGCGACACGGTCATTGTGCGGGAGGAGCGCCATTGGTTCTGGCTGATCCCGTTGCGCATCGAGGGTGGCGACCGGGGAAAGGTGAGCGTGGGGGTGGTCATGAACCGGGATGACTTCGCGGGTATTGGAGGTTCTCCGACCGAAGTGCTCGAAAGGCTGATTGCGGGGTGTCCTGCAGTGAAGGCCCGCCTTGCATCAGCGACGGCGGTCTCGGAAGTCCGGGTGACGAGCGACTTCAGCTACCGCAACAGCCGCCTCACCAGCCCGCGCTGCATCCGGGTTGGGGATGCGGCCGGATTCATTGATCCGATTTTCTCCAGTGGGGTCTTCATTGCCATGCACTCCGCCCGAGCCGCTGCTGCTGCGGTCGAGGAGGGACTGAGCGGGGGACACGACGCGACGGTTGCCCGGGGACGATATGAGGAACGCATGGCGTCAGCGATGCGCGTCTACCAAGAGATGGTTGAGGGCTTCTATACGAAGCCGTTCATGGAGCTGTTCCTCGAGCCCCGTGCCAAGCTGGGCATTGCTGCAGCGGTGAATGCCGTTCTCGCCGGGGAGCTGGATGGCGGGTGGAGGTTGCGCTGGCGGATGACCGTCTTCTTCTGGCTCGTGAGACTGCAGGCACGGTTTCCTCTCGTGCCCCGATTCTCCTTCGACGCGGTTCCATGAGGCAATCCATCGCCCGCGCTGCCTCCCGCCTGGGTTTCTTTGGCGCGGTCGCTGGGATCTTTCTCGGCTGCAGCAGCCATCCGATGCCCCCATGGAACCTTGCCTCAACGGGCTGGAGCCTGAGCCAGCATCCGGCGGTTTGGCGAACCCGGGAGGGTGGACCCGAGCTGGTCGGTGAACTCCTCGTGGCTCGTCGTGAGGATGGCTCCCGTCTGGTGCAGTTCAGCAAACAGGGGATCCCGATGATCGTCGCTCGAGCTGATCCCGGAGGATGGGAGATCGAGTCACCTTTCGAGGGGTCACGGCATTCCGGGCGAGGGAAGCCTCCTGCACGTGCGGTGTGGTTCCAGATCCATGGATTCCCTCCTGGTCCAACAGCCTGTCACCCGTGGGAGATCCAGCGATCCATCGAGGGATCGTGGATCCTTCAAGATCGTTCCCGAGGCGAGAGGTTGGAGGTGGTGCCTTGAATCGGTGGTTTATCCCGTTTGGGGTCCTCCTCGCCGTATGGGGTTTGGTGCGGCTGCGGCTGGATTCGGATCCCTTGAGCTTGCTGCCTGCGGGTCTGCCTTCGGTCTCGACCCTGCGAGAGCACCAGTCCCTGTTTCCCAGCGCCCGTGAGCTGTTGATCACGGTCAAGGCACGGACGCCGGAGGAGGCTTTGGCCCTTGCGGAGGGCATTGCAGCGGATCTTGTGCGACGGAAGGACCTTGTCGAATCCACCCGCTGGGACACGGGTTTTCGGGAGTCCATTGCCGACACCGTTGCGTGGGCGTGGGCGCAGCGTGCACCCTCGGATCTTGAGGTGTTGGAGCGGCGGCTCGAGACCGGTCAGATTGCCCAGGAGTTGGCGGTGTGTCGTGAGCGTCTCGCCACGACGCTGGATCCGGCCGAGCTCGCCCGGCTCGCCTATGATCCACTGGGGTTGCTCGACATGCCGGGGCTTGCCGGGATGGAGACCCTTGGGCGCGCGCAGACCGATCCATTCTCGAGTCCGGATGGCACCTTCAGGGTGGTCTCGGTCGCACCCCGTGACCCTTCCATGCCCTACCGTGAAGCCGCGGTGTGGCTGGGGGCGATCCGGCGTGTCGTGGAGGAGGCTCGACTACGGGTCGTGGGGAATCCGGGCGGGAAGGCTGTCCGGGTAGCCTTCACTGGCTACGTGGCGATCATGGCCGAAACGGCCAATGGGATGGAACGCGACCTCACCTCCTCGGTAACCCTGACGCTCGCGGTTATCTGCCTTCTGTTCTGGGCCACCCACCGTTCCCTCAGGCCTTTGGCTTGGCTCGTCGTCTCGCTCCTGTTGACCTTCTTGATCACACTGGCGCTCGGATCGCTGGTGCTGGGTGAGCTGAATGTGATCAGCTGCGGATTCGCCTCCGTGATGATGGGCCTGGTCGTGGACTACTCCCTGGTGGGATACCAGGAAATGCGGGCCTGTCCTGATCGATCCCTCGTGCAGATCCGAACGGCGGTGATGCCGGGCATCCTGTGGTCAGCCGCCACGACGGCGGGCACCTTCCTGTCGCTGCACTTTGGCGGACTGCCAGGGCTTTCCGAGCTTGGCACCCTCACAGCAATGGGGTTGGTCGTGGGCGCCATTGTGACGCTGTTCTGGTTCCTGCCACGGGTGGCCGGTCGGAATCCTAAAAGCCTTAGTAACGCAGACGGTTCGGAATTGGGGGAGACGGGTATTCCAGGTCCAGTTTCCCGCTGGCTGGCAGTCGCGTGCACATGTGTTCTGATGGGACTGGCCGTTGGTGTCCTCACTCTCAAGGGTTGGCCTCGGGTCGAGGGAGCCAGCGATCCACTAATGCCCAGGAACAGTGCCTCCCAGGAGGCCATGGAGGAGCTTCGGAGCGAATTGGGTCGGACCCACAAGACGAGCTGGTTGCTGGTCCGTGGGGCGGATCCCGAATCGGTCCATGGCCGGTTTGCCGAGGCCGTGCCCAGACTTGAAGAGGCCCGACTCACGGGTGCAGTGGTCGGGTTCCAGGTGCCCACGGTCATTTGGCCGTTTCCGGCCCATGCCCGAACCAATCAGGCAACTCTTGGCCGACTGGGAGGGCGTGCGGACGAATTTCGATCCCGCCTTTTGGAGGCGGGATACGGATCAAATTCCCTGCACCTGGCCGATTCCATCCTCCAGCGCTGGCGTCGCTGGAGCGGTTCCGGGGAGGGGATCCCGACCTGGCCGGAGGGTGCATTTGGACGATGGGTCGCTCCGATGACCAGTGCCCGGGACCGCGATGGCTCCTGGATCGGACGTGGGATTGTCGAGACACCAACGACCCGGGAAGGGGTTCCCGTCTTGCCCTCCGGGGTCCAGATCGCCGGATGGGAGAACCTGGGTCCGGAACTGTTGGCACGGGTGGTTGGACGGGTCCGGGTGTTGACGGCCGCGATCGCAATCGCCCTGACGCTTTGTCTTTGGTTGGCGTTCCGACGATGGATCGAGGTCGTTTTGGGTCTCGGGGCCCTCGCGTTGAGCTTTGGGCTTCTGTTGATGGTCATGAGCCTCACGGGAGCCACGTGGAACCTGCTCAATCTGGTCGCGATACCGCTGATCCTCGGCACATCGGTGGACTCCACGATCCATGTCCAGCTGGCGCTTCGCCGGCATGGTGGGGATCTCCGGGCGGTCTGGCGTTCGACCGGTGTGGCTCTCCTCCTGTGTGCCGGGGCCAACATCGCTGGATTTGGGTCCTTGGCGTGGAGCAGCAATGCAGGCCTTGCGAGTCTCGACCTCGTCTGTGCCGGTGGGGTGGTCTGCGTGTTGGTTGTCGTCCTCCTCCTCCTGCCCGCATGGTGGCTGGTCCTGCACAGGACAACAGAGGACCTGTCCCCCAATCCAGGGTCATTAGCCGAGGTCCATGACCTGGCCCCAAATGGCTGCACTCCAAATGGCTGCACTGATGACCTGACCCCAAAAGCCAAGGGCCTGTCCCCGGGCCCGAATCCTTGGGCCAAGACAAAGGACCTGTCCCCGCCCGCACCCGCCTCCACCAAGGACCTGTCCCCAGGGTCGAAACCGTCCCAACTGTATGGGGGGTGGGCCTGGTGGATTGCTCTCCAGGTGGCCCGTCGCATCGGTCGACGCCCGCTCGCTGGGATGACACGCCTCGGCATGAGGCTCTATATGGCTGTTCGGCCGGATCGACTCGAACTGGTCATGGAAAACCTCCGTCCGGTGGTCGGCGATGAGGCCTCCCGGCTACGAGCCATCGCCAAGGCCAATGGACTTGGATTTGCCGAAAAGCTGGTGGATCTCTGGCGTCTTGAGGCGGGAATTCGACCGAGGGTGCGGTTGGGGTCGGAGGCAGGCTGGAAACCGTTTCGTGAAGCCGTCGCGTCCCATGACGGGGTACTTCTAGTCACTGTCCATCTGGGAAATTGGGAATTGGGGGGGCCTCTGCTGACAGATCTCGGGGTGCGTCCCCTCGTGCTCAGTGCCGAGGAGCCGGATTCGGGGCTCACCACCCTCCGGGCGGCGGCACGTGCCCACCATGGGATCGACACCCTCGTGGTCGGATCCGACCCCTTTGCGTTCGTCGAGGTCATCCGAAGGCTTCAGGAAGGTGGAGTCGTCGCATTGCTCCTGGATCGGCCGGTTGGATCCGGGGTCGAGACGCGATTCTTTGGGCGTCCCTTCAGGGCCAGCCCGGCCGCTGCAGAACTTGCCCGGGCGACCGGAGCCCGGATCTTTCCCATGGTGGTCATCCGGGATGCCGAAGGGCCGGTTGCGAGAGCCCTTCCCGAGGTGGTCTATGACCGTTCCGAACTCGCCGGTCGGGAGCGGCGACGGGACTTCACCACCCGTCTGCTTGCGACGTTCGAGGAAGTGATTCGGGAACATCCCGACCAGTGGTTCCATTTCGTGTCGGTCTGGAAATCCGGTCGATCCGATGATGGAGTGTCGGGAACATGATTCGAGGATTCCGGAATCTCGCTGCAGGCCTCGGGGTTGGCGTGCTGGTGGTTTTGGGGGAGGGAGTACCCGACCCCTACGAAGCGATTCTCCGATCCTGGCTCGAAGCCTCGACCCACCTCAACCGCTTCCAGGCCGAGTTCCAGCAGACCCGCCATCTCAAGGCCCTGACCCAGCCGCTGGTCTCGACGGGCCGGGTATGGTTTTCGGCGCCTGACCGATTCCGTTGGGAACTGGGTGACCCGCCACAGTCGGTCGCCGTGCGTTCCGGGGACACACTCCTGATTCTTTCACCCCGGCTTCGGAGGGCGGAATCCTATTCCCTTGGCGGCAACCCTACCGGCCCCGCGAGGGATCTGATGGGCCTGCTGGACGGAGCCTTCCCGAGAAGCATCGAGGACTGGAAAGGTCGATTTGAAATCACCGGAGTCTCCACCAATCAGGGGATGCTCCGGCTGGACCTGCGCCCACGGAGTCCCGCTGCCCGGAAGCTGATGCCAGTCCTGATCGTGGGATTGGATGCAGGAACCTTGGGCCTGCGTCTCACAGAGATGATTATGGTGGACGGCTCGCGCATCCGGAGCGAGTTCGGCACGCTCCGGACCAACCTGCCGATTCCATCCGAACTCTTCAGCCTCGAGGTGGATCCTGCCTGGAAGCTGACGCGGAACGAATCTCCCCCGTGAACCCCTCCCTTGAAATTGCCCTTGCGACGCTCCCGCACGGAGCGGAGTTCCGATTCGTGAGTCGTCTCCTGTCCCTACAACCGGGCATCAGCGCGGAAGGGGAGTATCAGCCGACGGCCGAGCTGGACTACTTCCGAGGTCATTTTCCGGGGGAGCCAATCGTGCCCGGAGTCCTGCTGGTGGAGGCTGTTGCCCAGCTGGGTGGAATCGCCGCGCAAGCCGATCCATCAATATCCCCCCTGAGAAACCTCAGGCTGGCGGGCATCCGGAACGCGAAAATCACCGGTGCGGCTCGGCCTGGCCAGACGATCCGGCTCGAGGCGACGGTGATGGGACGCATGGGTGGCCTGATTCTGGTCGGAGGGAGTGCTTCGATGGATGGGACGCTGATTCTCAGGTGCGAGGTCTCCCTCTCGGGTCAGGAGGGTGCCTGACCTTGGGTGTCGGATTCGAGGAGCCGCTGTCGCCATGCCTTGCGGGAGCGTTTGCCCCGGACGTCGTTCCCCAGGGACTCCCTGCGCCACCAGCGGCGTGGGAGTTCCCAGGGGGCGAGCCTGTCCGCAAGCGTGGTGCGAAACGTGAGTTCGCTGATTCCGCTCTCCGCCGAATACACCACCCCAACGCATTCCCCGCGTCCTGACTCGTCGGGGATGCCGAGAACCAGACAGTCCCGGATTCCTGGCAGCGTCATGAAAATCTGTTCAATCCGCTCCGGGGCGACCTTGCGTCCGGCGACGTTGATCAGATCGTCCTCGCGCCCTGCGATCCACAATGAACCCTCGGCGTCGATGTGGGCGAGGTCTGAGGTAACAAACCGCCCGTTGCCGAGGCTGGGTTCGGGAGCGGGCCAATAGGTGGAGGCGACGGCTGGGGATTCCACGATGAGCTGGCCACGGTCGCCGCAGCTGAGGCGTACACCATCCATGGGTCGGCCGACAAAGGAGGCCTCGTGCCGGGCTGTTGTGGAGCGATCGTAAGCGATGCCACCGCATTCCGAAGCACCGAGGAAGTTGTGGATCTTGAGTCCCAGCCGATCGAGCGCGCGGTGTTCGATGGCGAGAGGAAGGGGTGCGCCGGCCGAGATGGCCAACCCGAGGTTCGGTGGGATCGAATCTGCCTCCAACCAAGTCCGCCACAGGGCGGGAACCGCAGGCAGGGTCAGGCGTCCCCACGGTCGGGCGGCCATCCGGACGGCTTCCGGGAGTGCGGATTCGCCTAGGATCAGAGGAATTCCATGGAGCAGAAGGGGCAGGACCAGGTTGGCAAAGCCGTAGCTGTGGGCCAGCGAGATGACTCCCAAGTTGGGCTGGTCTGCAGCGAGTCCCATGGTGGTGAAAATCTGGTCTGCGTCCGCCGCCACCTGGGCCGCCGTGAGTGCCACGCCGCGAGGGGAACGCGTCGAACCGGATGTCTGCTTCAATAGCGCGATGTGGGGACCCGGTGGAGCCCCTCTGAACGGTTCCTGACCCGACTCCAGTGGACAGATCGGAGATCCTGAACGCCAGGCTCTCAGGGTTTCACAAAGGAATCCAACATCACGGCCGGCCGGGTGGATGAGGGGTTGATCCGGCGGGAGGGGTTCTGAATCGGCCAGCGATTCGAGCTGCGCGAAGGTCCAGGACCGGCCGGAACCGGTCTCGTGGACGGCGAGCTTCCGGGCATGGGTCCGCGCCGTTTCGCGCCATCTGGACTCCAGCAACATTTTGGATTTGGTCAGGTGCTGCAGTGGCAAGGAGCACTCACTTGGAGATACGGAGTCGGAGAGGAACGCCAATGCGGGGGCCTTTCATCGCGAGGCAGGCTCCGTGCGGGGTTTGCGATACTCAGCCCCCGAAGGGCATTCGGAAGCCTCCGGGCATGGCGGGCAGCTTGCCGCCGAACTTGCCCATCATCTTCTGGAAGCGGCCCAGCTTGCGCATCATCTCGCGCATCTCGTCGAACTTCCGGAGCACGTTGTTCACCTCGGCCACATTCACACCGCTGCCCTTGGCGATCCGCTGACGCCGTCGGGCGTTGAGGATCTGCGGGGTCGCCCGTTCCCCCGGCGTCATCGCGCAGAGGATGCCCTCCATGCGGCGGAACTCCCGCTCGCTCTTGGAGAGATCCGCGCCCTTCACCATCTCGGATCCACCGGGGAGCAGTCCGACGAGGTTCTCGAGCGGCCCCATCATCTTCATCTCGCGGAGCTGCATCAGGAAGTCGTCGAGGGTGAAGGTACCCTTGCGCATCTTCTCCTCGAGCGCCATGGCCTTCTCCTGGTCCACGGCTTCGGCGGCTTTCTCGACCAGGCTGACAACGTCACCCATGCCGAGGATCCGCTGGGCCATCCGCTCCGGGTGGAAGGGTTCGAAATCCTCAGGCTTCTCCCCGACGCCCATGAACTTGATCGGCTTGCCCACGACGCTCTTGAACGAGAGGGTCGCACCGCCGCGGGCATCACCGTCGAGCTTGGTCAGGATCGCCCCAGTCAGGTTGAGGGCCTTGTCGAAATGGGTGGCCACGTTCACGGCCTCCTGGCCGGTGGCAGCGTCGATGACGAGCAGCGTCTCCTGGGGCTTGATGAGATCCCGAAGGTGGACGAGTTCCTGGACCAGCGGCTCGTCGATCTGGAGTCGGCCGGCGGTATCGAAGATCAGGGTGTTCCGCTGCTGGGTGCGGGCGTGATCGAGTGCCTCCGTGGCGATGCGGTTGACGTCGGTCTCCCCTTTCTTGACGAAGACGGGCACCCCGAGCTTCTCACCGAGGACGGCCAGCTGGTCCATGGCGGCGGGACGATAGACGTCGGCCGCCACCAGCAGGACGCTGCGTCCCTGCTTGGTGAGGAGTCGGGCCAGCTTGGCCGAGCTGGTGGTCTTGCCGGAGCCGTGGAGGCCGCACATCAGGATGCAGGCGGGGTTGCCGCTGAGCTGCAGGGCGGCGTTCTCGGAACCCAGCAGTCCCACGAGCTCGTCGTGGATGATCTTGATCATCTGCTGTCCGGGGTGGACGGACTGGATGACCTGTTCACCGAGGGCCTTCTGCTTGACCGACTCGATGAAGTCCCGGGCGACCTTGAACTGGACGTCGGCATCGAGCAGCGCCATGCGGACGTCCCGGAGCGCATCGCTCACATTGGACTCCGAGATCTTCCCGAGTCCTCTCAGGTTGCGGAAGACGTTCTGCAGCTTGCCGGACAACGAATCGAACATGTCCGGACGCTACGGGAGTCGTCGGATCGTGCAAAGGATGGAGCAGGTCTGCCGGGAGGTGGGATCGGGCCGAGGACCTGTCCGTGGGTCGGGCTCGCGTGCGGTACGATCGCGGGTGCGGGCATTTGCATCCCCGGGGGGAACCTCCCATTGTCTCCCCACATCGGACATGGCTGTCGAATTCAAGGACTACTACACGCTCCTCGGCGTCCCGCGGACGGCGGGGGCGGATGAGATCAAGAAGGCGTTCCGGAAGCTGGCCCGCCAGTACCATCCGGATGTCGCCAAGGACAAGAAGGTCGCGGAGGAGAAGTT
>SYEM01000302.1 GCA_005801385.1 Verrucomicrobiales bacterium | reverse complement strand
TTCCCAGGGGTTTGAAGCCTGTGCTTCCGATGTCTCTTCCTTTGTCGTTCGCCGTGTCTCCGCGTCGCCGTGTGGGTCCCCCGTCGGGACGCCCATCCTAGTCGGTGTAGGCGGCCGGCCAGGTCCAGTCCTGATGCGAACCTTCCTTGCTGCGACGGCCGTTCTGGTCCTTGCGGTCGTCACCGACGGACCAGAGACGGAAGAGGCCATTGTCGTCCCGGGCGTAGCGGATCGGCTGGCCATCCATCGGGTCGATCGGCACCGCCGCGAGGAAATCCGGGACCAGGGCCTCGAGGGTCTGGGGATAGGTGCCGTTCCGGAGTCGGTACCGCTCTAGGGCGCAGCCGGTGATCGCGCATCGGTTCATCACCTGGCCGCGGACCGCCTTGGCGATGGACCGCCCCAGGCTGTCTCCCAGTTGCCGTGCGAATGCGGTGTAGGGGGATGGGTTGTCGCGGTACCGGGCCTGGGCCTCGGAATCCCAGGCTTCGGCCTCCTTGATAAGGTCCCGCCATTCGGCGGTCGGTGTTCCCCCGCGGAGCCGGCGCGCGGTCTCGATGTGCCGCTGGGTTTCGAGAGCCAGAGTCGATTGGTTCTGTCGGATCCATCCCCGTGGCAGGAGCGTGGCAAAGAGCGTCTGTTCCAGGGAGTGGGGAACGCCGGCCCACGGGTCCAGCATCTCGAGGATCTCCTTCGGATCTTTGACCCACCGGTCCATCGTTTGGATGCCCCCGTTGCGTTCTCCTTCGAGGGCCAGGGCCATTCCGGCCAGATAGTCGCGCTGGGCCAGTTGCTTCTGGAATTCCAGCAGCTGGGCATCGGTCCAGCAGTGGGAGGCGATGCCGTGCCAGATGGATTCGGTGGCGATCTGCGCTTGCGCGATGTGGACGAGCTGGGAGATCAGCAGCGGATCGTCCCGGAGCCAGTCCGAGACTCGCAGCGCCACCAGGGTCTCGTCGAAGGCGGCGTTCGTCTGGCCATCGGCGATGAGGGCCCAGATGCGGAGGTCGAGGTGTTGCTGGATCCGTTTGAGGGCCGCAAGGTTCGGCAGTAGCATCTGGAATCCTTCCTCCCACGCGTAGTCGAACCGGCAGAACGGACGCCCGCTCGCTTCGCGGATCGGGTCGAGTTCGGGCTCCGCCACCTGGAGCGCAGTCAGCACCACGGTCGCGGCAGACGCTCCAGCCGGTGCGGCGGGATACTCCGGGAGATCCGGGCGGGGCGGAACCCGCCGCCGGGAGGTGGGGTCCGGCTTCGAGACCGCATTCGTTTTCCCGTCCCGGAACTCTTGGACGGCTCGGAACGCGGTCGCCCAATCCTCAAGGGTCGTGGGATGCCAGCTCCTCCGGGACTTGTCCGGCAGTTGTTCCTCGGGTCGGCTGAAGACCTTCATCCTTTCCTGTCCCGCCGTGGGAATCCGGATTCCCCCATTCGTCTTCATCACCTCCGCCGAATTGGTCCGCATCAGTTCCCGGAACAGAGGGATGGCTGCCGCGTTCTGATCCTCCGGCACCTCCCATCTGGCGAGCTCCCGAAACCCCAGCCGCTCCCCCTTCGCGATCAGGGTGTCCCGGGTGGCCTTCCATCGGAGGGTCCCATGCGCCCTCTCCAGACTGGTCAGCAGCACGTACGGGGTCGCGATGTCGAAGATCACGGCATAGACGAGGATCAGCATCGCGGTCCAGAGGGAGCGGGATGGGACTGCGGGTGGAATGCCGCTGCGGATCCGGGCGGCGCGTCGGTTCCACGACAGCACCGTGAACAGTGAGTGGCAGACGACGGAGGTTGCGATGAACGCACCGAGGACCAGTGCCACCAGTCCCAAAACGGGTGATTCCTGTCGAACGATCGCGGCTATCGCCAGGAGAATCGTTGCGACGAAAACGCTCCGGAGCAGACGGGACCACGGCAGAGGCTCCTCGGGCCGGGGCGTCGGGGAGCGGAATCGTCGAAGGAATCGGAAGCCCTTGGTGGGGCTTTCCTCCCACCAGCAGAAAAAGGTTTCAGGAGTCATGGAGTCGGATCGAATGGATCAGTTGGTCTCAGGCGTTGAGGTGGAACACTGGGGTTCTGGAAATAGGATCGAAGGCGGACGTTGGAAGTGGGTCCGTTCGATGGACCGGACTACCGGCCTCAACCTCACGGGTGAAGGGGGTCTCGCCTGCCGGATTCAGGGCGAATTGCAGGCATGGGAGTCCCTGCACTGGATGGGGACGATGGCGTCGTTGCAGGTGGCTTCGGGGTCTGAGATGGGCCGGCGTCTGGGGTTCGGGTTCTGCTTGGAGACCGGGTTGTTCCAGGGAGCGGAGCAGGGCCAGCCGTTCTTCTCGGGCCTCCCGGACGGCGCGAGCGGAGGGTGCGGCAACGGATGGGGTTGGGGACCCGAGGACCCACGGATCGAGCTGGAAGGCCAGCCATGCCAGGATCCAGATCCCAGCCAAACCGGTCAGCGGTGACGCACCCCGACTCCACCACATCTCCCAGACACTGGGACTAGGGTGACCCTCATCGGGTCGAAGGTTCAACGTGTGCCGGGACAGGATCGACTCCCGAAGTTTGTGGGGGACTGCGCGCAGGGGCTGGGCGCGGAGCAGTGCCTCGAAGGCGTGGGTTTCCGGGGCGGAGGAGGAGGGGTGGGAATCCATGGCGGGGTTCAGGGATGGAGTTCGTCGTAGAGGGGTTGGAGGTGGCCGCGCAGCTTCTCGAGTCCGTACCGGTACCGGCTCGCGGCCGTGTTGGCGGGAATCTGGAGGATCGACGCGATGTCCACGAACGAGCGTCCCTCCCAGAGCTTGAGGTGCACCACACTGCGCTGCTCCGAGGGGAGCGTCTCGAGGGCCTTCGAGAGCTCGGTACGGAATGTGGCGGTATCGGGATCCGGGGTGCGGGCGAACACCTCCACGGGTTCCAGGGCCGAGGCGGTCTCGATCCGAAGCCGCGTTTCCCGCCTCCGGATGGCATCGATCGCCTGATGGTGGGCCAGACGCAGAAGATAGGCCCGTTCGTCCCGGAGCGCGTCGGAGTCGGGGCCCCGGCAGCCGAGCTTGAGGAAGAGATCCTGGAGCGCCTCCCGGGTGTCGGCCTCGTTCCGGGTGACATTGAGCAGGAACGCAAACACCGCCTGGGCGTGGGTGTCGTAGAGGCGTTTCAGTTCGGCTGGGGTCATGCGTTCCTGAGAAGACGCATGGCGCCCATGAATTTGTCTGGGCGATCTTGCCGGAATTCCGAAACGGCCGAGGGTCACCTGAGATGCCACTCCTCGAAGCCCCAGCGCTCCGCGATCAGATGCGGACGATCCCGTCGTGGTCCCTGCAGGATCGCCTGATCCTCCGAACCTACGAGTTCCCCGATTTCGTCGCCGCCATGGCCTTCGTCAACGCCGTGGCTCGGCGAGCCGAGGACGCTCAGCACCATCCGGACATCGATATCCGGTGGAACAAGGTAACCCTGGCGCTCACGACCCACGATGAGGGCGGTCTGACGGCCAAGGACTTCGAACTCGCCCGGCGGGCGGATGCGGCTGCCGTGGGTTGAAGGGCAGGGAAGGGAATTCCTGCGTCGGGAAGCCCTACTTGGCGCCCTGGTCGATCCAAGCCCGCACACTTCCCACCTGCTCCTTGGTGAGCGGCTCGCCCTTGCCCTCGGGCGGCATGACGGTGTCGGGGTCGAGTCCGGAGATGGAGACGATGAGGGAGCTCTTGAGGCTGTCGCCCTTCACGACCGACGCGCCGTTCTCGCCGCCCTTCAGGGTGGCCTCAAGGGAGTCGACACGCAGCTTGCCCTTCTGCTTCTCGGCCCCATGGCACTTGAAGCAGGACTTCTCGAAGAGGGGCTTGATGTCCTTGTCGAAGGTCAGACCCTTGGTGGTGGCGGCCGGAGGCAGTTTGCTGAGGTCCACATCGGCGGCAATGGCCACCGAACTGAGGGCAACGGCGAGCGAGAGAACGGAGAGAATCTTCATTGTGTAGCGATTGTGTTCGGAACGCTGTCGAAGGACGTGTCCGCGGTCAAAACGATTCAAGGGAAGAGCTGGGCGAAGGACGGATGGCGACGGGCCGAGGAAGATTTGCAGGCGTGCGGGGGTCAGGACTACAGGTCCACGGTCGAATCAGAACCCATTACTTCCATGACTCAAAACACACTCCGTTCCGAGAGAGTCGTCTCGGACCTTCACACCTTGGCTTCCGACCTCGAGGCGATGCTTCAGGATCGCAACTCCTCCCGGGAACCCCGGATCGCGGACCTTCGCGGTCGCCTGTCCCGGATTCTCTCCCAGACCAGCGAAGCCTGTGGCGATCTGGGCTGCCGCGCCTCCGACACGGCGAAGCGGGGCATGGCGGCAGCCGATGCCTCCGTCCGATCCCATCCCTGGGAATCGGTGGGGGTGGCCTTCGTCGTGGGCCTCGTCGCCGGTGTCTGGGCCACCCGTCGCCGGTCCGCATGACCTCCCTCCTGGGGCTCCTGCGGCTCCGGTCGCATCTGGCCTCGTGGGTCTCGCTGGTGGGGGTCATTCTCACGGATCGGGTCGATCTGTGGGCTGCCGCCCTCCGACAGGAGCGGCTCCGGTTGCTGCAGATGGTGGGGTTGGTGGTGGCGATGCTGTCGCTGGTGTTGCTGGGATTGCTGAGCCTGACTGCGGCCGTGGTGGTGGCCCTTTGGTCTGTGTCGCCAGTGGGCGTCCTGCTGGGCGTTGCAGGGCTCTATATTTTGGCGGCGTTAATGGCGCTGCTCCGCCTCAGAAGCCTCTCCCAGCAGGTGCCATTCTCGTCCGCCACCGAATCCCTCAAGCGGGATTGCAAGAAGCTGGATCGGATCCTGAGGGGTGTCCATGCCAGGCCGGAGAGATCAACCGGTCCGGTGGCGCACGGTTCCTGAGCTGGAGGGGCGCCGGAGTCAGCCCTGGCGTGCCTCCAGGAACCGCTTGAGATCCGAGGCCATCACCCCGCCGAAGCCAGGGGTCTCCGCGATCTGGTCGACCGTTGCCGTACGGAGTCGCTGGACCGAGCCAAAGCGGCGGAGCAGGGCCTGTTTGCGCCCTTCTCCGATGCCCGGGAACTCGTCGAGGATGCTCTCGGAGATCTTCTTCAGCCGGAGCTGCGCATTGTAGGTGTTGGCGAACCGGTGGGCCTCGTCCCGGACCCGCTGCAGGAGCTTCACTGCAGGGCTGTCGAGTCCGAGGCGGAGGGGTTCGTCCCGGTAGGGCAGGTAGATCTCCTCGTTCTCCTTGGCGAGACCGAGGATGGGGATGGATTCCAGACCGAGTTTTGCGAGTTCGGCGCGTGCGGCGTTGAGCTGACCGCGACCGCCGTCGATCAGGATGAGGTCGGGAAGCCGAGCCTTTGCGGGCGGAGCCGGGCTCCACGGGACAACGGTGGCGGCGGTGTCGGAACGGGCCGGACGTCCGCGATGGGCGGCGGCGGTGTCGTCGATGGCCTGCTGGAGGTCCGGTACGCTGGCTTCGCCGGACTCTGCATCGCTGGGGTCGAGGCCCCCTTGTCGAACCTCGCGCAGGAGGCGCGAGTACCGGCGACGGATGGTCTCGGCCATGCTGGCGAAATCATCCTGCTGGACGACCGACTTCATGCGGAAACGTCGATAGTGGCTACGGTCGGGTCGGGCGTGCCAGAAGCTCACCATCGAGGCGACGACGAAGGTCCCGCTGATGTTGGAGATGTCGAACCCCTCGATCCGCGCCGGAGGCTCGGGCAGTTCCAGTACGCGGGACAGTTCCCGGAGATCGGCCTCGGGGTTTACCGCCACGGGGAGGGTGTAGGGGATGCGCTCGAACTTCTCGGTCTTCTGGGTGGTGCGCTTGAGGTCCTCGAGGGCATCCCGCAGCTGGGCGGCCTTCTCGAAGTCCAGATCGGCTGCGGCCTTCTGCATCTCCTTCTCGAGTTCGGAGCGCAATTCGTCGGTCTGTCCCTGGAGGAACTCGATCCCGGCCCGAACCTGGGCGAGGTACTGATCACGGCTTACGTTGCCGATGCAGGGAGCAGTGCAGTGCTTGAGATTGCCGTAGAGGCAGTGTTTGTAGTCGGCCTCACTGGGGGTGAGCGGACGACAGCCGCGGAGATGGAACTTTCGGCGCATGAGCGTTAGTGCGCGGCGGACACTTCCGGAGTGGGCGAACGGACCAAAGTAGATGCAGCCGTCATCCTTCCGAAGCCGTGTCAGGGTGAACCTTGGGATGGGGTCGTTGAGGTTCACCTTCAACATCAGAAACCGTTTGTCGTCCTTCAGGTCGATGTTGAACCGGGGCTGGAACTCCTTGATGAGCTTGCTTTCGAGCAGCAGCGACTCGGGCTCGGATTTGACGACGTGCCAGTCGAGATCGTGGATGGCCTCCACGAGGGCGTTGAACTTGAGGTCCCATCCCATGCGCCGGGACGGGTGGAAATACTGCGAGACCCTCTTGCGAAGGTCCCGGGCCTTCCCGACGTAGATCACCGTTCCGAAGCGGTCCTTGTGCAGGTAGACCCCCGGACGATGCGGGATCTGGGACAGCTTGTTCCGGATGTGATCGCTGATCGGCACTATGGAATGTCCGGAATCGGTTGCCGTCCGACGGAGGGCCGCATCACTGGGCCCACTTGGGATTCTCCCAGAAGGCGTACGCGAGGAGGTGCAGGATGGTCATCTGGGCGTCCTCGACCCGGCCGTAATGGGTGTCGGGAATCACCACCGGTTGGTCTGCCAGCTCCGCCATCTTGCCGCGCTTGGCGCCGACCAGGGCGATCCGCCTGAGGTCCTTGGCCTTGGCCCACTCGAAGGCCTTCACGCAGTTGGGTGAATTGCCGCTGACGCTGATCCCGATCAAGACGTCGCCGGGTCGGGCGTAGTTCTCCAGCTGGCGCACAAAGACGTCCTCGTAGCTGTAGTCGTTCCCGAGGGCGGTGATCCAGGCGACGTTGTCGGTCAGGGACAGGACACGGAAGCGGCGGGGCAGGACATCGGAGGCGCCCTTGCCGAGGTCGACCGTGAAGTGGCTCGCGTTGGCGGCGCTGCCGCCGTTGCCGATGACGAACACCTGCGCGTCACGCCGGTGGGCGTCCTGGAGGGTCGCAATCAGCGACGCAAGCTGCTTTGGGTCAAGTGTGCCGAGGAGGCGTTGCTGTTCGGCGAGGTAGGACGAGATCCAATCGATCATGGACCAATGCTCCTGGCACAGGGGCAAGGGCTCCAAGGAGAAAATCGGGCGTGCTTTGGATGGCGTCTCAGGCCTGGCCCGAGCCGGCTGCGTCGAAGGCGAGTGCAAGGGCCCCCACCGGCACGGAATCCTCGCCGAGTCCGGCGAGCGCGATCTCCGGGACCGGGTGGAACGAGTCCATCACATACCGCGGGAGACCAGCGGCGATGGCGTCCCGCAGCGGCGTCCCGATCAGGGAGAGACCGCCGCCTACGACGATGATCTCCGGATGAAAGAGATGCACCGCATGGGAGAGGGCGAAGGCCAGGTTGTCGGCCAGCTCGCTCAGGATGGCCTGGGCGATCGGGTCGTGGTCGGCCAGGGCTGGACCCAGGAATCGGGCTTCACCCCGCTTGGCATCCCCCACGTATCGGGCCAGTGGACCTTCGGGATGGAGGAGCACGGCGTCGCGAATCCGTCGATCCACGGCCCAACCGGAACAGCGCTCCTCGACGATGGTGCCGGACTTGTCCAGGCGGAGGTGTCCGAGTTCGGCCTCTCCTGGGATGGCGCCGTGGTAGATGTGACGGCCGACGACGAGTCCACCTCCGACCCCGCTGCCCATGTTGATCCAGAGGACCGGATCGTGGTGGGTGCCGGCCCCATGACGGGCTTCACCGAGGGCGGCCACGTTCGCGTCGTTGTCGATCGCGATGGGAAGACGGGTCAGTCCATGAAGCCACTGGCCGAGTTCGAACTGATGCCAGCCTTGGATCTGGTGTGAGCACGCGATCCGTCCGGTCCGATGGTCGACGGGACCGCCAAAGCCGACTCCGATCCCAATGGGGTTGTGGGTTTGGAGGAGGGCAGGGAGGTGGTGGGTCAGTTCAGCACGAATGCCTTCACCGCCCGAGGTTCGATCCACCTGGAGTCGGCGCCGTTCGAGGAGACGTCCGTCTTGTGTTCCAGCGACCAGCTGGAGTTTGGTGCCCCCGATCTCGATCCCGAGCGTGGTCATAAGTGCGGAGGTTGGCGTGGCCCCGTGGGGCGAGTCGACAGGGTTCTTGCCTCTGTGACGCGGGACTCCGTCGAGTGGGAGGACAGGCGAAGACGACTATGGGTTCGCCCTGAGATTGGAAGGCGGTCCTGGTTTTTTGGCGAGTTTGGGATTGATCCGAACCACAAAGGCCCGCGCCCGCTGCACGAGGGCTGGATCGGCACCAGCCTCTTCGAGTTGGCGCACCAGTGTACCGAATGGTGTCATGCCATTTGCTTGGAAGTAGGCGTCGGTCAGGTTTGATTTTTGGTAGTCCTCGGAGGAGAACCGTTCGCTGCGCTCGAGCCATGTGGTCGCCAAGGCGATCGCGATCCGTTTCTTGAGAGCCGGGTTGATCCGATCGATCTCGGAGGAGACCGGGCCTCGATTAAATAGAGTGTCCGGGAGGCTGAGGTGGGGATACCAGCCGATCTCGGAGCCTATCAGCACGTTGTAATCAGCGCTTGCCTCACCAGTTTTCATCTTATCGAGGACCATGATGCTGAAGGACGGCGGGAGCTCCGGACGATTCCAGTTGTGGGAAAATGGATTGAGGTATTCGAAGGGGATCGGCGAGGTGTCCCTCGCTCTCCGGTTGCTGTCGTTCAGTACCACCTGGAGCTGGTACCAGAGCATGGATTCGAACTCCCAGGTTTCGGTGATTGGCATTTTGATGATGTGCGGGGCGGTCCGGAAGACCTCACCGGAGTACCAGGATCTCGAGTGGGCCTGGGTTCCGAAATATTCCTTCCCCAGATCCTCGAATTGGAACTCCTGCATCATTTCCCAGATCTTGGTGATCCTCCAGCGGGCCACACTGATGCCTTCGGGGCCGGCTTGCAGCGTGCGATTCCAGATTTCGCTTATGCAGTAATTGAATGTTTTGAGGGCCGCGAATCGCCCGCGGGAGGCCATCTCCTTCTGGGTCGCCTCACGCACATTCTTGTAGCCGTCTGCCACCGGAGGAATCCACCCAGGAGGCTTCCCGATGTCCGCGGCGAGATCGATCGGGTGGCGAGCGGTCAACCAGTGGTTCCAGTCTGGAAGCTGGATGTAGAGGGGTATTTCGTGTGGATTGGTCGTCTTGGTGAAAGTGTACGAGTCGATCGATGCTTCATCCGGGAAAATGTATTTCAGTGTGTCGTAATCCCGGTCGAGCACCCACTCGAGACCCGCACCAGCCGCCCAGCTCCGAACCGGTTTTGAGTCGATGCCGGGGCCGGGTTGGTAGGGGGGATTCCACGGACGTCCATTCTCCTCGTAGGGAACAGGTAGGGATCGGATGTAGCTTGCGATCCGGGTTCCCTGATCCCGGGTCAGCTTGTGGTAGATCGAACGCTCAATAATCGACTTACTCGAATAGTTGAAATACTTGAGGTCCCGACCGTCGTGGGCGTGGCAGTCGGTACAGGTTACCCGGATGGGTCTTCCGCCGTCCCACAAGGGAGCCGAATACCAGAGCTTCTTGCCCTCGGCGATGGCATCGGGGGAATCGAGAGGGGGGCGCCATGAAGATGGATCCTCCTGCACGAACTCGCCTGACGGAAGCAGCGGCTGGGACTCCGGAGTCACCATGAAATTGAAGGCCAGAACCCGATATCCGATCGAGACGCCGTCCTGATCGTTGAAACGGAAGCGGACGACATTGGGCCCCGGACGGACGAGGCCGGGTTTCAGCGGCACGATCATGCGGATCGTTGCCTGGGCACCGAACATCCCGTAGAGTTTCCCGTCCGGAAATGGAAAGGAGACGTTGCCCCTGTGAGGGTGATCCAGTCCGGGCTGTCGTTGAGCCTGATGCTCATCTTGTTCTGGGTGTTCAGCGCGTGGACCCTGAGGCTCATCGCGGTGACTTCGGGAAAGCCCGGGGGAAGATTGACCTCCACAGATTCGACGTGCCCAGGTTCTCCCAACACCTCGATCGGTAGGACCACTGCCGCCATGGCATGCACCGTCCCAGCCATCGCTGCCAGCAGGAGCGAGAAACACTTCATATGGTATGACTCCTTGATGGGAGAGCGAGAGTGCCCACCACGGGTTCTACCTCTCCCTTCCCTCTGTCTACACAACCCATGGTGTGTGGGATACAGGGGACACCCCCATGCGCACCTAGGGCTTTTGCGTAGTTCGACCCCTCCGCAATGGCGGAGGCCTCCGGTCACCAGATCTTCACCCTGGCCTCAGGCTTCCGCCACATGGGGTCGCCCTCGCGGATCCCGAAGGCCTCAAAGAACTCGGGCATGTTGCCGATCGGTCCGATCGCCCGGAACATGCCCGGAGAATGGGGTCCGACCGCGACCTGACGGCGCAGGGCATCCTCACGGAAGCTCGTCCGCCACTGCTGCGCCCACGAGAGGAAGAACCGCTGCTCCGGGGTCATTCCATCGATCAAGACGACCTTCTTCCCCTTGAGAGAGCGTTGGAGGGCTTCGAAGGCGATGGAGGTGCCCCCAAGGTCGGCAATGTTCTCGCCCAGGGACAGGGCCCCGTTGACGTTCAGGCCTGGAAGCGCGTTGTAGGCGTTGTATTGCTGGATGAGGGCGGTGGCCCTGCCGGTGAACTGTTCGGCGTCGGCGGGCGTCCACCAGTCGGCCAGGTTGCCGTCGGCATCGTACCGTCGTCCCTGGTCGTCGAAGCCGTGTGTGATCTCGTGACCGATGACACCCCCTATCGCGCCATAGTTGACGGCGTCATCCAGGGTGAAGTCGAAGAACGGCGGCTGGAGGATGCCGGCCGGGAAGACGATCTGGTTGGCGGTGGGCTGGAAGTAGGCGTTCACCGTGGGGGGCGTCATGCCCCACTCGGACTTGTCGACGGGCTTGCCCAACTTGGTGAGGTTGCGCTTCACCTCGAATTCCGTGGCCGCCCGAAGGTTGCCGAAGAGGTCATTCCGGCGGACCTGAACAGCGGAGTAGTCCCGGAACCGGTCCGGATGTCCGATCCGCGCCACGAACCGGTCAAACTTCGCGAGGGCCTTCTGACGAGTCGGTTCGGTCATCCAGTCCAGCTTCTGCAGGCGCTCCCGCATGACGGTCTTGATGTTCGAGATCATCTCGTCCATCCGCGCCTTGGCCTCGGGGGGATAGTAGCGGTCGACGTACAGCTTCCCGAGCGCCTCTCCGATCCCACCGTCGACCATCCGGGCCGCGCGTTGCCAGCGGGGTTCCATCTTGGGCGTCCCTCGCAGCACGGTCCCATAGAACCGGAAGTTCTCCTCCTCGAACGGGGAGGCCAGCGCGGGCGCGGCATCGTTCAGGGTCTTGTACCGGAGGTAGGTCTTCCAGTCCGACAGCGGCCGGTTTGTCAGTGCCTGCTGGAGTCCCTCGAAGAACCGGGGCTGTCCGACGATGATCTCCGACGCGGCGGGCCCTGTAATCCCGCGGTCTCGGAGGTACTGCTCGAAGGGAAGGGCGGGAACCATCGCGGCGAGTGCCGAGGTGGCCATCTTGTTGTAGTTGGCCACGCGATCGCGGAGTTCGACCGGGGTCTTGGCATTCGTGGCCAGGGCCTTCTCCAGCTCGAAGACGTTTGTGGCAGCCTGGGCTGCGGCTTCCGGAGTGTCCCCGGCGAGGGTGAGCATCCGGCCGACATGCGCCACGAACTCCGACCGCTGCTTCGCGAACGCGTCTCCGAAGTAGTAGTCTCGGCTCGGCAGGCTGAGTCCGCCCTGGCTGGCGTAGAGGGCGTTGATGTCGCTCTTCTTCTGGTCGGCCGAAACCCCCACCCCGAAACCGGCGCCGACCCCCTCATCGTGCAGCGTCGCCAGGACGCCCGCCAGGTCTGCGACGGAGCGAAGGCCATCGATCTGCTTCAGCCGAGCCTCGATGGGCTTGAGTCCCGCAGCGTCGATCGCGGCCTGATCCATGGCGGAGGCGAAGAAGTCCCCGACCTTCTGGTCCACCGATCCGGGTGGATTCGATCCGGCGGCCGTGGTCTCGAGGATGTCCTTGAGAGCCGCCCAGTTGAACTGCGCCAGTTCGTCAAAGCCGCCCCAGCGGGACTTGTCCGACGGGATCGGGTTGTCCTGGAGCCATTTTCCGAACGCGTATTTAGCGAAGTCCACCCTGGGACTGGTGTTGGTGTCCATCAAGGACACGCTGAATCGGGGCGGCGTGGGTTGGGCGGCGTTTGTCGCGCCGCACGTGGACAGGATGGCGGCGAGGAAGAGGGGACTGGGGATCCGGCGGAAGTGCACACCTTTCGATGCCATGGAATCGGGCCAAGTCGAATCGAAATCCCGGCTGGCGATTGTTTAGGACCCTCCCCAATGCCTCTGGAAACACAAACGCCGCCCATCCGGGCGGCGTTTGGTGGAGGCTGACCCTGGACTCAGCGCATCACTCGGGCAGGAGGATGTGGCAGTTGTAGCCGCCCGGATTCTTGATCAGGTAGTTCTGGTGGTAGGCCTCTGCCGGGAAGAAGGTGGAGACTGCGGTGATCTCGGTGACGATCGGGCGTTTCCAGCGACCGGATTTGTCGACCTTCGCCTTCACCGCTTCGGCTGTCTCGCGCTGGCGGTCGTCGAGGTAGAAGACCGCCGAGCGATACTGGGTTCCGGCATCGTTGTGCTGCCGGTTCAGGGTGGTCGGGTCGTGCATCCGGAAAAACACCCCGACCAGCTTCTCGTAGCTGATCTTCGCGGGGTCGAAGACGATCTCGATCGCCTCAGCGTGGCCGGTCTGGCCTGTACAGACCTGCTTGTAGGTGGGGTTCGGTGTCGTGCCGCCGGTGTAGCCGACGGTAGTCTGGAGGACGCCTGGGACCCTGCGCAGGATTTCCTCCATGCCCCAGAAGCAGCCCCCGGCGAAGACCGCAGTCTCCCGGTTCCCCTGAGCCAGCTTCGCGGCGGCGGTTGTGGCGGTTGTGGCGGTTGCCAAGGGGATCAGACCCGCCTTCACAAACGGCCCAAGGTAGGCCCCAAACCCCTCCTCCGCCATGCGCTCGACCGGAACGAACCGAAGGGAGGCCGAATTGATGCAGTACCGCTGGCCGGTGGGACCGGGGCCGTCATCAAAGACATGGCCCAGGTGTGAATCAGCCACCTTGGAACGGACCTCGGACCGCACCATTCCATGGGTCAGGTCCTTCTTCTCCACAATATCCGATCCCTCGATGGGTTGGGTGAAGCTCGGCCATCCGGACCCGGAGTCGTACTTGTCCAGCGAACTGAACAGGGGTTCGCCGGAGACGATGTCGACATAGATGCCCGGCTTCTTGTTGTCCCAGTACGCATTCCGGAACGGGGGCTCGGTGCCGCACTGCTGGGTGACCTTGTACTGCTCCGTGGTGAGCTTCTTCTTGAGATCGGTCTCCTGGGGTTTCTGGAAGGGGTTCATGGGACGGGTGGCGGTCGGTGCCGGCTGTGCGGTTCGGGCCGCCGTCTGGGCGAGCAGCGAAATGGTTGACGCGAGAACGCCGGTGGCCAGCAGGAGGAGGTGTAGGACTTGGGGGATTCTCATGGCAGGGCAGACGTTGGGTCAGGTTGACTGCATTCGGAAAGACTGCAAGTCGGCCGCGGTTGGCACGTCCAACCCGCCACGCCCCCTCGGATGCTTGCTGCCTCGGGCACCTCCCGGGCGGGGAGGCCTCAGCAGGCTGAGGCGGCCAACTCCTCTTCCATCTCCACGATCTCCCGAATCTGGGTGAGGAACCAGCGGTCGACCTTGGAGAGCTGGAAGATCTCCTCGACCGAGAAGCCGGCCCGGAAGGCATGGCGGATGAAGAAGATGCGGTCCGAGTTCGGCACGCTGAGCTTCCTGGAGATCACATCCCTCGGGAAGGTGTCCCGGTCCCCGAAGACATCGACCACCATCCGGCCCTCCGGCTGGGATTCGGAACCCTCCATCCGGGGGTTCCAACCGCTGATCCTCCACGCCTTGCCGTCGCCACCCAGCCCCTGGCGTCCGATCTCGAGGGAACGGAGACACTTCTGGAGGCTCTCCTTGAAGGTCCTTCCGATCGCCATCGC
>SYEM01000301.1 GCA_005801385.1 Verrucomicrobiales bacterium | reverse complement strand
CGGTGAGATCGGCGGCTCCGCCGAGGAGGAGGCGGCCGAATGGATCGCGCGTCACGGAACCAAACCGGTCGCCGGCTTCATCGCCGGGGCCACCGCACCTCCGGGACGCCGCATGGGACACGCAGGCGCCATCGTCAGCGGCGGCAAGGGCACTGCCGAAGCCAAGATCGCAGCCCTCAAGGCGGCGGGTATCGGCATCGCCGCGACGCCCAGCGATATGGCCGACACGCTGCTCAAGATGATGAAATGACGGGCGGATCCGCCCCGCGCGGACGTCCGGACGGCGAGCGGGGCGGGGCGTTTCCCCCTCCGTGCAGGTCTAGGGAACTGGAAATCCCTTTTTTTGAAGGGGCGGGAACGGGCAGTCTCCCGGGGTCCACCGCACCCCCCTCCCGGTTCCATGGCGTTCATCAACCTCCTCCTCGACCTCGTCGTGCTGGTGCTCGGCCTGTCGGTGCTGGGGATCGGAAACCAGGCCCCCACCCATCGGGCCGGAACCTTGCTGGGCAACCTGAAGCCCGCCGAATCCAGGCGCACCCGCAGCTGGAAGCCCGTACTTGTCCTCGTGACCCTGCTGTTCCTCCGCCCCTTCCTGTATCGCATCCTCAGTGATGTGCTGGGGGAGATCCCGTCCTGGAACGCCATCCCGGCCAGCATCCCATTCCGACCCGATTCGTTCCTGCGCCTCCTCGTCTTCTCCTGGATCAGCTTCCTCTGGACCCTGATCCACTTCCTGTGCTGGGTGCTCCTGCTGTCCGCTCTCTCGAAGGCGTGCCGGGACCCGGCGAACTGGAACCATTTCTTCGAGGAGCTCGCTGGCCCGCTGGCCCGTTGGCCACTGCCTCTCTCCCTGCTCGTTCCCGGACTCGCCGCCGGACTCCTCTGGCTGGTGCTGCGCTGGCCGCTCCGCCTGATGGCCATCGCCCCACCCCCGGCCTCCACCGCGGCTCTGGTCGAACAATCCGTCCTCGTCGGACTCGGCATCTGGGTCTCGGTCCGCTGGCTGCTTGGGGGCCTGCTCCTGCTCCGGCTCATTAACTCATACGTCTACCTCGGCAACCATCCCTTCTGGGACGCCGTGCACCAGATCGGTGGGATTCCGCTGGCCCCGTTCCGAAAGCTGCCCCTCCAGTTCGGAAAGCTGGACCTGTCGCCCCTGCTCGCGACGGCGGCCCTCTTCCTCGCGGCCGCCGGACTGGAACGCGCCCTCGTGGCCGCCTACTTCCGCGTCGGACCATGAGCCTCCCTGGCTTCCTGTCGGTCCAAGACGAGGCCGTGCTGCTCTCGATCAAGGTCCAGCCCCGGGCCCGCCGGAACGAGCTGGCCGGGACCCTCGGACGGGAACTCAAGGTCCGCGTGACCGCCCCACCCGTCGACTCCGCCGCCAACGGGGCGGTCGTTGAATTCCTTGCCGAGACCCTCCGCATCCCAAAGCGACAGGTCACCCTCGTCCGGGGCCAGACCTCGACCCACAAGGTGATCCGGATCGATGGACTGGACGCCGCCACGGCCGCGGAGCGGCTGGGCCAGCCGGGTTGAAGCCGGGTTTCCTCTCCGTTGGATCGAGTGCACCTTGGTTACCTCAGTGAGCTCTCCCACAATCCTGCCCATGTCGACGGAACCGGTCCGCAGCCTCTACATCCATGTGCCGTTCTGCGCGCACAAGTGCGAGTACTGTGCCTTCTACTCCGCCACCGCCCCGGGCAACCAGATCCAGAGGTATGTCGATGCCCTCGTCCGGGAACTCGAACTGATCGCCCCGGACTGCCGGCCCGACACCGTGTTCTTCGGCGGAGGAACTCCCTCCATGCTCAACCTGCGCCAATGGGAGACGATTCTCGAGGCGTTCCGTCGGCTTGGCCTCGACACGGCCGCCGAGTGGACCGTCGAGTGCAACCCGGCCACAGTCTCCGAGGACAAGGCCCGCCTACTCCGCGACGCCGGGGTCAACCGCATCTCCATGGGCGTACAGTCGTTCGACGAATCCCTCCTCGAGCGTCTGGGTCGTATCCACACCCGGGACCAGGTGTACCGCAGCTACGAGATTCTCAGGTCCACCGGATTCACCAATGTGAACATCGACCTGATGTTCGCCATCCCCGGACAATCCCTGGACCTGTGGGAGCGGACCATCGATGAGGCGCTGCGACTGGGGACGGAACACCTCAGCTGCTACGAGGTCATCTACGAGGACGACACCCCGCTCTACGAGCAGCTGAAGGCCGGGCAATTCGACGTCGACGAGGATCTGGCGTGCGACATGTACGACCGCCTGGTGGACCGGCTGGCGGAGGCGGGATTTCGACAGTACGAAATCGCCAACTTCGCACGGGACACACGGACCGGTGAGGCCGCGATCCCGGCGGCCTCCCTCCCTGAGATCCCCACGTTCGCCTGTCGCCACAACGTCACCTACTGGCGCGGTCTCGACAGCTACGGCCTCGGCCCCAGCGCCAGTGAATATGTCCGTGGCCTGCGATCCCGGAACTGGGCCAACACCACGCTGTACTGTGAGCAGCTGGAGAAGGGACGTCGGGCCAAGGAGTTCGCCGAGGCCCTGCCTCCACTCGCCCGTGCCGGCGAGCTCGCGGCCTTCGGACTGCGCATGAACGCGGGCTGGCCGCTCAAGGAGTTCCAGGATCGGACGGGCATCGACCTCGCCTCCGAATGGCGGACCGAGATGGACGATCTGATCCGGAGAGGCTGGGCCGAGGAGACGCCCACCTCCTTCCGGCTCACCCGTCAGGGTCTCCGGTTCGCCGATGCCGCCGCGGAGAAGTTCCTCGAAATCTGATCAGGGACATCCGGGACGGTATCCCCAACCCCGATAGGGCCGCAGTCCCTTGCGGCCCCATATGGATCCGCGAGCCCTCCACCCACCACCCGCGCCGCCGGGATTCTCACACCCCGTCAGCCAAAACTCACCAGCTTCAGTTCCTTCAGGGCATTGAGCAGGAACTGCATCGCGATGGCGGCGAGGATCATGCCCATCACGCGGGTGGTGACGCGGAGGAAGATCGGACTGAGCCACCGGGCACCCCGGGCCGAAATCAAAAAGACCAGATAGCTCAGTGCACAGGCCATGACGACGCTCGCGTAGAGCAGCCCACGCTTGAGCCACGAATCCGCCTCGCCCTGGAGGAGGATCACCGTGGAGATCGCCCCGGGTCCTGCCAGCATCGGGACCGCCAAGGGCGTGATGGCGATGTCCTCCTTGGCCATGCCCGCCTGGACCTCCTCACGGGTCTCCTGGGTCTTCGAGCGTTCGGCACGGACCATGTCGAGGGCGATCAACAGCAGGATCACACTGCCCGCCATCTGGAGTGCCGGCATCGTGATCCCGAGGAACCGGAACACCCATTGTCCCGTGATGGCGAACACCAGGAGCAGGACGGCTGCCACCTGGCAGGCGAGCCTCGCCATCCGGATCCGGTTCTCCGTCGAGTCGTGTGCCGTCATGGCCAGGAAGGCCGGGACGGTCGCCAGTGGATCGATGATCACCAGCAGCGAGCTCAGGGCCAACAAACCGTATTCCATCGGACTCATGGTGCGTCTTTGGATCGGGACGACGACGAAGGGTGCCGCCGGCAACACGGAGCCAGGATTCCATCGCGCATGCCATGGACGATCTTTTTGTCGGCAGGAACCACGGTGGCCAGGACGCCGCCCAGATTCGGCCGAGCAGCATCACCATCGCCCTCCACGAAATAATAGGGACACAGGCGCACCCGGCCCGGCATGGGATCCAGCGTCCCCTGGGTGAAGTCCCACCAGTGCGCCTCCACGAGCCGGGGCCTGTGGAACCGCTGCAACACATGGGGTGACACCGGCCACGCCGCGAGGGCCCGCTCCACCGCGATACTCCAGTCGGCCATGCTCAGATCGCTGCCCAGGTGCACTCCACGGGCACCCCAGGCCTCGGCGCTGAATCCGGAGATCTTGAGGATCAGTTCCCGCTCCCTCTGGCTGAGGCCCTTCAACTGGCGCCAGTCGGTCAGCTCCAACCCCGGATATGCCGCATTCGGCGGAAGGGGTGTCGGGTCCATCAGCCAGGTCCTCGGCACCACCGGCTGCAACCGGTTCAGGAATCCCTCGCCCAGCTCCTGGCGCCAGAACTCCCGAAGGTTGCGGTTCCACAGCAGCGCAAAGAGCAGCTTCTCCTCGAAGATCGGCTTCGGAGGTGGTGTCAGCCGGATCTCCCCGGCGCGGGCCAGGTCGATCAAGCGGGAGGAAACCGGGACCTGGGGCAAATCGAACAGCTCGAAGAAACGGTAGACCGCATCCCCGGAGGCCGGGTCCGCAAAGTCCCCGCCATGGACCTGAACGGACCGGTCCGTGATCCGTGAGGCCAGCCAGGTCATCTCAGGCCGATACGACGCAGCTTCGTCAGAGACCACAACGTGCACCCGGTGGGCGTCACCAAAGATCGATGAGAACCCGTCGCGCATCCCATGGGACCCGCCGATCACATCGCCTCCCGAGGGTGAAAGGGAGGAGTACGTCTCGTTGAGCCACTGGGTCAGGCCCATTCCGCCCGGAACCGAGTCGAGCTCCGAGATCGCCCAGCCATCCTCCGTCACCAGGACATCCGGGCGGATCACCTTCGGGATCTGGTTCTTGAAGGCGTTGTCGCGCTGGATCGCGACGAGCTCCGGCGGCTTGCCCTGGTCCAACACCTCGGCCACCCAGGCGGGCGCCTTGCCCGCGATGCTGCGTCGATAGAGGAGGTTGACCGCCTTGTAGAACTGCAGGAGGACCCGTCCGAAGGACTCGAGCTCCTCCACGAAACCCGACTCCAACGGAAATGGGTCCGGCGAGATCCGCCAGGTCGCCCCGTCGAAGAGCCCGCCCTCGGGAATCGCCTCTCGGATCCTCAGGGCCCGGGCCTGCGCCGCAGAGACGTCCTCACTCATGTCCCGGGCAGCCTAGCCGCATCATCTCCAAGCTCAACCGTCAAACCTCCCTGCGATCCGCCCCATCAACCGGATCCCAGACCCGAGGCGTGACTCGCCAACAGGTTGCACTCGGCTAGCCTCCATCGCATGGACCAACCCGCCGAGGCCTCCCGCAACACGGATCCAGGACGATCCATCCGGCTCTGGCCGGCGTGGATCCTCCTTGGGATCGCCCTGGGTGTGATCCTCTTCGCCCAGCTCCAGGAGTCCAAGCCTTTCCAATATCGGAATCTGGTGACCCTCGGAACCGTCATCGTCGTGCTGCCCTGCGGACTGATCTGGTGGATGCTGGGATCCGGCCTCCGGTGGAAGACTCGGTGGAAGGGCCTTGGCTGCATCATCCTGGTGGCCGGAATCCTGGGGACCCTCTTCCGGATCCAAGGCGTGTCGGGCGATTTCGTGCCGATCATCGCCTTGCGGTGGTCCCTTCCCCAATGGACCAGACCCACGACATCCCCGGTCTCAGCCACCGGCCCTATCCTCGAAGCCCGGGCGAATTTCCCACAGTTCCTCGGTCCGACCCGCGACGGTTTCCTCCCCGGCCCCCTGCTCGCCACGAACTGGTCGACCCAAGCGCCTCGACTCCTCTGGCGCCGTCCCGTCGGCGGCGCGTGGTCCGGATTCGCCATCGTCGGCCCACGCGCCCTCACCCAGGAGCAGCAGGGACCCGACGAGCTCGTCACAGCCTACGACCTGGAGACCGGTCGCCCGTTGTGGGCCCACACCAACGCGGCGCGATACGACACCACCATCGCGGGCGAAGGCCCCAGGGCCACACCCACGGTCGTGTCCAACCGCGTCTACGCCCTGGGGGCCACGGGCATCCTGGACTGTCTGGACCTGGAGACGGGTCGACGGATCTGGACGCGGAGTCTCACGACCGACGGCGGACGGGGCGTGCCGGAATGGGGCTACTCAGGATCTCCGTGGAGCGACGGTCACCGGGTGGTGGTCCAGGCCGGGGGTGGTGGCAAGGGCCTCATCGCCTACCGGGCCGACTCCGGAGAACCCATCTGGTCCGCAGGGGACTCCGGGATGAACTACGCGTCCCCGTTCCGGGTCGAACTCGCCGGCCAACCCCTGTTCCTGATCTTCGGAGGGCGCTCACTCACCGCCCAGGACCCCGCCGACGGCCATGTGGTCTGGGATCATCCCTTCGGAAAGGGGATGCCCCTCGTGGCGAACCCGATCCTCGTGTCCTCCAACCGCGTCCTCATCACCGCCGGCTACGATGTCGGGGCGGAGCTGCTTGAGATTCCCGGACCCGGCCGTCCACCGGCCAGCCTCTGGAAGACCAAGCGCCTCAAGGCGAAGTTCTCCAACCCGGTCCGCCGTGGAGATGTGGTGTATGGACTCGATGACGGCATCCTCGTGGGACTCGATCTCAAGGACGGTTCCCAGCTCTGGAAGGAAGGTCGTTACGGCCACGGACAGGGCCTGTGGATCGGGGATGTCTATCTCCTGATGTCGGAATCCGGAAAACTGGTGCTCCTACAGCCGGATCGGAACGGCGCGAACGAACTGGGATCCCTGCCGGTCTTCGATGCCAAGACCTGGAATCCCATCGCGCTGTCCGGGGATCGCCTGCTGGTCCGGAACGACCGCGAGGCGGCTGCCTGGGTCCTGCCCCTGAGGACACCCTGAGCCGACACCGGCAGACAGGAGATTCCGGGCGGATCAGCGACGGCGGTTGTAGACCTCCGAACCGTATTTCCCCGCCACGAGGACGCGGATCCGTTCCTCGAGGGATGGAGCTGCGACCAAGGGTTGCCAGTCGACATCGCGACATACCTCGCGCAGTGCGGCTTCCCAAACCGTCCGCGACACCTCCAGACCTTTCGGCTGCACACTGCCCTGGATCAGTAGTCCCAACCGATTCCGTCGTTGAGCGGCGCCAGCAATCTTGAAGCCGCGATGCAACAGATCGTGTTTCTCCGCGCCGATGAAACACTGGCCCGGCCCCCGCGAGTCACAACACGGGGCGAGTTCCGTCGGGACTCCCACCGCGGCGAAGGCCGATCGGAGCCACTCATGCTGCAACCGGTAGCTGGTCTCGGCCGACACCCGATATCGAGCGTGACCCGGGGGAATCACGACGCTGTAGGTCCAGTCGGCATCGTGGGACACAAGCCCCCCGCCGGTCGGCCGCCGGATCAGGGGCCGCAACGGGGTCAGGGCCTCGATCTCGGCGTGATGCTGGAAATACCCGAAGGTGGCGGCGGAAAGCGTCCAGCCATAGGTCCTGAGGATCGGTGAGCCCAGGGCGGCCGACGCCTCCAGAAGCGCCTCGTCCACCGCCATGTTGACCTCGGGCGATCGGATGCCTGAATCGAGATGAAGCCATGTGTCCGGCACGCAGTGAAGCATCGGCGAGTTAGAACCCAGGACAAGTCCGGGACGGGAATCCGGCAGTTTCATGGGTTTGCAAAGGCGATTGGGGTTTTCCAATCTCCCGGTCCGATGCCCAGGAAACAAATCCCCATCTGGCCGACTCTCTTTCTGTGCTCCCTCGCCGCGGTTGCTGAACCCCCGGAAAAGTCGACCGGATCGGTCAGCTCCGAAGCCCTCGCAAAGCAAACCCAAAACCCGGTCGCCAACCTCATCAGCTTCCCGCTCCAGAACAACTTCAACTTCGGCCTCGGTCAAAGCCGGGTGACCCAATGGGTCATGAACGTCCAACCGGTGATCCCGGTGCCGCTGAGCACGAACTGGAACCTGATCACGCGCACCGTCCTGCCGGTGATCGATCAGCCCTCGATCGCCCCCGGGGTCCCCAGCGCCTTTGGGCTCGGGGATCTCAACCCCACCTTCTTCGTGTCGCCCGCGGGCTCAAAGGGGTTCATCTGGGGTGCCGGTCCGACCTTTACCCTGCCCACGGCGACCGATCGCCTGCTCGGGCAACAGATGTGGTGCGCCGGTCCGGCCGTCGTGGGCCTGACAATGCAGGGCCCCTGGGTGGCGGGTGCCCTCGCCCACCAGCAGTGGTCGTTTGCCGGATGGGGAACCCGGCCCGTGAACGGCCTGCTGATCCAGCCCTTCATCAACTACCACCTCCCCGATGGCTGGTACCTGAGCTCCAGCCCGATCCTGACCGCCAACTGGGAGGAACCCGCCGGCCAGCAGTGGACGGTTCCCGTCGGCGGTGGCGGCGGGAAGATCGTCCACCTCGGACGCCTGCCGCTGAACCTGTCCCTCGCCGCGTTCTACAACGTCGAAACACCCCAGTACGGCTCCACCTGGCAGCTCCGCTTCACGGTGCAGATGCTCTTTCCGAGGTAGACCTCCCGAACCGTCGGAGGGACCTGAACCGCAATCCGCCTCTCACCCCCAGTCCGTCAACCTGCCGTCTCGCTCCATGCCGCTCCCCCTCCATTCCCTGCGCGCCGGCGTCATCGGCACCGGCTTCATCGGGCCAGTCCACATCGAGGCCCTCAAGCGTCTCGGAGTCCAGGTGACCGCAATCTGTGGCTCCACCCGCTCCGCCACAGAGACGGCACACCGGTGGGGCATTCCCGAGGTCCACGGTGACTACGACTACCGCGCGCTCGTCGAGTCGCCAAATGTCGACGTGGTCCACATCACCTCCCCCAACAAGGTCCATGTGGAACAGGCCCTCGCCGCGCTGAAGGCCGGCAAACATGTGGTCTGCGAGAAGCCGTTGGGAATGGACACACGGGAAACCGCCCGGG
Organism: Verrucomicrobiales bacterium; assembly: GCA_005801385.1. GTDB lineage: Bacteria > Verrucomicrobiota > Verrucomicrobiia > Limisphaerales > UBA9464 > UBA9464. The sequence continues at coordinate 3 of SYEM01000301.1, read as the reverse complement.
TGG
>SYEM01000300.1 GCA_005801385.1 Verrucomicrobiales bacterium | reverse complement strand
CACGCCCACCGGCTTCCCCTCCACTGGATCCCACACCTCGCGGCGTGGGTGCTCCCGCACCCAGTGATGCAGGGCACTGCATCACCCACCGGTCCTGGGCTGCGCCCCGATCCCTTCCCCCGGTGGGTTTTGCAGTGTCTGCAAAACCGGGCCGCGTCCGAGCGGCCAGCCTCCCCCAGGACTCACCCGCACCCAAAAACGCCAGAGCCTCCCAACACCACAGACCGCACGCCCACCGGCTTCCCCTCCACTGGATCCCACACCTCGCGGCGTGGGTGCTCCGCACCCAGTGATGCAGGACACTGCATCACCCACCGGTCGAAGCGTCCTACCAGAGGATCCGATCCACGAGCGGTTCGCCGGCGAGGAACCGACGGAGGTTGCCGACAAAGTGGTTCACCAGGCTCTCGTCCTGTCCCCGATGCCCCCCCGCGAGGTGCGGCGTGATGTGACATCGCGGGGTACTCCACAGGAAATGATCGGGAGGCAGCGGCTCGGGATCGAGCGTGTCGAGGAACGCCCCTCCCAGATGCCCCGCGGCCAGTGCCGCGGCGAGGGCCTGCTGGTCGACGGTCGTCCCGCGGCCTACGTTGACGAAATAGGATCCGGACGCCATCCGGCTGAAGAATCCGGGCCCGCACCAGTATCGGGTGAACTCGGCCTCCGGGAGACAGTTGACCACGTGATGGGCCTCCGGGACCCGTGCCAGTGCGTCCTCGAACGACACGACCTCCACGCCGGGCTCTGGGAGTGGCGTGCGGCGGACGCCCACCACGCGACAGCGGAACGGCGCGAGGAGCTCGGCCAGACGCCGACCAATCGACCCGTACCCGAGGATCATCACGGTGCTGCCGGTCAGGAGCTCGATCGAATACCGCCCCTCGAGGTAGCGCCATTCCCGCGGACCGGCGCCATTGAGCACATTCGACGGAATCTGCCGGGTGAAGGCCATCATCATCGCCAGCGCATGCTCGGCGCAGGGATTCGCGAAGACCCCGGACGCGTTGGTCATGAGGGTTCCACGGTCCTGCATCGCCTTCCGGAATCCGGGGGTGTCGTAGCGGGTGTACCCAGCGGTGGAGAGCGACACCCAGCGCAGGCTCGGGGTCGCGATCACATCCGCTGGAACCGGCTGACCATAGGCGACCTCCGCCTCGGCAAGGGTGGGGTCCGATTCGCCCTGGGTGAGGACGGATTTCGAGGAGCGATTCGACTGGATGAGTCGGCAGCCCAGCTCTTCGAGGGACTTCCGGAACAGGGCATCCGCACCAGGACGCAGGGTGTGATTGGACCAGACCGTCAAGGACATGTCCGGATGACGCCCTCCGGTCTCTCAACTCTCAACCCTCAACTCTCAACAGCGTGTCACTGCTCCCCCCACGGACGTCCCGGCGGCGGCGGGGGGGGTTCCTGCCAGCGCCACGAGGTCGCGTAGCCCCACCCCAGCCATGGCGTGGGCAACAGGCGACCCGCCTCCAGACCCGAGCGGAGCAGCGCATCCAGCAGACCGCTCGACATCAGGGTCCGCTCCACCGGCCAGGCTGGCTTCCCGGTCAGCACCATCGATTCGATGCCGTTCAGGAGCAGCGTGAAATGGGCTGCGGGCCGAGCCTCCTGGGTCCAGAACTGCGTCGCCACCACGGTGCGATCGGACGGCCGACGCCACGCGCCCGACCAGCCCTGGATCGCCCCATTCAGCTCCAGCACCCGGGCACGGAGACCATCGACATACTCGATCTCCCACAGGATGGGCTTCTCCACCTTCTCCCGAAGCGCCGACACCGGCAGCGGCCCGTGGGCCAGCCGTCCAAGGGCGGCGGCGAGCAGGTCCGGATCCACCCGTCGTTCCCCCAGCGCGGTCCAGACCGCGTCGGCCGTCGTCATGCGGACAGCACGGACCCCCGTCTCCCCACCCCGCCGTCCCTCCACCACCGATTGCAGGCACTCCAGCGCGTGGAACCCGTAGTGATCGGTCGACCCGTAGCTCAGGATCACCACCTCCTCGAGGGGCTCACCGGGAACGGGGGCGGCCGCAGGACGACGCCAGGATCCCGGGACCGACGACCCGGCCATGATGGGGATCCCCAGCTCCCGTGCGGTGTCGTAGAGGTGCTTCGCGTCCTCCCAGGTGTCGGCAAGGTGCTTGTCGACGAAGACTGGCACCACCCGGCCACTCTTCCTGAAGACCGAGAGCGTCTCATCCCAGAAGCGTCGCTTCGGGTACTGGGTGTTGCCGGTCGGCGACTTCGGGTAGTTCCCATGCTCCGCGATCAGCAGGACCCCGTCGACCGCCAGGGACCCGGTGCCCAGCGTAAGGGCATCGGTGATGTTGGTCGCGATGCGGAACCGATGCGACGCCGCCAGCAGGCGACTGATGTCGTTTGGCGGGCGCTGGTCGGTGTAGACCGAGACCATCCGCAATGGCGACTCCTTTCCGGTGCCGTCGAGCCGGTCGGTCAACACGAGCCGACTCGCAATGACGTCAGCATGGGAGTTGTGGCGGTACTCGGTCGTCAGCACGGCGACGGTCTTCGCCCCCCGTGAAGGACCGTCGGCGCGGACTACCGAACCCAGGACGAGTCCCAACGTGAGCCCAAGCGACACGATGCGGAATGTTGGAGGCGGTTGATCGGACATTGAGGGAACAACCCGACGGTAGAACCGACGGGAGGATGCGACGACGGGAATCTCCGCTGAGTTCCGTGTTGGACGTTGGACCCAGACCTCCCGGAAATTTTCTAGCGATCGGACTCCTCAGCGGGAGACAATCCCATCCAGTTCTGGCTTCCAGAGCCATCGCCTCTCTGATGACATCCGTAACTGATCAACCCTTCCACACACGGAGCGCCACGAGTGGTGCCGGCGTGGTATCGGCGCGTCGGGCCCCCTGGTGGGTGGCCCTGTTCGGATTTCTCGTGCTGTTCCCCTCGATCTGGTCGGACTCCTCCGTGACGGGGTCCGACGAATACACGCTCTCGCTGCGGACGCCGATGGAGATGCTGGAACACGGGCATTGGCTGACGCCTTGGCTCGACAACCAGCCCCGGCTCCGGAAGCCGCCGCTGATGTATTGGCTGGTGCTGGTGAACTACAAGGTGTTCGGCGTAGGGCTGGTGGCCGCCCGGATCTGGGGTGTTCTGTCGGGAGTCGGGCTTTCGGTGGTGTCGTGCCTGACCCACCGCGAGCTGTTCCGTTCCAATGGACTCCTGGCCGGGCTCATCACCGCCAGCTGCATCGGCGTCGCGGCGCAGGCGCGTCAGGCGATGTTGGATCTCCCGCTCGCCTTCTTCGTATCCCTCAGCGTCTTCTGCGGCCTGCGATGGCTCCGGACTGGGACGCTCCGAGACGCCGTGGCCTCCGGGACCTGTCTGGGCCTCTCGTTCCTCACCAAGGGACCGATCGGATTCTTCTTCTTCGGCACCGCGGCCGTCGCGGCCCTGCTCTGCCTCGGGGCCGTTCCACGGCTCCGAAAGCAGGGTACCCACTGGATCGTGGCGGCTGCGATCGTCGCCTGGATCACCGTGCCCTGGCCGCTCGCCATGAAGCAGCTCTGGGGGGATCGGTTCGCCCAGATCCTCGGCGAGGAACTGGCGGCCCGGGACTTCGGACGCTGGCATGGAATGGCCCCCGTCTCCGCCCTGGGAGGGGCGCTCGGCCTCATTGCGCCCTGGACCCCGATGGTCCTCGTCGCCGCGGTCCAGGCGTTCCGGGTCCGCAATCCCGGCCCGGTGGCGGCACGCCGCTGGCTCGTCACAGCCCTCGGACTCTCGATCGTGCCCTTCTTCTTCATGACCACCTTCGAGCGCTACATGCTGGCGGTGGTCCCAATCGAGGCCGTCCTGGCCGCGGAGTGGCTCGAGCCCGGTGGGCAGGCCCAGCGTTGGACCCTGCTCTTCGCCGCTGTGGTCTTCAGCCTGGCGGGCCTCCTCGCCGGGGCGTTCTTCCTGTGGTTCCACCTCGGAGGCGTCCTGCCTGTCGTGGTCTGGCTGCTGGCCGCCGCGTCGCTTGTGACCGCCTGGCGTGGCACCCATCCGACCCGTTCCGTCGCGCTCACCGGACTCGTCCTGGCCCTCGTCATGGGTGGCCTCTATCCGCTCCTTGGATTGAACCATCTCCCCGATTCCGTCCCGGCCCTGCTCGGGAACCGGCCCGTCTTCGTCTATGACCGCGCCCAACCCGCCATGCTCTCGCCGAAACTGGGTCGGAGCGTGCAGAAGTTCCGGGCCGACACCCTTCCGCCGGAAACCCCGGCGGTCGTCTTCGTCGATGATTCCGCGCTGGATCTGTTCCGTTCCCAGATGGACCAGTCGGGGATCCGCGTCCAGGAGGTGACGCGGTTCAAGACGTTCTACTCCCGGCAGGTGTGGATACGGTTCACGCGCCCTGACGCGACCGCCGAGGACTGGCACCGCGCCTTCCGTGACCGGTCGCTGGAAGGGCTGAAGTCCGAGCTGATCGGTCTCGAGGTGATCCGAAAGGCCTCGTCATGAGGCTCCTGGATCCGGAAACCCGTCGACGGCTCGGGGCCCTCGCCCTGCTGCTGGTCGTGGGGATCGCCACCTACCGGTCCACATCCCGATCGGACTCCCCGACAAAACCCCGGTTCCGCGTCCCGACTCCGGAGAGGTCCCAGGCGGGAACAGGTAAGCCGGCACCACTGCACCGTGTGGAAACCCTGGGCTCCTCCGTGGCCTCCGTGCATGTGGCCTCGATCTGCGAACCCTCGGCCGGAACCCTGGCCGCAGTCTGGTACGGCGGCACCCGGGAAGGCGCCAAGGACGTCGCCATCTGGTTTGCCACCCGCACGGACGACCGCTGGACCGAGCCCGCCGACCTGGTCACCGCCGCGAGGGCCAGCCGGGAGCTCGGCCACTACGTCCGCAAGGTCGGCAACGCGGTGCTCTTCGCCGACGACACCGGTCGGATGTCCCTCCTGTTCGTGACCATCACGGTCGGTGGCTGGTCAGGCAGTTCGCTGTGTCTCAAGGAGTCCACGGATGGCGGGCGGACCTGGACCCCGAGCCAACGACTGGTGTTGAGCCCCTTCTTCAACATCAGTGAGCTGGTGAAGAACGGTCCGACGCCGCTCGAAGGCGGCGGCTGGGTGGTGCCGATCTACCACGAACTCTTCGGGAAGTTTCCCGAACTGCTGTGGCTCGAGGGCGCTCCCGGGTCGGTGTCGGCCCGCAAGACCCGGGCTTTCGGGGGGCGGACGGCTTTTCAGCCGAGCCTCGTGGCCCTGGATCCCACCCAGGCCGTGATGCTGTGTCGGACCGCCAGCAGCCAACGGGACCTGTACCTCTCCCGCACCGCGGACGGCGGTCTTTCCTGGAGCCCGCCCGAACCCACTGGACTCCCCAACTCGGATTCCGGGATCGATGCCGTGTGCCTGGCCGACGGCCGCCTGCTGTTGGCGTTCAACGACACGCCGGATGGACGCGCCAATCTGCGGCTGGCGGTGTCGTCCGACGCGGGCAGGACCTGGACCCGGGGTCCCTACCTCGAGAACGAGGCGGGCGCGGAGTTCTCCTATCCGTTTCTCCTCCGCGCGCGCGACGGAACGGTCCACCTGGCCTACACCTGGAAACGCGAGGCGATCCGCATTGTCTCCTTCAACACCGCGTGGCTGGACGCCGCAACCCCGGCAACCGGGGCAACCCCATGAACGGGATCCTGCTGACCTCCTCCCGCTCGGCGATCTGGGTCGCCATCATGATCGTCGGCTCCGTGCTCGCCCTGGGGTACCGCCGACTCCTGCGGGGACGTCCCGGTCCGAGACCCACGGCTCTCATCCCCATCGCCACCGTCGTCATCGTGTGGACGCACTGGAACGGAGTCTCAATGGGCAGCTGGGTCGCAGGCGCCACCGCCGGCTTCAGCGTCCCCTTCCTCATCCTGATGGCGAATGCCACCAAGGTCGCCTTGGGGGAGAGAGGGTTTCTTGGACGGCAGGACCTGCGGGATCTGGGCCGGGTAGGACTGGTGCTCGGACTCCTGCTCTATCCGGCAGCCCTGGGATGGGGGTCGTGGGATCCCTATGCCCTGGGATGGAATTCACCCCTCCTCGTATGGCTCGTGGCTGGCTGGACCCTCCATCTGCTGCGGCAGGGGTCCCGGACCGGGTGGATCCTGACGGCCGCGCTGGGCGTCTGGCTCCTGGAGAGCCTGTGGGGGTCAGGTCAAGGCCTTGGGGATTCCCAGAACCTCTGGTGGTACCTGGTCGACCCGCTCCTCGTCCTGGTCTCGATTCCGCTGGCGTTCCTCAGGGTCCCGTCGGAGACGTCGTCGTCGCCCCAGGCCTGACGTCGGCGTCCGCCTTGGGTGCAGGGGCGGCCTCCGCGGCCTTCTCGAGGACGGGACGCGCCAGGTCACCCACCTGGGGTTCACCCGAGACGATGTCGGCGACCGCGGTCGTGTTGAGGATCGGTCCGGACACCTTCAACTGCCCCACGATTGCCTGCCCGCGCCAGAGATCGAGCTGGTCTCCGAGCCGGGGCAGACCGGTCAGAGAGTAATCGAGGACCACGAACCGCAGCCGTGGGTTGACCGTGAGGACCTGGCCCACCTGGCCATCGAGGGGACGCACGAGGCGGAGCGGCGCGGGTTTGAGGACTGGCTTGACGGGCTCCGGGGGCGGCAGGTTCCGACACCCGGACGCGACCAGCGTCAGGACAAGGAGTTCGGGGCGGAACCGCATCCGCGAGTTATTCGACCGGGCGGCATCCGGGGCAAGGTTGAAGCGCTCTGGATCTCAACTCCCCTTTGCCCTTCCCCACGCCCACCCACTAGGCTTCCCACGTGGAGTGGCAGCAGATCGCAGCACTGGGCGTCGTCGGGGTCACGGTGACCCTCATGGCGTGGCGTCTGTTCCGTCCCCGCCGACTCGACTTCCGCAAATCCACCGGCTGTGGCTGCGGGTCCACCACCCACCCGATCGGACTCGTCGTCACCGGACGCCGCAGAGAACGTCCCCAGATCGTGCTGAAGACACCCCATCGATGAACCGATCCCACGGCCTCCTGACGATCCTGATCACGGGCCTCGTCCTCATTCTGACCCGGACCGACAGTCCCGCTGCGGAGGCCGCATCGGGTCTCCGTGACCAGGCTGACGGCGAGTCCCTCGCCCGGGAGGTGCGATCGCTTCAGCCCGCCTCGACCACCACCAACCGGGCCACTCTTGAGATCCGCAACGCCGCCGGGAAACGCCGCCGCGTGCCCGTCGTCATCGAGACCCTCGCCCCGGCGCCCGACACCAACCGGTGGTCGACCCGGTATCGGACCCGCCCCGCGGACGCCGCCGTTGGAGAGTCCCTCGAGATCGTGCACCGCGCCGATGCGGCACCGGAATACCGGCTCGAGGGAACCCCGGGAACGGCGGTCGCCCCGGTCGCCGCCAACGGCACCGGACGGTCCTTTGCCGGATCCGACTTCAGTCTCGCCGATCTCGGCCTCGAGTTCCTCCACTGGCCCCAGCAACGGCTGATCCCCGCTCCGAAGGACAACCCCCACATGGTCAAAGGGCGTTCCTGCCGGGTCTTGGAAAGCCGCAACCCCACCGGCACGCCCTACTCACGGGTGGTGTCCTGGATCGATCTCGAATTCCGGGGGCTGATCCAGGCGGATGCCTACGACGCCCGGGGGCAGCTCCTCAAACAGTTCAGTGTGGGCTCGTTCAAGAAGGTCGATGGCGCCTGGCGCCTCAAGGACATGGAGATCATCGACGAGCAGCGTGGCACCAAGACCCGACTCGAGTTCGAGCTGACGGTTCCGCAGTGAGCCCTCGAATAGATCCGACCCTTGGCTCCAGGATCAGGAGCCGGATCGGCGGGGCGACCCGGACGCAAGCGCCTCGGACCGGGATCTCGGGACGGTGCCCAAGGCCTCCACGAGCTGCCTCTGGAGGATCGTGACGAGGTCCCGAGCGGCAGCCGGCGGCGGCGCCAGACCGGGAAGCTCCGACCAGTCCGCGTCGATCAGCGGGTTCAACACCTCGCCAGCCCCGGTCCGGCCCACCGACTCCGCTCCACGGGGGTCGAGTCCCATCTCGACGAGCAGACGGGCCTCGAAGGCGAGCACCATTCTGGGCTGGTGGGGTTGGGTCTCCAGGGCCGTGAGCCAGGAACGGAACAGCGCATGGAATTCCGGAATCGGCGTGTCCTCCTCGGTCGCCCGCTCCAGCAACGCCACCGCGTAGGCGACCTGCAGGAGCTTCGCGTAATCGGTGCGGAGGCGCTCGTGACGCTCGACCGGGACGAATTCCCGGAACGTGTGGAGATGGGATCGGGTCGACCGCACAAAGCCGAGGGTGCCGGCGAACAATAGGTCCACGGGTGCCACATGACCCGCTTTCGGCTTCCGGATGCCCTTGGCGAGGGTGCCGAACCGGCCGTGTTCGGCCGTGATCCAGTGCAGGATGAGGCTGGTGTCGGAAAACGGATGGATCCGGACGATCACCCCCTCGGCCTGTTCCAGCGGTGCGGCGCCCATGGTGCGTCCGGGTCAGCCGAACCGCTTCACCAGGCGGTTCTCCTCGCGTTTCATGATCCGACGCGCCGCGGGCTCGAGGTCGTCCAACCCCCGCAGGTGGAGAATGCCATGGATGACATAGCGACGGACCTCCTCGTCCCAGGTCGTGCCGAATTCGCGCGCCTGACGGATCGCCTCCGCCACGCAGATGAAAAGTTCACCGCAGAGCCGGTCCCGGGTGCTGCCCTGGTCGAAGGTGATGATGTCGGTCGGCCCTTCATGCCCCAGGAACTGCTGGTTCAACTCCGCCGAACGACGGGCGCTGACCAGATGGAGTCCGAGTTCCGCCGCCTGGCCAGCCTCGGCCTGCACCGTCTCGACAAGGGATCGCAGCGCCCGGGTGTCGACCTTCCGATCCCGCTGCCGATTGGAGATCACCAGCTGGACCTCCGGCACGGCGACGGGAGCTCCGCTCTGTGATGGATTCCGTCCGGTTCCCACGGTGTTCCGGGTGGCCATGCGGGATTGGGACTGGATCTCAGACCGCCACCGCGACGTCGCGGGGCACTTCCGGAAGGATCCGGCCCAGGATGCGGTCGGCATCCATGCCCTCGGCCTCGGCCTCGAAGTTGGCGATGAGCCGATGCCGCAGCGCCGCGGGCGCCACCGCGGCGATGTCGTCGAAACCCACATTGAACCGTCCCTGGGTGAGGGCGCGGACCTTGGCTGCCAACACCAGGACCTGCGCCCCGCGGGGACTGCTCCCGAACCGGAGATACTGGGAGGCGACAGCGGCAGCGGTCGGTGTCCCCGGATGGGTGGCCAACACCAGGCGCACCGCGTAGTCCTTCACATGCGAGGCGATCGGAACGCCACGGACCAGGGCCTGGAGCGACACCAGGGTATCGCGATCCAGCACCCGTTCCGCCGTCACAGACACCCCTTCTGTCGTGCGGTTGAGGATCTCGGTCAGCTCCTCCCGGGAGGGATAGCGGACCAGCAGCTTGAAGAAGAACCGGTCGAGCTGGGCCTCCGGCAGCGGATAGGTCCACTCCTGATCGATCGGGTTCT
>SYEM01000299.1 GCA_005801385.1 Verrucomicrobiales bacterium | reverse complement strand
GAAGTAGTCGCGCTGGGCCTGGAGCAGGTTGGCCGGCAGGCGGGGGTTGCGGTAGCCGTCGAAGAATGCCAGCGCCGTGCCGAACGCCGGGACCGGGATGCCCTTCTTCACCGCCAGGGAGACCACGTTGCGCCAGCCCTTCTGGCAGCGCTTGATCTCGCCCCGGAAGTAGTCGTCGAGGAGCAGGTTGGTGAGCTTCGGGTTCTTGTCGTAGGCCTCCTTGATCTTGCCGAGGAACCGGGAGCGGATGATGCAGCCGCCCCGCCACATCAGGGCGATCCCGCCGTAGTTCAGGCTCCATCCATTCTCCTGGGCCGCAGCCCGCAGCAGCATGTAGCCCTGGGCGTAGCTCACGATCTTCGAGGCGTAGAGAGCGTTCATGATGTCCGCGATGAGCGCCTTCTTCTTCTCCGGATCCTTTGCCTGGGAAAGGGCGGGGCGGGGACCCTTCAGTCGACGAGCGGCCTTGACCCGCTCGTCCTTCATGGCGCTGACGCATCGGGCAAAAACCGCCTCGGCAATGAGCGTCACAGGCTGGGCGAGGTTGGCGGAGTCGATGACGGTCCACTTGCCCGTCCCCTTCTGACCGGCGGCGTCCAGGATCTTGTCCACCAGCGGCTGACCGTCCTCGTCCTTCTTGGCCAGGATGTGTCCGGTGATCTCGATCAGGAAGCTGTCGAGCTCGCCCGTGTTCCAGGTGTTGAACACCGTCGCCATCTCATCGGCTCCCATGCCGAGCCCGTCGCGCATCAGGCTGTAGGCCTCGCCGATGAGCTGCATGTCGCCGTACTCGATCCCGTTGTGGACCATCTTGACGTAGTGTCCGGCACCGCCGTCACCGACCCAGTCACAACAGGGGACACCGTTCTCCACCTTGGCGGAGATGCCCTGGAAGATGTCCTTGATGTGGGGCCACGCCGCACGGCTGCCACCGGGCATCATGCTGGGGCCATGACGGGCCCCCTCCTCGCCCCCCGAGACCCCGGAGCCCACGTAGAGGAGGCCCTTGGACTCGAGGAGCTTTGCCCGGCGGTTGGTGTCCCCGTACAGGGAGTTGCCGCCGTCGATCACGATGTCGCCCGGCTCGAGATGGGGCAGGAGCTGCTCGATGAACTCGTCGACCGGCGCGCCAGCTTTGACCATGAGCATCACCCGACGGGGGCGCTTGAGCATCGAGACCATCTCCGGGATGGAGTGGGCCCCGAGGATCCGGGTTCCCTTGGCCTCGTTCGCCAGGAAGTCGTCCACCTTGGAGGTGGTGCGGTTGTACGCCACCACGGTGAACCCGTGGTCGTTCATGTTGAGGATCACATTCTGGCCCATCACAGCCAGACCGATGACGGCGATGTCGCCCGTGGGAGTGCTCATGGAGGGAAGGCGTCCCGGGGAACCCGGACCGCTTGCGGAGGCTACTGGCTGGCCAACTGCAGCGGCGAGAGGGAATTTGGGGATCCCTGGAGCCCGCTCGGAAACCTCCTTTGGGGACGGGACCTGCAACCCAATCCTTCCTCGCGTCGATGGCACCCCCAGCGCAACGGGCCTCGGACGTCGGAGGACGAATCTCCCGATCCAGTCCCGCAGCCCCTGGATCCCAAAGCAAAAGCCCGACGGAGGCGCTTCCAGCGTGTCTCCGTCGGGCTTCGTGTTGGACGATATCGTCGAATCCGGATGCGGTTTTGGGCACGCCCGGTCGTGAGCATCGACCCCGGCCTGGAGCCTCTCTATTCCGCCCGCACCCTGAAGAAGGTCTGTCGTTCAGTGATGGGCAGGCCGGTCACCGTCTGGGGGGCTCCCGTCCCGGTCACCGTTCCGCCCACCGAGCGCCAAAAGGCGTCCGGTCCGAGTGAGGATGTCGACTCGAGCTGGTAGGTTCGGTCGACCTCCGTATCAAACCGGACCGTGGCGGTCCCGGCCTCGACCCGCACCTCCGTCAGGATGGGTTGAGACGAGGGCACGGCGAGCATCGAATAGGGCCCCAACCAGTCCAGGGGAACCGCCGGAAGATCGTCGGGCGGCAACTCGGGAAGGACCTTGAGGTACTCGATGAGGGCCATCTTTTCATCATGGCTCAGGAGCCGGCCAATAACGCCGGGACCCTTCGTGCTGTTGAATTCGTGTCCCCAATTCGCGTTGCCGGTCTGGATCGTGTCCATCTCGAATCCCATGTCGTTGGATTTCGGGCCGAGGCCGAGATAGACCGGGTCATAGTCGCTGAGGCCCACCCAGAACTTCTTCGCCCGCTGGTTCACCGGGCTGAGTAGGTCGTAGATGTTCTTCACGGAGCCGTTGTGGAGGTAGGGAGCCGTGGCCCAGATCCCGTCCAGGGTCACGGCCTTGTACTTCATGGTGAAGGCCACGGCATTGGGCCGGCCAAAACCGTCGTAGGCTGCCCGTTGTTCAGGAGTGAAACCCGCCGTGTCGTAGTACCAGTCCTTGGTGTTCTCCGTGACGGTTCGCAGTCCTTCCGTCAGGCTCACTTTTTCGGACGGGACACCCAGAAGCTTCGAGGGATCGTACTGGGCCTGGCTGGAGTTGAGGACACGCTGAGGGTCGGTTCCAATCTTGTCGGCATCCATCATCGTCATAGCCAGTTTGGCCATCGCGTCCCCCGGCGGGAGAACCGGCCTCGGAGCGTGGCACGAGGCGCAATTTTCAGCGAAGAGCGACCGTCCCCGCTTGGCGCGATTCATGTCCACCTCGCCGAGGATGCGTCGTGGCCAACGGGGAGCCTTGAGGGATTGGAGTTGGGTCTCGATCTTCTCGAGGTTCTCGAAGTGGACCGAGGTTGCCCATTTCCCGGGGGCCGGATTTGGGGTGCCATCGGCCGTGAGAAATTCGGTCAGGGCTCCGACCCCCAGTGCCTCGCCGGTGTTGCGGGACATCGGCTGCGCTACGGAGCCGTCGTACTGGACCCAGTCAAATTTCCAGATGTCCCAGAGCTGGGGGAAATTGACCGGGGCATTGGCGACATGGAGGTTTTTGGGTTCTTGGAGGCGGGTGCCGAAAACGCGATTGCCGATCCGCCCGATGGCGTCCGTTCTGCCGTACCCTTCACGGGTGGGGTAGATTCCGAGGGTGAGGTTGTAGAAGCCCTCCCATTCGAACGGTTTCACGAACGAAGCCACTTCTTCGCGAAGCTTCCAGTCGGCTGCCCAGCTGTAGGATTGTCGAAGGACACGCCTCGAAAAACGGTTCCACCGGAATCCCAAGGACGGTGGTTTTGCGGAAACATTCGCGGCGATCAGGCTTTTGTAGGCGGACTCGATGAAGCCCACCATGTCAGCCATGCTCTGGTTTCCGTCGATACGGAAGTGGTTTCCTCTATATCGGATCTCACCTGTGTGGCATGCGGAACAAGTGGTGCCGACGGTTCCCCGCGCTGGGGAATCATCGCCGGCCACGGCAAGCCCGATCGGCAATCCCCAAGGGTTCAGGGAGCTCTTTGGGGACGGGAGAAGTCCAAATCCCGCCAGATACTCTGGATTGGAAAGCAACGGCTGTTGGGAAAAGGGATTCAGTAGGTCCCAGGCGTCTGTTGGTGGCTGCTCCAGTGCCATGAACCACTCGATCGGCATGAGGACAGTCCCCTGGGAGGTGTAGTGGTAGAACTCCCGCTGTTCCGGAGTCCAACCCTGCTCTGCCCAGGTGACAATTGGAGAGGCGCTGGAGGGCTTTCGAACACCGGTTTGGGTGGGCGACGTGTTGGAGGCCGGGCTGGATCGTTTTGAACCCGAGGTACCACCGGCCGCCGTTGGAGCGGCCCGGCCCGGTTTCTGGGCAAGGGTTTCTGTCGCGGTCCACAGGAAGGCAAGGCCAGCGAGGATCAGGGATTGAGTCTTTGAAGACGAAGCCATCGGGATGTCTTGATTCGGCGTTGTTTGGATCGGTTGAGGTGTCCCGTGGTAACCCCACGGACTTGGATGGGTCTAACTTAAATTAAGTTGTGCTACCGACGGCCGATGGATTTGCAACACGATTGGGCCCGGAAAAACTCCGGCAGTAGTCTTTCAAGCGCAGCAAGGGGCAGATTAATGTCACTGCGCGGAGCATGGGTGGTGGGTTAAACATGATCCGGGACACCGTTTCCGGGTGGGCCTGATTCGGTACGCTCCCGGGTGGTTTGGGTGCTCGGGTGTGCTAGCGGCGACGGATTCTTGCGGCGGGAAATCGCAAACGACTTCCGCTGGGTGGCCTCGATCGACGACGATTCTGCGTGGCGACGTTCCGCAAGGCGCGTCGTCCTTTCCAAGCGGTCTGTCACTGAAATCTGAAATCCTGATGAAACGAATACTCACTCTCCTGGGTCGGACCCTGTCGTCCTGGTCCTCGGGAATCGCCCTCGTGGCGCTGCTCAACTCCGCCACTGCGGCATCGATCGGCCTGAATTTTGCCGATGACTGGGGAAGCGGGGCCCCTGCCGATGGGGGTGCCGAAGTCACCGAGGATGCCTTCGGCATTCCGGCCGCCCGCTGGTTCAACATGCCACAGATCCCGGGGTCATCCTCCGGCACCGGAGTGTCCTCCAACGCGGTGATCACCCTGCCCGAAGGAGGCAGCCTCCGTGTGGAATGGTCCTGCATCAACACCTACAGCCTCTACGCGGATGTCCCGACCGGCCCCGGCGAGGACCAGGTCATCTACGGGTATCTCGACGATAGCGGCACGGGCTACCGGGTCTCCGTGTCCGGCTTCCGGAATTCCGTGTCCCAGCTATCGATCCGGCTCATTGCCTCGACGGATGCGGGAGAGGGCTTCACCGATGCGGCGATCCGCCACGACGGAGGGACCGACAAGGTTCAGTACACCGACATCCAGACTCCCTCGTACGCAAACGGCGCCTTCAGTCAGAGCAGTGCGTCGTCGGAGATCCTCACGACAGGGGGCAACAACACCGTCGTCATCACCGGGGATCCCCGGAGCGGCAACCTCCGGTCCACCGTGGCGGGAATCCTGATCGACTACACCCCCGGCGGCAGCAATCCGCCACTCATCGAGGAACAGCCGAAGTCCCCGGGCGAGTCCGTCTATGTCGGGTCTCCGTTCCAGCTCACCGCGCTTGCCTCCGGATCGCCCACACTCTCCTACCAGTGGCGCCTCAACGGCACCGCAATCTCCGGGGCCACGGGTTCGACCTACCAGAAGGTCTCGGCCGAGCTCGGCGACTCCGGCAGCTACGACCTCGTGGTCCGCAACACCTTTGGCAGCATCACGAGCAGCATCGTCCAGGTGGCCATCACCGCGGTCGAACCGCCCATCCTCGTGGTTCCGCTGCCGGCCCAACCCCAGTCCTTCTACCCGGGATATCCGGTCACCCTGTCGGTGTCGGCCACCGGGGGACAGCTCAGCTACAGCTGGACCAAGAACGGTCAACCCATCCAGGGGGCCACCCAGTCGTCGCTTTCGATCCCGTCCCTGTCAGCCCAGACTGCCGGTACCTATGCGGTGACGGTCCTCAATTCCAAGGGGTCTGTGTCCTCGTCGACCACGGTATCGCTTGTGGATCCAGGCGCCCAATACCCGACCGCCATTGCAGCGTCGAAACCCCTGGTCTACTTCCGCATGAGCGAGACCACCCCGTATGTGCAGACCACCGCGGTCAATCGGGGTTCGCTCGGATCGGCGGGTACGGGTCTTTATGTCGGCAGCTACACGCTGCTGGCTCCCGGGGCTCTGGCGGGCGGAGCCGACACCAGCGTCACCCTGGCCGGTGGGCGGGTCGCGGTGACCTACGCGCCGATCCTCAATCCGGCGGGTTCCTTCACCGTCGAGTGCTGGGCAAAGCCCGTCGATGTCGCCTCGGGCAACCGGGTGCTGGTCCAGTCCATGATCAACGGCCAGTTTGCCGAGAACGCGAATGACCGGTCGGGCTGGGCGCTCCGACAGAACGGCGCCAACCTCGAATTCCTGATCGGTGGCGACAACGGCACCCCGTTCTACACGTCCACCGTGACGGCCCCCGGGGTGTTCACCGCGAATGTCTGGAAGCAGTACGCTGTGATCTACGACAGCGCGACCCTCACCGTCCGTCTCGTGGTGGATGGCGTCGAGGTGAAGACGGCCACCGCCGCGAGCCCCATTCTTCCCAACACGGCGGCCCCTGTGCTCATCGGGGATCGCGGATACGGAGGGTGGACGTTCAAGGGGTCCATCGATGAGGTGGCGATCTATCCCGCCGGGTTGACGGTCGGTCAGCTGGCCGCCCACCACGCGGCGGGCACGAATCCCCAGACTGCTGCCGATTATCCGAACCTTGTGATCTCGGACGGGGCTGCCGAATACCTCCGTCTCAACGACCCGCCCACGCCTCCGTCGGACAACGCCGCCGAGAACCGTGGCACCCTGGGTTCCGCCTGGACCGGCACCTATTCGGGCGCGGGTTCCACGCTGGGCAATCCGCTGATCGCCAAGGGCACCCCCGGAGCCCGTCCCGCTGCCTTTCCGGGTCTGGGTGCCGACAACACCGCCGTGGCGATGACCAACGGATGGGTTTCCACGGGTTCCGCCCCGGTGGGCAACCGGGTCACGGCCCTCGTGTGGATCCATCGCCAGGAGATCTCCACCACGGGTGACCTCAGCTGGCCGGCCTGGCTGGGCGGTGGTGGACTGCACCTCAACAACGGCAACGCGAGCAATCCGGAGGCGGAGCTCCGCTACCACTGGAACGGGGGCGAATGGGGCTGGAGCTCCAGACTGTTCGTGCCGGCCAACACCTGGACCTTCGCGGCCTTCGTCGTGGAGCCCGACAAGGCGGTGATCTACATGTCCGAGGGGTCCGAGCTCAAGTCCGCCACCAATGCGGTCAACCATGCAGCCATGGTGGTGACCTCCGGCATGTCCTTCGGCGGGAACCAACCAGGTCGTGCCGATCGGAACTTCATCGGACAACTGGACGAGGTTGCGATCTATGACCGGGCCCTCAGCGGTGACGAGATCGCCACGATCTTTGCGAGCACCTTCAAGAGCGGTCCGGTGCCTCCCAGCGCTCTGACCCTGACCACCACGGGTGGGGAATACCTCCTCCAGTGGACCTCGGGTGTGCTTCAGTCATCGGCCACGCTTGGAGGTACGTACTCAGACGTCGCCGGTGCTGCCTCGCCGTTCCGGATGACACCGGCCGACGCCCAGCGGTTCTACCGGTTGCGGGCCAACTGATCCGCCATTCCATTCACGACCGGCCGGCAGCCCTGCTGTCGGCCGGTTTTTTGTGGTTTCCTCCGATTTTCGGATGGCTGGGTCTCCACGAGATTGCAGGACTTGATGCCTCCGGGACCCAGCAGGATTGCCCCGAGGTGCCACCGGACGTCCACGGGGCATCCGCCCGATTCCTTAAACTCCTTCTCTCTTCGTCCTCCGCGTCTCCGCGTCTCCGCGTGAGTCCCCGCGTTGACTGTTGTCGGCCAGGAACGAAACCCCTTCACTGTCCGCACCATGTCCACACATCGCATCGGCATCATCGGGGGATCGGGTCTGTATCAGATGGAGGGGTTGACCCGGCAGCGTTGGCGCACCGTCAAGACCCCCTTTGGATCGCCGTCCGACCAGTTCCTGTGCGGGGAACTCGAGGGGCGCGAGGTTGTGTTCCTGCCGCGCCATGGTCGAGGGCATCGGATCCTTCCCAGCGAGCTGAACCATCGTGCGAACCTCTGGGGCATGAAGTCGCTGGGTGTGTCCTGGGTGATCAGCGTCAGCGCGGTCGGATCCCTGCAGAAGAAGTACCGGCCGCGGGATGTCGTCCTCGTTGACCAGTTCGTGGACCGGACCAAGCGGGACTTCGCACACACCTTCTTCGGCTCGGGCATCGTGGCGCACATCGCCTTCGCGGAGCCGATCTGCGAGGAACTCCGCCAGCTGCTCCTGCAATCCGCAAAGACCTGTCGGGCCCGGGTCCACAACGGGGGTACCTACCTCAACATGGAGGGGCCGGCCTTCAGCACCCGAGCCGAGTCCCGGTTCCATCACGAGTGCGGATTCGATGTGGTGGGCATGACCAACCTCGGCGAAGCCCGCTGTGCCCGCGAGGCGGAGATCGCGTATGCGACCCTCGCCATGGTGACCGACTACGATGCGTGGAAGACGGACGAGGCCCATGTGACGGTGGAAATGGTCATCGACAACCTCCACAAGAATGCCGCCCTCGCCCAGGCCATCGTCCGGGATGTTCTCCCGCGGATCCCCGCGGCCCCGGGGTGGTCCTGTCATGAGGCTCTCCGATACGCGATCATGACGGCGCGCGAACTTTGGCCGAGCGCGACCGTCCGCAGGCTGCGTCCGATCCTCGCGAAGTATCTCTGAACCGATGCGGTCTTTGTCACCGGTTCCGTCCTGGCCCCAACCTCAGGTCCAGAGCTGGCGGTCGAGTGACCGGTATTGGACCGCCTCGAGGAGGTCGTCCTGGTTTGGGTGGTCCCTGCCGGCGAGGTCGGCGATGGTACGAGCGACCTTGAGGATGCGGTCATGCGCCCGGGCGCTCAGGTTGCGATCCGTGACCGCGTGCTTGAGGAGCTCGCGGGCGGATTCGTCCAGATGGATGAACTCCCTGAGTTCCCGGGAACCCATCCGGGCGTTGCAGGGAATGCGGCGGGATCGGAACCGTTCCAGCTGCCGCGCCCGTGCGGCGATGACCCGGGCCCGGACCGTGGCGCTCGATTCCCCTGGGGCGGCCTGGCTCAGGTCGGCAAACGGGACCGACGGAACCTCCACGTGGAGGTCGATCCGGTCGAGGAGCGGTCCCGAGATGCGTCCCAGGTAGGTCTGGATCTCACGCGGCGAGGAGCGGCTCTCGCGCGGCATCTTTCCGTCGGGCGTGGGGTTCATCGCCGCCACGAGCATGAACTGGGCGGGGAACGTCATTGTGCCGGCTGCCCTCGAGATGGTGACCCGTCCTTCCTCGAGCGGCTGGCGCATGGTCTCCAGGACACTCCGTTTGAATTCGGGGAGCTCGTCCAGGAACAAGACCCCGTGGTGGG
>SYEM01000298.1 GCA_005801385.1 Verrucomicrobiales bacterium | reverse complement strand
CCTAGCCGATGCAGCTATTGCATTTCTAATAGTGACAATAGGAGACGGGGAGCTAAGAAAATCCTTTCCAAACAAGATTTGAACAACATTCTCTGCAGTAGCCGTGGGAGTTTTACCTTTACTAGAATTTATAGCCAAAGGGCACCGGCATCGGTCTGGCGGTCGTCGCCCGGGTTGTGGAGACCCACGAGGGACGGGTGCGGATCTGGTCGCGTCCCGGTCGTGGGACCTCCGTGGGCATGTTCCTACCGATCCGATTCTAGGCCTTCCGGGCGAGCAACCGCCAGCACGCCACGGTCAGGGGCCGGATATCACCCTGAAGAAACGAGTGGACCCCGACACGGGTTCGACGTGCTCGACGACGCCCGCCATCCCGCTGCCTGGGATGTCGCGGAGCGTCTGCCATGGACCCGGACCCAGTGGATCCAAGACCTGCACCCGGTGTCTCGTATTGGGTCGGCTGACAAACCGGAGCACGACACCCCCGCTCTGGAGGCGGACGGTGAGGGGGGGCTCCGCGGAGGTCCCCGGCGTTCCACTGGGCGCCCGCGACGCAGTCCACTGCACCCTGTCACCCCAGCTGTCGGGTTCGCCCCCGATGCCCACAATCTCGATGGAAGACCCGCCCCCATCGGACTCCGGAAACCAGTCGGCGTAGCGGAAATCCAGGATCTCCTCGCCGACGGGATCCAGGAGCCGGATCCGTTCCCCGCCGTTGTCGAGACGTCCCTGATAGGCCCCGGCCACGGGGAGTCCGGATCCATGGCGGGACTCGAACGCGGCGGGATTGGCGACCACCAGCACCCGTCCGCCCGGAACAAGGGTGGAGAGAGGGCCGCCTCCGAAAACGAACTCCACCGCCCCTGTGATCCGAACTCCACGGAGGTCCAGGGTCACCGAGTCGGAGCGGTTCACGAGCTCGATGAACTCGTAGTCCTCGTCGGGGTACGTCGCATCCGCGGGTGCCAGGGGATGGAAATGCAGTTCCGAGATCCGGAGGAACTCCTGAACGGGGCCTGGGGCTCCGGGATAGCTGAAGGTGGAGACCGCCCGCCCGAGATCATCCTCCAGGATCAGCGTCTCACCGCGGGCGGAGAGCTGGCCGGAGTAGGGTCCGACCACGAAGACGCCCTGTCCTCCGCGCGGTGCGATGCCCCGGGTGCGGAACTGCCGGACATCCGGGGACACCACGATGGACCGGCGGGCCGGGACCACGGTGCCGGGCCGGAATCGGAACTCCACACCGCCCGAGAGCCTCCAGCCGCTGATGTCCACCGCGAAGCCATTGCGGTTCGTGAGCGTCAGACATTCATGGAGCTGGTTTCCGGAGGCGGGATTGAAGTCGAGATCCACCACCTCCAGCACCGCGTCGGGCGGCTGCGAGGCCGGAATGCCGGCGTTGTTGTTGTTTCCGATTCCGATCGGCCTGGAGGTGTTGGTGATGCAATGGGTGATGGCCCAATGGCGTCGACGGGGTTCGATGAACTGGTTGAAGAGGTCCGACACCGCCACGTGGAAGGACTTGCCCGGGGCCCACGGCGCCGCCCCCCACTTCGCGCGGTCGAGGAGCGCCTCGGCCCCGATGAGGTTCGTCATTGCGATGATGCGCTGCTCGATGGCCCGGTCCGCGAACGGGGTTCCCGGAGGCTGGATAAACCGGTCGAGGAGGGTGCGCTGCCGCCGCAGCAGCATCTGCCGGGTCTCCGGCAGCCGAACGATGACATCGTAGAGGCGGTTGAAGGGGTTCCCGGTCGAGGAGCCCCCGTAGAGGGGGTGACTCTTGGAGCCATCCACCGTCGCCTCCAAGGGATTGCTGCCCCCATAGAGCTGGCCCCAGGAGGCGTTCATGTCGAACGGGATGTTGCGCCACAGCCCATCACCGAGGGTGTCTCGATACAGGCTCATGTTGGCCCAGACATCGTCGTTCTCGGCACACCACCGTGTTCCGGCCAGGTGGTTGATCACCTGCGGCAGGTCGAGCTGGTCGAACGCGGTCGCACGTCGGATCGCCTCGGACTTCGACTCATGGATCCCATTGGCCAGCTGGAGATAGTCGGTCCGGCTGGCGTCGCCGTCCGGCTCGAGCTTCTGGAAGACCCCCGTGCTGTAGAAATCCGGGGTCAACGTCCCTACGGCCTTGTAGAGGGCGCCCCGGGGATCGTAGCCCATCCGTTCCATCTGCTCCTGGCCGATCACGTCGTTGTGGAACGCGAGCTGGTAGAAGTTCCCGTTCATCTGGACCCGCACCGGATAGTGGAACGGGGCGGGCACGCCGATCTGGTCGAGAAACCAGAAGCAGAGGTTCTGTCGCAGATAGGAGGGGTCGAGGTATTCCGCCAGGAGGGCGGACTTTCTCACTCGCCCTCCGGGTCCGGGATGCCGGAGCTCGTGTCCCCGGTTGAACTCGAGACGATGGGATTTCTTGGCGAGTCCTGCGGACGTGTTGCCGCGGAGCTCCATGTAGAGGTTGTCGTAGAGCTCGCCGTCATGGAACAGGGACACCCGGCCCCCCGTCTCGGTGTCGATGCGACTGACCTGTCCCGGGGCCACGAACAGGTGGAAGACGGGCAGACGGGTCGTGGCATCGAGGGGTTCAACCACGGTCCCCTGGTACTCCGGCGTCGCGGTCGGATTCGTGAAGAGCGGCCATCGCGAGGTGTTTCCTGAGGTATCCGTCGCCACCACGCGGTATCGGATCATCTGGCCCGACGATGCCAGTTCGGCTGGCAGGATTGCGCCATAGACACCGTCCCCCGCGACACCATCCCCGTGCGCGCCGTCATCCAGCATCTCGACCGACGCCTCGGTTCCAAAGAGGACCCGATGCCACAGCGTCACCGTGGATACAGACTGGAACGAACGGCGGATGCGGGCGGTCACGTTGAGAGCCTCGCTGTCCCTCGGAACCCGCGGCGTGTGGGTCAAATCCTCGATCACAGGTCCCGGGACCGCGGTTCCGCCCTCGTTCGGGGCCCCGGGTGTCGGCTTCACGAAATAGACGTGGGCTGGTCCGGAATCCCAGCCATTCCCGTTCGGGACATGGACCCCGCCAAACGAGACGTCCGGAACTTGGACCGGATAACCTGGCTTCCATTCCGAGGAAATCGTGACGCCGTCGGGCCGGACCAGAGCCAAGTACTCGCCGTTTGCGGAGAGCTGGAAGTCGGTGTGAAGGCGGTTCCCTGGAACCCGTCGGTCGGCACCGGATGCAAAGACCACAAGGAATCCCCGAGGGGGCAGATTCGTGGACGGGAACCGCCACTTTCGGAGGTTCTTCGGATCGTCGGTGAGGGACCAATTCCCCAGGTCCACGGGGGCATCCGACGGGTTGTGCAGCTCGATCCAGTCGACGTACTGCCCGGTCTCGTCCCGCAGGGTTCGCGTGTTCGATGCCATGAACTCGGAGAGGTAGGGCGGGTTCTCCCGGGCATCCGGATCGAGCCTTAGGCTCCAGCTCCCACCATCGAAGGCATTGGCGGATGCGGCCGTGTCTTGGATGTCCTGGTCCGGGGCCCATGAGAACATCACAGGTCCGGGGCTGGGCTGTGGGAACCGGAACAGGTACTGGCTTGGACTGATCGGCTCGACCGATCCGGCAGGCACTCCGTTGACGAGAAGATCCTCGGCCCGGACCCCGGTCACGGGTTCACTGAACAGGACCGAGCTGGACTCCAGGGATCGGACCGTCGTCCCCGCATCGGGCAGTAGGGATTGGACCCAGGGCGGAGTCCGATCCACCAGCTGGTAGGACCACCCCGCCCCGCCGACGCTGGACCCGTCCGGCACGAAGGGGTTTGAAGGGGTTGCCAGATCACCCAGGAGCCCCTTGGGATCCCACTGGAGTGTGACGCTACCGTATGGGGGTTGGACAAAGGTGAAGACGAGCCGGGTCGGGTCCGGGCTGGTGACGCTGGTGGCTCCGATTCCATTGATCCGGAGGTGGGACGCCACGGCACCCGTGACCGGTTCACTGAAGGTGACGGTGACCGAGGGGAGTACGGCAAGGGTCGAGCCCGGGACGGGCTCGATGGCGGTGACTTTTGGGGGAGTCGAGTCCCTGAGAACAGACTCGAGCGAGGCATCGAACCCAAGGTCGCTGCTGCCGAGGCTGCTTTGGAAGACCTGGACTGCCAGCAGGTTGGCACCTGGCTTGAGGAGTCCGTCGGGGAGAATGAGCGGATGCCGCATGAACGACACCGGCTCCGAGGCGTTGGCCGACAGGGTTGAGATGGTGACCCCGTCCCCGGGGGCTCCCGGGACCCCGACCCGCAGGATCTCGACTCCGTTGATCCAGGCGACGAAGCCGTCGTCCACCAGCGCCTCCATCTCCAACCCACTCAGCTCTTCCAAGTCCCGAATGGTAAACGGGTGGCGGAGGAACAGGCACCCGTAGGCATTCTGCATATCGTTGATCTGGGTTCCTCCGGGAAGCGTGTCTCCGTACCAGAATGGTGCGGGCGCCTTGGTGAATTCGGCGTCGACGAATCCGTCCTGCCGCCAGGCGTCGATCGGAGTGGAGGCCTCGGTTCGTCCGGGTCGCCAGCTCCATTCGGAGGCCTTGGGGATCAGGACCTCTGACAGGACCGGCGGTGTCACGAGGAGGGCGACCCAGAGGACCCATGCCACCCTGAGGGGTGTCCACCCGCTGTGTTGGCCGCCACCACGGAGTCTCGTGGCCTGGATCGAGGAAGGGGCGGCGGATAGGGTCACGCTTCGAATCTAGCGCGGGCATGGAGGCCAAAAAAGGGTGGACTGTTTCCCGCTGGGCCCGAGAACCCGTTTGAAGGTCCGGGGTGGATCGGTCAGGGTCGCTCCCGGTCCCTATCGTCACCTCAACCCGTCACACCATGCCTTCGATCCGGTCCTTGGAACCCTCGCGGCACGGGGCCTTCACGCTGATCGAGCTGCTGGTGGTGATCGCCATCATCGCGATCCTGGCGGGGATGCTCCTCCCGGCGCTTTCGAAGGCCAAATCCAAGGCGCAGGGCATCGGCTGCATCAACAATGGCAAGCAGCTGTCCGTGGCGTGGACGATGTATGCCGGGGACCACCAGGATTCGATCGTCCGGAACGGCACGGGTGGCGGGGTGGAGCAGCAGGGTTGGGTGGGGGGATGGATCCAGGCGGACTCCAAGGGGGTTCCGACCAACCCCAGTGACTGCACCAACCTCAGTCTCCTGAAACCCCCACAGGGCAAGCTCTGGGACTACAACCAGGCGCCGGCCATCTACAAATGCCCTGCCGATCTGTTCATGGTGAAGATCGGGCCCCGACGGTTTCCAAGGACCCGGAGCATCTCGATGAACGGGTTCATGAACGGACTCAGCTGGCACACCGATGTCACCCGAAAGACGTTCTGGACCTACACCAAGCTGGGGCAGATCGGGAACGCCTCGGGTCAGTTTGTCTTCATTGACGAGCGTGAGGAGAGTCTGGATGACGGCTACTTCCTGACGGTGCCCGATCTCAAGGACAACTCCTGGGGCAATCTGCCGGCCCTCTACCACAGTGCTGCGAGCGGACTCTCCTTCGCAGACGGCCACGCCGAGATCCGCCGATGGCTCGATCCCAACACGCTCCGGAGAGGACTCACGGGTCCGCGAACAGCACCACGGGACGTGCCCTGGATCAACGAGCGGGCGACGACCCCAAGATGACCATGGAGTTCGAGGTCACCGCTCATCCGTTGCTGGGAACGCCGTCGAGGCTTCGACGTCACCACGGAGCCTTCACGCTGATCGAGCTGCTGGTGGTGATCGCCATCATCGCGATCCTCGCCGGGATGCTTCTGCCCGCGCTGTCCCGGGCCAAGGTGAAGGCCCAGGGCATCCAGTGCATCAGCAACCTGAAGCAGATCGGCCTCGCAAACTTCATGTACGTCAATGAGCACGGGCACACCATCCCGTACCGACTCGATGACAGCCTCTGGATGCGGAGCCTTGTGAACCTCTACGCCCAGGTCGACAAGGTCCGGGTCTGTCCCACGGCCCCCTTTCGGAGGAAGTTTCCCCAGGGCAGCGCCACCACCGCCTGGGTCTGGCCCCTCAGCAACGAGATCAACCCGGCCACGGGCGATCCGCGCTGGGTGGGGAGCTACGCCCTCAATGGCTGGATGTACCATGGAGACTGGACCGTCCAGGACCGGCGTCCGAGCACCACGAACGCCTTCCGAGGCGAGGATGACATCCGGTCCCCGGCCACCACTCCTGTGTTCGCGGATGGGGCGTGGGTCGACACCTGGCCGAAGGAGAAGGATCGGCCGTCCCGGGATCTGCGCCTGGGGGTGACCGCCGAGACGGGGGGCACCATCACGGTCATTACGATCGCACGCCACGGGTCCGGGATCGACCGGGTCCCAAAGCTCGTCACAGCGGGCTCCCGGCTGCCTGGAGCCATCAACCTCTCGTTCGCCGACGGCCATGCCGGTATCGCGCCGCTGGAATCGCTCTGGGGTCTGACCTGGCACCGGAACTGGCAGGCCCCCGCCCAGCGTCCGCCCTGACCGTGGGTGTAATCGAGCCTCGGTGACCTCTCCAGGTCTCAGGGCGGATGCCATGCCGCCCTGTCGGGATCCTTTTCAGGGATCCCCTTTCCGTATATGAGCCCCGGGATGGATGTGTGGTGGGGACTTCCCGCAAGAATGATGCGGATGGCAACCGAGCCGCTCGGTTTCTGCTGGGTGTTGCTAGTGGTGCTGACGATCTGGCTCTGGAGACGCCGTGACCGAGGGCCAGCCTTTGGATCGGCGGTGATCGTACTCCTCCTCAGCCTCTTCGGTGGAACCCCGCTCCCGTGGTGGTTGCTGTCGCGACTCGAGGCCCCCTACGTTGGACAGAGGGTGGCGGATCTCCCGCGGGTCGACGCGATCCTGATGCTGGGCGGTGGCGAGAGCGCGAGCCGGGTGGAACCTGTGGGGTACAATGCGTTGAATGCCTCGGACCGATTCCTGACCGCGGTGCATCTGCTGGACCTGGGCAAAAGCGATCGTCTCGTGCTCGGCGGTGGATCGTCGACCTTCGACGGGGACGAGCTTCTCGACAGCGAGGCCGTCCTGAAGTGGTGGCGATCCCGCATGCCCGAAGACTCCAGGATCGATGTGCTGCCCCATAGCCGGAACACTTTCGATGAGGCGCGATCGATGATCCGACTGGCGGAGGAGCGCGGATGGAAACGGATCGCACTGGTGACCTCCGCCGCCCATCTCGGTCGTGCCGTGGCCCTGTTTCGAGGGTCATCGCTCCAGGTGGTCCCGGTGGGTTGCGACTTCGACGGCACCTTCCACCTCAGAAGCGTGCAGGCCTGGAGGAATGCCTGGTGCCTCGTCCCGCGTGAGGAGGGGTTCCACGCCGGCGGGGATTGGTCCCACGAGTGGGTGGGAATCCTCGTGTACCGTCTGCGGGGATGGCTGTAGAACCGCCGCCTGTGATGATCAGCTCTCTCCGGGCGTTGGGATGGAGGTTCGGCGGGTTGTTTTCCGGCTCGATGCGGGCGGCAGAGATCTGGACCCGTCGTCTGCGGTTCGTCCTTCTGGGCTCATGGGTGTTGGTGATCCTGCTGGGAACCGGTTGTGTCCATCGGCCGCGGTCCCAGACCCGACCGTTCCGGCTCGGACTCTACGGCATCCGCACAAACCAGATGGCCGTTGTCCGCGAGGTGGGATTCGACCTCATCCGCGGTCCGGCGGAACGGGGATTCCTCGATGCCGCGCAGACCCATGGGCTCGGCGTCCTCGCCGCGCCCGGGGATTCGGCGGGCCCGAAGCTGCGTCCGGAGGTGGTGCGGCGCACCGTCCGACGGTTCGATCGCCACCCGGCCCTCTGGTCCTGGTATCTGAGCGACGAGCCCGACCTGAATGGAATCCCGGTGGAGGAGGTGAAGCGGGCCCAGCGGGAGGTGCGGCGGGCCGGTGCAACGAAACCCACCTCCCTCGTGGTGTTCGAGGGACCCTCGCTTTCCGAATATCATCAGACGGACATCCTGATGGTGGACCGGTACCCGATCGGCTGGCACCCGCTTGCCGCCTACTTCCAGCACCTCCGCCACGGAGGGGTCGCAGCCGGCGTGGGAAAGCGTCGGTTGTACGGGGTGGTCCAGGCGTTCGACTGGTCCTACTACCGCGACATCCTCGACGTGATCCCGGGCAGTCCGCTGGGGCCGCCCACCCGCGACGAGCTGCGTTGCATGGTCTACGGGTCGTGGATCCTCGGAGTCGAAGGCCTCTTCTTCTACGCCTACGACGACGGCCGCTGGAGGATGTCGGAGCACCCGGAGGTCTGGAAGGGGTTGTCCGACGTTGTCCGGGAGGTGCGGGCCCGGACGTCGCTTTTCGAGGGTCGGTTTGTTCCGAGTCGGCTGCGTGTCCGCTGCCATGACCGCCGCCGCGAGTTCAACGAGGCCCTGGAGGGATCCCTGCTCTACGGGGTTTTTCAGGTCCCGAATGGCGGCGGCGGAATCGATGCCGGTCATTATCTGGCCGTCGTCAACACCACCCAGGAAGAGCTGTGGGTCCGACTCGAGGGCCCGGGGGTTCCCCGTGGATCGATTCCGGTCCTCGGGGAGAACCGCACGGTTCTCGTCGAACCCGGCACGCCGATCGACCGGCTTCCTCCCCATGGCGTGACGGTCTATGGCCCCTTCGTCCCGATCCACCCCTGAATTCCTTCTGGGTAACCCCGGAATCGCCGTGTCAGCCCGCAGGCTGGGCGGCAAGCCGGTGGAGATACTCCCAGGAGTAGATGCCCGTCCCGTGTCCGTCCGCCCAGCGGGGCTGGAATCCGTATCCACCCACCAGCCCATAGGTGGACAGCGTGAAGGACTGGGCCACCAGCGGTTTGGGTTCCGGGCGATGGACGACACCGAGGACGTCCGTTTCACCCTGGCAGTTCGCGCAGGGGCAGCCCCGACGCAGCCGCTCGAGCGGTATGAAGTCCTCACGCCCGTCGGTCCACTTGATGGCGAGCTCCGTGCCGATCACGGTGAGGCTGTCTGGTTGCATGCCGACAGCATGCCGTGGGTGGACCCGGTGTCCACTCCCGGGGATCCCCGATCCGACGAGAGGAATTCCCATGTCGATTGACATACGGCCCGCCTCCCTGGCGGATCTTGAGATCGTACGGCTTCTGGCCGAGCGGATCTGGCCCGCTTGCTACGGCACGATGCTGTCTCCGGGACAGATCCGGTACATGCTCGACTGGATGTATGCGCCGCATCGGCTGAGGTCGGAATGGGATCGGGGCGTCCGGTACCGGCTGGCATTCCACGACGGGGACCCGGTCGGCTATCTCGCGTGGGAGCGGGAGCCCGGGACGGATTCCGCCTTCCTCAACAAGCTCTACCTCCTTCCGGAACTCCAGGGTCGGGGCCATGGCCAGGAGTTGATCCGTTGGATCTGTCGTGAGGTGTCGGGCGAGGGGATCCGGGTCCTGGAACTCCGCGTGAACCGCCAGAACCAGAGGGCGATTCGCGCCTATGACAGGGCGGGGTTTGTCGTGGTCCAGACCGTGGTCACCGACATCGGCGCTGGATTTGTGATGGATGACTTCCTGATGCGGATGGAACCCGGAGGTATGTCTTCCGCAGCCACCGCCTGACGGCTGGCCTACGGTTTGTCGGTGCCGATTCGATAGAGGTGCTCCTTGGTCCGGAGGAACAGGGCGCCATCGGCCACGGCCGGGCTCGCGAGGGTGCGTTCCGCGAGATCATTCTTCGCCACGATCTCGAAGGTGGGGTCGGCCTTCACGACGGTGCAGAGTCCGGCTTCGTTGATGAAATAGACCCGACCCTCGGCGCCCACGAGGGACGCCGAATAGTCGCCCGGAAGGCGTTCGTTCCAGAGCACCTTCCCGGTGGCGGCCTCGGCGCAGGTGGCGACGCCGCCGTCCGAGACGAAATAGATCCTTCCCTGGTCCACCAGCACCGAGGGGGTGTTGGGTGCGCCCCGATTCGTCTGCCAGGCGATGTGGGTTGAGGTGAGGTCTCCTTCGCCCCCGGGACGGATCGCGAGGAGGCTGGCCCGGTCATAACCCGTCCCGATAAACAGAAGTCCATGGGCGAAGACAGGTCGCGGCACCACGGAGTAGCCGTTGCCATAGGTGACCCGCCAGAGTTCACGTCCGGTGGGCGGATCATAGGCCAACACCGCACCGCTGGCCGGGCTGATGATCTCCCGGCGGGTGCCGTTGGTGATCAGCAGGGCGGTGCTGAACGAGAATTTCTTGGCGGCGTCGGTCTCCCGGTCCCGACGCCAGCGGATGTCACCCGACCTGGCGTCGAGCAGCACGGCGAAGGGTTTCTCGGCACCATCACAGCTGAAGAAGATCCCGTCGCCCGCGTGGATCGGGGACCCGCCGTTGCCGTGCACCGGAGAGTATTTCAACGAGGTCTGTCTCCACAGTACCTTGCCTGTGGAATCAAGGCACGCCGTCCCCAGATGTCCGAAATGCACCACGATCCGGTCCTGGAACACCAGTGGGGTCGGACTAGCCTTGGAGTTCTTGGAATGCATCGACCCCCCGGTGCCGGGCTCCTCGAAGACGATCTGGTTCCAGACCGTGTGTCCGTCCTTCGGATCCAGGGCCAGAGCCCGAAGCTCGAGTCCACCCTGGGGCGATGGGGTGGCGGTGGTCAGGTAGATCCTGTTGTGGGCCAGCACGGGGGAGGACCAGCCGTCCCCGGCGATCGGGACCCTCCATGCGATGTTGCTGGTGGCGGTCCAGTGGGTCGGAACCTGTCGGGCCTCAGAGAGTCCCTGTCCGGAGGGCCCCCGGAACTCCGGCCAATCGGTTGCGGCCTCGGCTCCCCGCTCGGGGATGAGAACGGCGAATCCGATCAGGACCGGCAGCATCATGCGGCGAAGGAAGGACATTGCGGAAGAGTACGTGCCGCCCCGACCCACGGGAAGACTGTCGATCTGACGTCGCGCGGGGCGCAGCCCGTTGGCGGTTCCCCGCCAACGAAAACGGCCCGCAGGACATCCTGCGGGCCGTGACGGAAAACGTCTTGGGAGGGCTCAGGCCGCGGGGGCGGCGGCGACCTCCTCGATCTTCGAATTCAGCTCGAGCCAGTCGAGGACCTTGCCGGAGAGGATGTCCTGCTGGATCTCCGGGAAGGCGTTCCGGTCCTGGAGGACCTTCACCATCTTGGCCGGCTCCATGTTGTTCTGCTGCGCGAGGGCGAGGACCCGCTGGGTGATCTCCTGGTTGGAGATCGTGATCTTCTCCGTCTCGGCGATGCGGTTGAGCACGAAGGCGGCCTTGACGCGGTCGACCGCACTCGTCTGCGCGCTCTGGAAGATCTCGTTCTTCTTCGACTCGATGACCTCCTTGTCGACGCCGCGCTGCTGGTTCTCGTTGACGATGTTGTACACCAGGTTGCGGGTCTCCGTGGAGACGACGCTCTCGGGGAGATCGAAGGTCACCAAGCCGAGCAGCTGCTTCAGCAGCTGGTCGCGCACGGCGCGCTTGGAGCGGAAATCGAGCTCGTTCTGGAGGTCGCGCTGCACGCCGGTCTTCAGCTCATCCACATTGGCGGCGCCGAAGCCCTTGGCGAAGGCATCGTCGACCACGGGTAGAGACTTCTCCTTTACGCCGGTGACAGAGACCTCGAACACGCCTTCCTTGCCCTGGACCTCGGCGATGACGAAGTCGGCCGGGAAGGTGACCTTCACGGAACGGGTGTCGCCGGCCGAGGCGCCCACGAGCTGTTCGGTGAAGCCGGGGATGAACGAGTTCTCCTGGATGAGCATCCACATGCCCTCCTTCTCGGTGAGCCCCTTGGCGGTGGGGTTGAACTCGGTGATCGGCTTGCCCTCGCAGGTTCCCTTGTAGTTGACCACGGCGACGTCGCCGGTCTGGGTCGGACGGCTGACATCATTGTAGGCGGCCTGCTGTTCCCGGAGGATGTTGAGGGCCTTCTCCACCTCGGCAGGGCCGGCGGTGGCGGTCTCGCGCTTGGCCGACAGGCTCTTGTAGTCGGGCAGCTCGAACTGGGGCGCATGCTCCAGGGTGACGGTGTAGTTGAACGTCTGCCCCCGGCCGAAGGACTGCTCCTCGACGCCCAGGGTGACGAGCACCCGCAGCTTCTCCTTCTCGGTGGCGTCGCGGTAGGAGGCCTCGAAGAGCTTCTTCCGGGCGTCTTCGGCGATCCGGTCGGCAAAATTCTTCACCACGAGGTGCTTGGGGGACTTGCCGGGACGGAATCCAGGCAGCTGGGCGTACTTCTGGTACTGCCCACCCACCTCCTCGAAGGCGGCATCCACACGGTCGACGGGCACCTCGATGCGCAGCAGTTTCCGGCAGGGTCCCAGCGATTCGACGGTCACGTTCACGATTCAGTTCCTTTTCTACGGGATTTTCAGGGGTCGCGGCGACCGGAGGGGCCCCGCTGACAAAGGGGGCCAAGCTAGGAAAGCCGCAGCCGTATGGTCAAGTGTTGGGTTCGATTGAACGGGATCACCCGTGGTCTGACGGGGTGCGTTGGCGGCCAAAGTTGGCGATTGGCGGATCCCGGAGGCACGGCGACCCTGTCGGGCAGACATCCATGCAAACCCCCACCGTCCGGCTGCTCTGCGACCTGATCGCGACCCCGAGCGTCAACCCGGCCTTCCTGCCCGAGGGGGACCCTCGGACGGGGGAGCATGGGATGGCCGAACACGTCCAGTCTGCTGCCCGGGCTGCAGGACTCGATGTTGCCACCGAGACCGTCGCCGGTCGGCGCTCCAACATCCTGGTCCGGCTCTCACCCTCCGGAAGGGTCCAGCACCGGATCCTGCTGGGGCCGCATCTCGACACTGTTGGTTTCCCGAATCTCGAGTCCCAGCTGGTCCCGAAGGTGCAGGACGGCCGGGTCTTCGGTCGTGGAGCCTGCGACACCAAGGGCTGTGTCGCGGCCATGCTGACGGCGCTCCTCCGAGTCGCACGGTCTGGGACCCGTCCGGCCCACACCGAGATCCAGTTCGTCGGGTTCGTCGATGAGGAGAACGAGCAGCTGGGATCTCGTCATCACGCCACGCACCACGACCCGGTCGATCTCGCCATCGTCGGGGAACCGACCCGGCTGCAGGTCGTCACGGCCCACAAGGGGGACGTCTGGCTCCGGCTTCGGACGACCGGTCGCAGCGCCCACGGCGCCACGCCCCATCTGGGACGCAACGCGGTGCATCGAATGGGTCGGGTGGTCGATATCCTGGAGACCACCTACCGGAAGCAGCTGTCCAAACGGAGCCACCCGCTGTTGGGCAGCCCGACCATCAACGTCGGGGCGATCCGGGGTGGGACTCAGCCGAACATCGTGCCGGACGCCTGCATGATCGATGTCGACCGCAGGACCCTTCCGGGGGAATCGGAGGCGACCGTGCGTCGGGAACTGCGGGATCTTCTCCGGAGGGCGGGGGTCCAGGCCGCCTTTGAACCGCTCCGGCTTGCTCCGTGCGATCCTCTTGAGACGGATCCGGATCTGGAGTGGGTCCAGCGCCTGTGCCGCGCCGCGGGGCGTCGACGCACGGTCGGGGTCCATTTCTTCTGCGACGCGGCGCCACTGGCGAAGGCCGGCACCCCGTCCGTCGTTTTCGGTCCAGGGGACATCGCCCAGGCCCATACCGCCGAGGAATGGATCTCCATCGCGAGCCTGGAACGGGGCACGGACATCCTTGAGCGGTTCCTGCGGACGTTGCCCTGAGTGACCGAGCACTCCCATGCGGCTGGCCCTCCTGACCCATGAACCCTTCCATCCGCCCAGCGGGGGCGGATCGGCCGAGGCGGTCTACCTTGTCGAGGAGTTCGTCCGACGCGGCCACGAGGTCCATCTGTTCGGTCCGGATTTTCCCGACAGCGCCGCGGTCGCATCCCGGATGGGGTTCACCGTGCATCCGTTTCGGCGCTGGACGATGGGTCGCTATGCACGGGCCCGGAATCTCAAATACCTGCTGTACCCCGGAGCCCTCGCTCAGTTCGTGCGATCCGTTGTAGCCGAACGTCGGACAGCTGATCCTGGGTTCCGGTTCGACCTCCTCCTGGCCCAGCACACGATCTCCGCCGTGGCAGCGGGCAGGTTGAAGCGGGACCTCGACGTTCCGATCATCTTCAACTTCCTCGACTTCCTCACCGGGTTCATGGAGACGTGGCCGGTGTGGTCGATGCCCCGGCCCGTGGTGCGGGCGCTCACCCGGTTCGAGCTGTCGTTGCCTCGCCGCTTCGATGCCGATGGCATTCTGACGGTCTCGACACCGCTCGCCGAACGGTTCGCGTCCACCGGGTTCCCGGGTGATCGGATCCGTGCGATCCAGTACGGCTACGATGCCCGGCGGTTCGTCCCAGGGATGGGACCGGCTCCGGAGGCGGATCCCGTTGTGGTGCTGCATGGATCATTCGACCGACATCATCTCGGGGCCATTGCTCGGGAGACGGTGCTGCGGGTGGCCGCGGCCCGACCGGCCACGCGGTTCCGGTTCGTGGGCCAACGGACGGCGGGCCTGGAGCGGTTCTCCCGGGATGTGAGCACTTTGGCGCCCGATGCCCGGATGGAACTGCCGGGGTTCGTGCCCTACGACGAGGTCTGCCGGGAGCTACAGGGCGCTGCGGTGGGACTCGTACCCTATGAGGAGTCCAACGGAACCCACTGCGCGTTCGTCGCGAAGGCGGTCGAGTACCTCGCGTGCGGAATCCCCGTCGCCAGCACCCCGCTCGAAAATCTGCGGCGTTATTTCAGCGACGAGTTGGCGGTCCGTTTCAGCGCGCGCTTCCACGGTGCCGACCTTGCGGCGGTGGTCCTTGCCTGGCTGGAGACCCCATTGGCGGAACGGCAGCGTCTCGGACGAGCGGCCTCCCAACGGGTCCGACGGGACCTCGACTGGTCGGTCGTCACGGGGAACGCCGCCGACTTCGTCGAGAGAATCGCCGCGGGGAGAGTCACCGCCGGTGGGTGAGGCGGTGCGGTGCAGCGCTGGGTGCGGGAGCATGAACTCAAGGGGCCTCGTCTCCGTCGGTTCCCCCCGTCTGGCCTTCCTCTTCGTGTGAGGCTCACCCCGGATCGGCCCGCTTAGCGGACGTTCCACTGGTTGTCGTCGACACCTCGGTAGGTGGCTTCAAACGGCATCCGTCGGACACTGCCATCGCAATAGGAGTAGAACCCTCTTCGCCCGTGTCGCCCCTCGCCCTTCGGGGCGACCACCGGGTTGCGGCCATCCACCTGCAGCGCCCAGCCAGTGGCCCCCGTGGCACCAGGAAGGAGATCGACCGGTGGCGCCGCCCGACCACGGCTCCAGTGGAAGGGGTCGGAGGGGTCCCTACTGTCGCTCCAGGGATCGAGACACATGTCAAAGTACTCGCTGGACCAGAACGGGTGCTGGGGAGAGGCGACCGGAAGGGGATCAGGCACCGTGACCCCGACGACCTTCGACCATCGGCTGTGCCGCGGTGCCGCATAGATGGTGTCGCCCGGGCGACGGAATTCCCCGAGCTTGGCCCCGATCCCGGTCACAAACCCATTGTCCGAGAAGGATCCCCACATGGCCGGCTCCAGGCGGTCTGGATCCACGGGATCGAACCACACCTGCCGGTTCGACCGGGCCTTGCCGGAGGCGTCCACGCCCCCCTTCATGCCACCGATGTAGGTGTTCAATGCGTTCTGATACCCTTGGACGTCCCAGAATCCGATCGTCTCTGGCGGGCCATCCCCATCCGGACGCATCGTGGTCGGGAATCGGTCCTGGTGGTCGTCGGCATACAAGGTCGCCGCAAGAACCACCTGCCGCATGTTGTTCATCACCACCGCCCCCTGTCCGGCCCGCCGGGCCCTGGCGATTGCAGGCAGGAGGAGAGCGGCCAGGATGGCAATGATCGCAATGACGACCAGCAGTTCGATCAGTGTGAAGCCCCGGCTTGCCCCGATCCGCACAGGAGCCATCGATGAACCGTGCCTTGGCACGATCGCTTCTGGACTGAGTTGAATCACGGCTTCCATGGCTGCTCCCCGAGCCTAAGGGAACGGGGATCGGAACGCGAGAGTGACAAAAAACGGTGACAAGTCCTTCTGGAACCGGACGCTCTGCGAGGTCCCGCTGTATGAATTCGTCCCGACAGACCTGGATCCGACTGCTCCAGTCCGGAGGCCCCTTCCTGG
>SYEM01000297.1 GCA_005801385.1 Verrucomicrobiales bacterium | reverse complement strand
TCCGCCGGAGAGCTGGTGCGGCAACTGGTCCGCATGTCCCTCGAGGCCCACCCTGGACAGGAGATCCAGCGCCTCGTGGCGCGCCTCGGCCTGGAGCCTTCCGAGCACGTGGAGGGGACCCTCCATGACGTTCTCCAGCGCCGTGCGATGGCTGAAGAGATGGAACTGCTGGAAGACCATCCCTACACCACACCGCAACCGATGCAGGGCTTCGGCGACGGGAGCCTGGGCTGGATTGATGTCGTGGCCTGCGATTCGGATCCTCCCTGCATCCGCACGCTCCAGCTGGTTGAGACACCGCAGCAGGGTCGACTTGCCGCAGCCACTGCCGCCAAACAAGACCGTCGTCTCGCCCGCGGACTGGACCCAGTCCACGCCGTCCAACACCCGACGTTCCCCATACCGCTTGGTCAGTCCCTCAATGTGGATCACGACGCAGCCTCCGTTCCAGTTGCCGGGCGCCCAACGACGCCGCGTAGCTGATGGCAAAGTAGATCCCGGCCGTCATGAGTCCCAGTCCGACATAGTCCCCTGTGTCGATGGCGCGGATCTGGTACTCCTTGGTGAGCTCGACCAGGGCGATGACGGACACGATCGAGGAGTCCTTGAACATCGCGATGAAGTCGTTGGTGACACTGGGCAGGCATAGACGCAGGGCCTGCGGCAGGACGACGCGCCGAAGCACGAGGGACCGGGTCATGCCGAGGGCCAGCCCGGCATCGACCTGTCCCTGCGGGACGCCCTGGATCCCTGCCCGATAGTTCTCTGCCTCGTTTGCGGCGTAGTTGAGACCCAGCGCCACCACAGCGGCCAGTCCCGCCGAGAGCCGGAGTCCGAGCTGCTGGGCGAGGCCGAAGTAGATGAAGTAGATCTGGAGGAGCAGCGGGGTGCCGCGGAAGATCTCGATGTAGGCCACGGCGACCCATCGGATCGAGGTCGGGCCGTGGAGTCGTGCGAGCACCAGGACCAACCCCAGAACGACCGCTAGCGCCATGCCTCCACAGGTCACCCAGACCGTGGTGACCGAGGCCCTCAGTAGAAGTGGCAGATATACTCGCCAGTCCCGCCAGACCGAGATGCGCTCTCGGACGGCCACACCCTCATCACGCCAACCCGAAAGCGCCTCCTGGGCCGCCCCCCACAATCCATAACGGGAATAGATCCTCTTAAGGGTTCCCTGCTGTTGCAGGGATTCAATGGCGTCGTCAACCCGACGGAGGAGTTCGCGATCCGCAGACCGAACCCCAACGGCATAGAAGCCCGTTTCCAGGAATGGTCCGGCCTTCCGGAGATGCGGATGGAGCGGCAGGTTGGCCTCCACGATTGGTGAATCCGCCAGCACGGCATCGATCCGCCCAAGCTCGAGGTCCTGGAAGTAGTTGACGTTGTCCTGGTAGATCCGGATTCGGACACCCCCATGGCGTTCCAGCAGGCGCTGGGAGGCCGAGGCCGAAAGGACTCCGACGGACCGGTCCCGGAGGCGGTCGAGGGAGGACAGGGACAGGTCATTGGATCGGACCACAAGCTGCTGTCCGAACGCGAAGTAGGGCCGGCTCATGGAGAGCCGGGCAAGATTCTCCGGGGTGCGCTCGAGGCCTGCGATGATGAGGTCGAACGTGTCGCCGGTCCCAAGGGCAGGGACGAGGAGGTCCCAGTTGTTCTGGACGAATTCGGATCGGAGGCCGAGTCGCGCACACAACGCCTCGGCGAACTCCACCTCGAAGCCGATCAGGCGATCGGTATTGGAGGGATCATGATAGATGTAGGGGGCTCCACCCTCGGCGTCATTTCCCCAGCGGAGTACACCCTTGCGGGAAATCTCGGGCCAGCGGTCCTGGGCGCGGAGATCCAGAGCCCCCAGCGTCAGCAAGATCCAGACGGTGGCCCGGATGGAAAACACAGTGGCTTAGATACCGGTGAGGGGCCCGGAAAGCACAGACCGAAATCATGCGGCTTCCCGCCGGGACACGTGTACGAGTGGCATCCCGGAAAAGGAAGAGGCCGGGCCCAACGGCCCGGCCTCCCTGAGTGACTGTGGATCAGTCGATCACTTGGCCTGGAAGAACCGAGCACCCGCCTGCGGCGTGACCGTCAGCGGGCTGGTCGCCCCGACGATTGGGTTGAACGTGCCGTTCAACGTGTCGGAGGACAGCAGCTGGCCGGTCCAGTTGAGGGTCACACTGCCGTCCGCATTTCGCGTCGCCGTGACACCGGCCACGGGCGCTACCGGAATGAAGGGCTGTCCGCCCGAGCCCTTGGTGTAGACGGCATTGACCTCGTCCACAGTCAGGGCGCGGGTCCAGACACCGACTTCGTCGATGTGGCCCTGCTCGATACCCACCCCACCGCCATCGGTGTAGGTGCCCTTGCCGTCCTGGCCGATGTTGAGGGCGAGACCAGCCGGGGTTCCGGCATTGCCGAGGCCCGAGATCGCACGGGAATCGATCTCGACGCCGTCGAAGTAGGTCACCGCATTGCCGGTGCGGGCGAAGCTCACCACGACATGGTGCCATCCACCATCGTTGAACTTGCCGCCGGGGCTGTCGTAGTCCTTACGGGTCCGGGCCTGGTCGGCGATGTTCCACTGGATGCGTCCGTCACCGGCCGTGGCCACCACGAAGCCCTGGTTGCCACCACTGTTCCAGTCCTTGTTCGAGATGAAGGAAGGATCCCCCTCCCACTTCCCGATCTTGGCCCAGAAGGCGACGGTGAAGTCCGTCGTGGAAAGGTCGATCGGCGAGCCGCCAACCGTCACGTAGTTGAAGGACGAACCGTCCTTGACCGAGGTGTACCTGAGCGACTGGCCGACCTTGCCGTCGGAGAGCGACGGGGCGCCGACCGCGATGCCGTTGCGTCCGTTGCCGGAGTTATCGGCATAGCTGCCATCAAACGGCAGGTGGAGGACCAGACCCTTGGTCAGGTCGACCGCCGGCGGCACCAGTGCGCTGAGCGCCTTGCCGTTGTTGCCGCCCACCACGATCGTCGCGACCTCACCGGCCGAGAGCGTACGGGTCCAGATGGCGACATCGTCGATCTGGCCCTTGTCGACGCCGACCCCACCGCCATCGGTGTAGGTGCCGGTGCCGTCCTGGCCGACGTTCAGCGCCAGATCCGCAGGGGTTCCGGTCTTGCCGAGGCCGGCGATCGAGCGGGAGTCAACCTCGATGCCGTCGAAGTAGGTGACGGCGTTGCCGGCGCGGGCGAAGACCACGGTGACGTGATGCCAGGCCTTGTCGTTGAAGAAGCCGCCGGCGCTGTCGAAGTCCTTACGGCTACGGGCCTCGTCGGCGATATTCCACTGGATGCGTCCGTCACCGGCCGTGGCGATCACCCAGCCGGGGTTGCCACCGCTGTTCCAGTTCTTGTTGCTGATGAAGCCGGGATCACCCTCCCAGGTGGAGAGCTTCGCCCAGAACGCGACCGTGAAGTCGGTGGTCGAGAAATCGATGGGCGTACCACCCACCTTCACGAAGTTGAACGAGGAACCATCCTTGAGGGAGGTGTACTCGAGGGCCTTGCCGAGCTTGCCGTCGACAGAGCCCGGGGCGCCGACCGCCTCGCCATTCCGGTTGTTGCCGGAGGCATCGGCGAGGTCGCCATCGAACTTGAAGTACGCCGCGAGGGCGTCGTTCACGGCGAATGAGGTCGCCACTGGCCGGATCGCAACGGCCACCGTCGAGCTCGAGGCCGATCCGCCGTCGTTCAGGATGGTCACGGCGTAGTTGCCGGCGTTGGCTGCGGCAGCCTTGGCCACGGTGTAGGTGGCTGTGGTGGCGCCCGAGATCGGGTTGCCGTTCAGGGTCCACTGGTAGCGGAGACCCACGCCGGAGGCACCGACGCTCAGCTTGAGCGGGAAGCCCTCGTAGGCCGTGGTGGCCACGGGCTGCACTTCGATCTTCGGCGGGTCCACCTGGGTGACTTCATAGACACCGAAGTTGTCGATGCCGAAGTACCACGATCCGGTGCCCGCCTGGGCGAAACGGAACCGGACGGTCTTCTGCCCGTCGGCGCCGACGATGCGGCGGAACTCGACGCGCTTCGACTCGATCGGGTCGTCGTTGATGCGGGCCTCGATGAACGGAGCAAGATCCTGGCTGATGGTGGCCCCAATGAAGGCGCCGTACTTCTTGCCGATTTCCTCGCCCGTGTTGGGGTCCGTCAGGCTGGCGGTGTCCCCGTTCTCCTTGTTGAAGGTTTCGACCGCGTCGACCTTGCCATCGGCACCGAGGACGATGTCGGGACCGTCGATCATGTAGACGATCGGCAGGTAGGTCTTGCCCTGGTCGATCGAGTATTCGACCGAGCCAATGCTGTCCTGGTTCTGCTCGTAGATGCTGTGGTAGGCCACGTAGAGGCTCTTCTTGCCGGTCATGTCGAAATCCGGGGAGAAGAGGTACTGGACCTGGCTGCCACCGCGGTTGTCGGACTCGGCATAGATGAACTTGCCGTCGACGAGCTTCTCCACGCGCTTGCCATTGACGTAGCTCTCACCCGGCTGGAGGCGACGGGCGGCATCCCAGGAGGCGGCCTTGACGGTGTCCTCGGAGATGACGACCCAGTCGAGGTAGGCATCCGAATTCGGGTTGAGGAAGTCGATCTCCCCGGTGGAGCCGGTGGTGAAGTTCACCACGGACCATCCGGCGGGAAGCTTGCCTTCCTCGGTCGAGTTGAAGTTCTCGAAGACGACCGGGGCGGGGAGCTTGACGTTGGTGTACTTGGCGATGGTGAAACTCCACTCGCTGGTGTAGCTCGTGCCGCCGCTGTCCTTGTAGGTGACTGCCGCCTTGTGGTTCGACAGGGGGTCGAACAGCGCGGGCGGGGTGTAGGCCACCGTGGTGGTCGAGCCCGTCTTGGCAACGGTCGGCGTCACCGCGGTGCCGTCAACCGTGAGCTTCACGGAGGCGGCGTCGACGGTATTCGGCAAGCCGTCGGCGATGATCAGAGAGATCGCTCCGCTCGGGGAAACATTGATGGCATCCTTGCCGGGCGAGGCATAGGTGACAGCCGGGGGCACCGAGCCGCTGACCTTGCGGAAGGCGGGAATGCCGCCGACCTCGTTGATCAGGACCTGGTTGGCGACGTCACCCCCCACGGCGTTGTACCACGAGACATTGGCACCGCCGCCGCCTTCCTCCCAGATCAGGCGGAAGGAGTAGAGACCGTCCTTGGTGACCTTGAACTTGAAGAAGCTGTCGCTCGCGCCACGACCACCATCGTATTGTCCGAGGATGATCGAGCTCAGCGCGTCCTTGGCATTGGCGCCGGCACGGACCTGGAATCCATCGTCGCTGTTGACGACGAAGGTATACTCACCAGCGGTGAGGTTGAGCCACGTCAACACCTCCATGGAGATGTTGTCAGTCATCCCCTCCTTGCCCGGGATACCCGGGATGGACCCATTGGCGCCGCCGCCGCCCTGCTCGTAGGCGATGGTCTTGGACTCGTAGTAATAGCCATTGGCGTCGAACGTCCAGGCGACGTTGTCGACATCATTGGCGTAGGGAGCGCCGGTCGCCGGATCGATGAGGAGACCGGCGAGGTGCGCCTCGGTGCGGGCCAGGGTGTTCGGGAGTGCACCCGAGTTCTTGTTGGCCTGGACGACCCGGACGAGGAATCCAGGGTCGACACCGGCAGACGGGGGCAGCGCCCACGTTTCGGGCAGGGTAACCTGCGCCTGCCCTGGGAGCAGGGAGGCACTCACCGCGGCAATGGCCGCTGCGAGCTTGAGCTTAGTGGATGTGTTCATGATGTGTTTGGACTGATGCTGAGCGGAAAAGTGGGTGGGCTCGGATTTTTTGGGTGGAACTACTTGCGGGCGCGTTGCTGCTCCAGATAGGCCTTCGCGGCTTCATCCCCCTTGCTGGCCGCCTCAAGGATGCTGCCCCGGACCGTCAGAGCAGCCCGGGCCGCCGCGTCGCGCTGCTCGCGGGTCAGATCGGGCTGACGCGACAGCTCCTCGAGCGACTCGAGGGCCACGGACTGGTCGCCACCCTCCAAGGCACGCGTCGCGGTTCCCATCGCCTCCTTCATGGCGGGGCTTGCGGAGGAGAACGTGCTCTCCAGGGTCTTGGGAATCTCGGCCGCAGGGATCGGGGTGGGCGGCGGAGGTTCGCCACAGCCAGAGGTTCCCATCAACACGGCCATCCCGCAGGCGGCAAGAGAACCGAGGCAAAGAGCCTTGGGGATGGATAGGACGTAAGCCGTAGACATGGCTCAGTAAGAGGGGT
Organism: Verrucomicrobiales bacterium; assembly: GCA_005801385.1. GTDB lineage: Bacteria > Verrucomicrobiota > Verrucomicrobiia > Limisphaerales > UBA9464 > UBA9464. The sequence continues at coordinate 1,165 of SYEM01000297.1, read as the reverse complement.
TCTCGACAGGAGATACTCCAGTGTACCAGCGATAGTCTACACCTTTGGTCACGCTGGTGAACTTGATGGCCGAGACGTTGCCGGGTACCCAGAGGGTGGTGCAGCGTTTGTTGTGACGGAACCACTCCCACAGGAAGTTCACCTTGGGATAGAGGGCTGGGATCGATCCATAGCGCCACTGGGTGAGAATTTCCTTGCTGCCTGGAAAGAGCCCAACGGTGTCGTCGGCACCGTCCATCCGCTGCTCCGCGGCATCCTGGGCGAAGATCATGGTCGCGGGGCTCTCATAGCTGGAGATCTTCCGAGGGCCGGGACCGCGCACGCCAGGGGAGCTCCTCTCGGGCCCCTGGGTGACGAATCCATTGATGCCGATCGCGGACTTCAGCCAGAACTCGTTGGGATAGGCGTAGCCATCCTCACGCCACTGGTCGACCACCTTGGCCCCCGGGCACCGGAATGCTCGACGGTTGTCGCCGAAATACTTGATGTAGGCGATGCCCCAGTAGGCCAGTGGATCGTTGGGAGCGAGGATCTCAAGCGACTTGGGACCGCGGGTCCACATGCCATGGTTCGGAACCGCCCCGCCGACATTGTGGAAGGTATCGCTGAAGTCATTCGCATACATCGTCGTACCGATGCCGATCTGACGCATATTGCTCATACACTGGGCCTGCTGGCCCTTGGCCTTGGCCTTGGACAAGGCCGGCAGGAGCATGCCAGCCAGGATGGCGATGATGGCGATGACGACGAGCAGCTCGATCAGGGTGAACCCCCGGGGCGATGCGAACCGACCCGTGGAGGGTGGCAGGGCGAAATCAACTCTTTGGGGCATGGCGTTCATTCGGGAAGACTGCTGGCGGCATCCAACCCGGACTCAGTGTCTCCAGTGAAACTAGGTTCTCCAGAGACAAACCGGTGACGGAATCGTGACAGGCCAATTCCGAGATCCGAGCCAGAAGAAAACTTCCTACAGGGCTGTAGGGCTAAGATCAAACTCTCAGTCTGGATAATTTGCCCCATTCCGACCGGTCAAGGGCAGACCCGATGGCACCCGGATCCCACGGTCAGGGAGACCTAACCCCCGCCTGGCGGCCGAAACTCCGGCATCAGCTTATTAAGGCCGGCCGCAACGTCGTCCTGCTTCAGCGTTCCGCTTCCGGACGTG
>SYEM01000296.1 GCA_005801385.1 Verrucomicrobiales bacterium | reverse complement strand
GCTTTCAGGAGGACCAGTGCCGGGTGAAGGACCGAGTCGGGGCCGAGATGCTGACAGTGATGCGAAACCTGGCGGTAGGGCTCTACAAACTGGAGTTGGAGCGAGGACGGACCCAAGCCGATTCGTTGAGGAACTGGATGAAGGGTCAGACCTTCAGCAACGCATACCGGATGCTCCGGCGTTGAACGGCGGCGGCAGTCTAGCAGAAAGAGGTTAAAACCCGCAGAGAGGAGCGTGTCAGACGCCGGCAAAGGGCTTCACCAAGCCGGCACGCCGACGAACCTCAGATGCTGCAATCGACCGGAAACCCGGCCGATTCGTCCGCCTACTCAAATCCAGATGAATCCGCCCTGGCGTCACCCTCGGCCTGAGCCGCAACTGGATTGACAACGCCCCACGGGAACACCTCTACCAGCTGCGCGTCCGGGTCGGTTCCGGCGCCATTGTGTTTGATCTCCCCGTCGTCGCCTCCGGAAACGGCCCGGTCGGGCTCGGGTCCAACCCGACATCGACCGCCACCCTCCCGGGACTCTGGATGGGCACCATCGCCATCGACCAGGTCACCAGCCTCACCGCCACCAATGGCCAACCGGTGGTGCCGACCGAGTCGACGGCATCGATCCGCATCCTGATCCATGTCGGAACCAACGGCGTCCCCGTGCTTCTCTCGAGGGTCCTGCTGATGCAGACCCGCGCGGCGGATCCGTCCGTCGCATCGACGCCCGTGCTGGTCCTGTCCGAATCCCAGATCCCGTTCTTCGATGGCATCGAGGAACGCGGGGGCAAGAAGGTGGGCGTCCGATTTGAATCCGCGTTCTTCGACCTGCCCAGGGACTGGCGTCCGACCGCGCAGCGTCCGGAGCTGCTCCTGGAGATTCAGCAGACGCTGAACCTGGGCTCCAGTCCGGTCGTGGCCACCAACCTCTTCGACTTCCTGGCCGCCCGACACTCGCGTCCACCCCAGCTCAACGAGGCCTATTGGGACCGCTGGCCGCTGGAGGGAACCTGGGCGCCCGGGGGTGGGGCACGGACCCCGGCCGATGCCCCGCTGCTCCTGGATCCCTTCCACCGCAGCAATCCGTTCCGACATGCCTTCCATCCCCAGCATGGAGCCGGGTATCCGATCCGACGCGCCTTTGTGTTGAGCCTCGACAGCCAACCCTTCCAGCGAGAGCTCACCGGCACCTTCGAGGAGACGATCTCCGGCCTGGCCACGGCCGACCTGGTCTATCGCGGCAAGGTCTCACTGCAGCGTCTCTCCGACGTCACGGACCTCCGCTGAACCCGAACCCCTTCCACATCATGCGACTCGACATCCACCGCATCGTGGCCGCCCTCGGGGCCACCGTACTCCTGCTGGGCGCCCTTGGAACCCGGGCGACCGCGGAGAGCTTCAACTACACCTATCCGCTCCAGGTCGGCCAAACGCTTGCCAACTCGGTTCTGCTGGGCAGTGCCAATACGGTTCTGAAGGACGGGCAAACCCATGTGTCGCTCACGGAAGCGGTCCAAAGTCAACGCGGCACCTGGATCCTTTCCGGGATTGCGCCCAACCGGAGGGTGACCCAGCTGGAGGCCCGATTCGAGGTGGGCATAGACGGCAGGCGAAATCCCTATTTTGCGGATGGGATCAGCATCAATTTCGCCCCAAATCTGACCGACGCGGTCGTCGGGGAGGATGGCGTGACCCGTGGATTGGCCATCAGCATCCAAACGTTCGACAACGGCGTAGTCGATGGCGTGGACGATACCGCCCCGTCCATCGAGGTCCACTACGATGGGACTGCGCTCGGTGGTGTGTTCTTCGATGGATACCGCCGGCAGCCGGTAGTACCCGGCCGCAACCGTCGTTGGAATCCTGTCATTCCTTATGTTTCCCTCGACACAGGGAGTGGTTTTGTACCCATGCGGATCACACTCCAGCATGACGAATCGAGCGGGATGTCGTTTGTGAGCGTCGTCCGGGATGGGGTGGTGATCCTGAGCAATATCCAGATCCCCTACACCCCGGCCTCAGACTGGCAGATTGCCTTCGGAGCCAGGACCGGCTCATCAACCGCGGCCCACTCCATCCGGAATGTGGTGATCGATGGCAGCGCCAAGGCCCAGTTCACCGTCACCTCCGCCTTCGGCGCCAACCTGGTCCACCCTCCCGTGGGTTCCCAGTTGGTCGAGCCCAGGACGCAAATCGTCGTCACGGCGCCCAGCATGGTGTACCTCGACCGTTTCCGCCGGGAACTCGGAGGCGAAGAGGCCTCCACCAACACCCTCGCCCGGTATCGGGCTCGCCTCGTCGGATCGACCCTGAACGGAAGACCGGGTCCCTCCTCTGGGGCGTTCGTGTCTGAAGACGGCGACGCCACCCTGACCTGGAACTGGGAACTGGAGAACCTCGCCGAGATCAACACGGGCACCGAGGGCATCCCCGGACTGGTATCCAGTGATGTGACGGATGCTGCCAACGCCCAGAACCTTGGACGCCACTACCGCAAGGCGGAAGACACCACATTCGACTCCGTGGTCTACCGATCTGTCCGGGGCGACAACCTGCCGGTGCGGTTCGCCGCAAAGGGATTCGTGGTCGAGAACGTGCCCAACACCTCGAACCGATTCCTGGAACTCTCCGGCACCGGAGACCACTTCCGGGGAACGACACCCTTCACGAATACCCTGACAGGAGCCGATGGCCGCTTCACCCTCGGGTTCTGGAGCCGGGTCAATCCCGGGAATTCCACCCGGCAGACCGTCGTCGCGATCGGGACCAACCAGACCCCTTCCGGGGAACTCGGGGCCGGGTTCGCGGCGGATCGCTCCTTCTTCGTGACCGATGGGTCACGCACCGTCTCCACCGCCGCAGGGCTGAGCGATTCGACCTGGCACCATTGGGCGGTGGTCAATGATCCCGCCTCCAATGAGGTTCGGATCTTCCGTGATGGCATCGAATACGTGGCGGAACCACCCGCCTTCGGTGTGCTGAAGACGGATGGGGGGGTCAACCTGGGCGCCGCACTCCAGAACGACACCGCCATCGACTTCTTCGCCGGCGGCCTCAACGACCTCCGGATCTGGCCCTCGGCCTTCGACTCGGCGGCTCTGTTCGCCGCGATGACCGGCGGGGCCGTCCCGGATCAAACCCCATCGTTTCAGTTCGACGCCGATCCCACGGTGACCGCCGTCACCCGGGGTACCGCCATCGAGAAACGGACCCTGGCCGCAAACCTGAAGTTCCAGAATGCCGATGACATTCCGTCCTGGACACTGGATCCATCGCGTCCCCGGTCGAATACCAACGGTCTCGTCCTCCCCACCCTCGCCGAGGTGCCCCTGGAAGCCCAGGGTGCCGGGAGGATCGGCTGGATCGCCCGGACGCTCGTCAACTTCCCCACCTCCGGAACCTACCGGTTCCTCCTCACACGATCCGGAATGTCGCGGCTGCGCATCGACGACCAGCTCGTGTTGGCCGATGACATGGCCAGCTCCGGCATGACCCCGGACGGCACGATCACCCTCAACAAAGGTCTCCACCTGCTTGAGGTGCGCATGATCGATCCCCAGGCCAGCGCCACCCTGCCCCAACCGGAACGGATCCTCCGGGTTGAATACGAGACGTTGCCCAAGATGGCCCGCGGCGCCCTGCCATTGGAGTGGCTTTCGATCACAGCACGGGATCTGCTTGCCGACCAACAGGTGGTCTTTGGGACCCGTGGACCCAACACGCTGGAGTTCCGACCCAGAGGGTTTGAGCCACTGCTCAGGCCCTCGGCCAACCTCGATTCGATGCAGTCGGCGATCTTCCCGGGATTCCTCCTGGGTTCCGCGTCGGCCTTCGGACAGAACACCGCCGGGATACCCGAGGCAGCCAAGGCCCCCATGAACGACTGGCGACGGGTGTTCTGGCTCTGGGAGAAGCAGTACCGCATGCAGGTTTCCGTCACCTGCAACGATCCCGCCGGGCTCGAATCCGTACGGATACTCCCGTTCGTGAACTCAGGAGGCCCGCCGACAAGCCCATCGACAGGAGGTTCCGCAACCATTGGAGAAGGTGTGGTCACTGCCCTCGACGTCTGGGTCGGTGACGGACGCCCCATGACGGTCGGGACGATCTACAGGACGGAGGATCGCGCGTTCACCCTGGAGTCGATCACCGCCAATCTGAACCTCTTTGGGAAGGTGACCATGAAGACCCTGCAGGATGCCAAACGCCAGGGCCGAGTCACAAGGGAGTACGCCTTCCCTGTCACCGACGCCCCGGGGCAGCTGGTCTTCAATTACTCCAAGACCCGCCACCGAGCCGCTCTTGCAATCGGAGAGTCCCTCGATGTCTCCTCCGTGGCCACCACGTCGGGCCTTCTCCTGCCAGACCTCCCCAGCGGCGTGGTCGATCTTCGCGTCACCCAGGCGGGCCCCTCAGTCCAGGAATCCAGCGCCTTCACCAACGACGGCGGCAAGGGCGGGAGTGGGAACGGCTGGGAATGGGATTTTGTCGGCAAGCGCTGGTTCCCACTCCGACCCGGCCGGTTCACCCTGACCTGGCCCGACACGAACGGCTACACCAATACCATCGAAATCACCGCCGACTTCCCCACCGTGGTCCAGAAGTTGACGGATTGGGAACAGAAGGATGGATCCCGCTACGGCACCTTCCCCAGCTATGCACTGGACTTCCCGTTCCCGGCGCTGGATGCCCCCTTCCCGGGTGTCCCGACCTCCCACTACGATTATGCGATCTCCCAGAACGCAAACCGGCTCTACCCCGCTGACCTCGATCCCAGTCCCGAGGATCGATGGAAGTTCCTGAGGCTCGCCTACTCGGAGCAACAGACGGCATCCGTCCGGGATGACCGGATCTTCACCGAACAGCGCTCCGGCGTACGCAGCGTCCTGGTGTACTCCCAGCGCGCTCCGGACAGTGAGGCCGCCACCGGCGACCTGTCCCAGGAAACGATCCTCGTCCGGGTGCTCAAATCGCGTGACGTCCAGGCCACCGAGGTGGCCACGGCAGGACAGCGGTTGACGTCATCTCAGGACCTCGGCGGTTTCCGTTCCGGCTACATCATCTCGGAGAAGTCCAACTACAATCCGATTGCCTATGATTCCAAGGCGGATGCGGGCCAGTGGGGCCCCATTTTTCCCGTCAACAACAGCGTGCTGCAGACCCTCTCCGTCGGATGGTACGACAACCCCTCCCGGTTCGGCGACCCGCCGGGAGCCCTGCCAAAAGCGACAGTCCACTACAACCAGATCAACTGGCCGAACCCAGCGACGGCGGAGGTGATCTACATCGCAAGCCGGATGGGCAGCGAGGGTGTGGGACAGGCGGTGGACACCCAGACTCCCAACTACCAGGAACCCTTCGATCCGGCACGGATCTCCGATCCCTCCATCTACAACCAGCCGGACCGGACCCAGGACGGCTTCAATCCGAATGAGGAACACGCCTTCGTGGAACGGTCCATCTCGTTCCAACTGACGGGCGACCCCCGGTTCAACCGGAATCAACAGGCCGCGTACGCCCTGCAGCACCGGATCAATCGGACGGACACGAACAGTCCGGGCAGCTACACTTCGGAACCCTGGGTATTGGTCCAGTATCGGGAGAGAGACCCGATCAAGAACCCCCGCAACGAGATGTCCATGCGGGCCTTCAGGGTCCTGCCGACCCGTGAGCCTGCAGAGGCCGTCGCGTTCCCGGCCACCGATCCCACCACGCGGACCCCTTTCGATGCCGCCGGCAATCCGGTTCCCCAACCCGCGAATCCAAGGTACATCTTCCAGTACTCGGCCTTCGCGGGTTCCCCAGTCGTTCCACCCCATCCCCTGAACCTGGCGATCGGGAACATCGCCCTCACCAATTCGACCGGGGGCAATGTCCTGGCCGGCACCCCACCCGAACCCCGCCGAACGCTGTGGTTCGACCGGAACCATCAATCCTGGGTGGTGTCGGGAGACGGTCTGTTCTTCCAGCGGTTCTGGTATCCGCTGCGGGGGGACTTCTGGTTCGGTGAGGTGTCCGCGACCGCCTCGCAACGCCCGGTCAACGGCACGCCGATCGCCTGGAATCCCATCGATGCCGTCGCGGGTCAGCTGTCCTCGTTCACCGACTCCACCGTGCAGCCCGTGCCGGCCTTCTATGACACGTTGTGGAAGGCCGATCACCCGATCCTGAAACGGGGCGAGACCCTCACCTTCCCGGGGGGCGAAGCCAAGATCGACTCCCCGGCCCGGCCCGGCCTCCCCGGGGTCCTGGGATGGGCCTCCGCCGAGGTGGTCTTCGACAGCGGCGTCCCATCGATGGCGCTCAATGACACCACACGCAGCAACGTCACCATCCTCCTGACCCGGCCGCTGGACCGGTTTCGACTCCCGCTCCAACAGGGATCCATGCCGGCGGATCTCCAACCGGCCAGGACCGACAAAGTCATGGTCTCGGGGGGACGCTGGTATTTCAAGGAGCTCGCCGCCTCACTCGGTGGACGTTTCTATTACGATCCGCTCGCAGGAGAGCTCGTCCTGAGTGGACGCCTCAATGGCAAGGAGAGCGGGACACCGGACCTCACCGTCCCGCCGATCGGGCCCTACACCCTCGAGGCGAACCGCCTCGCCCCCGGGGAAGAGAAAGCCCTGCAGGACCTCGCACCCGGTGACGCCGGTTGGAAGACGGCTGTCACGACGCTGGTCAATCAGATCCCCGCAGCACCGGGGTTCACGAACAAAGCCCCGGCGGGAATCCAGCCCGCCTTCTTCACCCGCGACTCCTCCACGGGAACGCCGGTCGAGAGCGCATCGGAGACACCGACCCTGTTCCCCCTGCGCAGCCTCGGCATCGGTGCGGCCGTCGTCCCCTCCGCCGAGTTCCTGAGCCGCCCCCCCGATGGCCAGCCCCGGTATGTGACCCTCGTGGAGAACAATGATCCCGACGCCGGCGGTGCGGTCTCCCTCCAAATCCTCCAGATCGGCGATGAACGGTTCCGTGGCAGCATCGCCGTCATCGACCCTCCCAACGTCTTCGACGAGAAGATCGAGCTGCAGCACACCGCCGACTTCGGCGGGATCACCGGCGAGGTCTTCTATCAGTGGTATGTCCGGGACATCAGCTCCCTCGATTCCGTCGGGACTCCCGACGCGGGTTCCCCCGGATGGCAATTGTACCAGCAGGGACTGGGACTCTCGCGGATCACGTTCACGGGGCGGCCCGACATCACCCTCGCCGACAAGTTCTTCTTCGTACGCTACGGCGGCCGGCAGGAACTCCAGACCATCGATGCCAAAAACACGCTGACGCCGCCCGCCTCGGTCGTCGACTCCAGCTGGCGTCTCGTGCCGCCCGACGCCCTCAACCCCGACTGGAGCTCGGGCGGCAACAGCCGGATCCCGTACCAGTGGGCGGGTGCGGCCAATTCACCCCAGCTCCAGGCCGACGGCAGCCGGCGCTTCCTGCCCCAGCTCGTCATGGGCTGGGTGAAGCGGGTCCTCGACGGGATCAATCCCTTCGAGGCCCGGTTCAAGGCCACGTTCGCCGGGGACAGCCCTGCCACCCTGACCAGCATGCTCCAGCAGGCGGGACGTCCCTACATCGGTCCCGTCGCCTTCAATGCCGACCGGGATTCGCTGGAGCGGGTCGGGCTGATCGAGCTCTATGAGACCGTCCTTAATAGGGCCAAGGACCTGACCCAGAACGCATCGACCCCCGGAACCGACCAGGCCATCCTCCTCGCGGCGACACGCCTCGCACTGCTTTACGATACACTCGGTGCCGAGGCCTATTCCGACGCCATGAATCCGTCGATCCCGCTGACCGATTCCGATGGCAACCCGATCCAGTCCAACGCCCAAACCTACCTGTTCGCCTTCGATAGTCAGGTACCCAGCCTCCTGGAGGAGGAGCTCGCACTGTTGCGCGGCACCGACCTCAAGAAGTCCTATCCGGTCTTCAATCGGCTGTTCTGGAACTACACCCGCGGACTCGGCGAGGCCGCCTACAACATCAACTACCACATCCAGGACGTCTCCAACAATGGGCTGATCAACGCCGAGGATGCGTCCCTGCTCTATCCCATGGGCCATGGCGATGCCTGGGGACACCAACTCTCGGCCCTCAAGATGCATTATGACCTGCTGCGTCGACCCGGGTTCCAATGGCAGGCCCGCAGCGAGTACTACTCCCTGCTCGGGAACGTGATTCCCACCGACTATCTCGACGAGAAGTCGTTTGCGAAGTCCGCCGCACGACGGGCGCTGACCGGGATCTCGGTGGTCAAAGGCACCTATCGGAGCGCCTACGTCGCCGACCCGGCAGCCCAATGGCAGGGGTACACCGATCTTGCGGATCCGGCCCGCGCCTGGGGGGTGTCGGAATGGGCTGGGCGCGTTGGCCACGGGGCCCTGTTCGACTGGGTGGTCGCCAACGCCATCACTCCGGCGCTCGATGGAACCCAGTCGTCGAATCCCGTGGTCAAACTCGACCGCATCGACCGGTCCATCAACCGTGCGGAAATCGGTTCGATCGGTGCCGCCATGACCGAACTGGACCAGACCCTCGGCAATGTCAACCGCGGCCAAAACCCGCTTGGGTTCGATGACCAGGCGATGGCGTTCGATGTCTCAACCCAGTCGCAGAACACCCCGTTCGAGCAGATCCTGGAGCGGGCGATCCGTGCCGGCAACAACGCCCAGACCACGTTGAATTTCTCGACCCGGATCGATCAGTCCCTGCGAAACATCGCGTCGGGGACAGCGGATCTCCAGAGAAAGGCCGTCCTCCAGGATTTCGAGTACAGGAACCGTCTGATCGGGCTCCTGGGAACCCCCTACGAGGGCACCATCGGTCCCGGACAGCTGTTCAAGGAGGGCTACGTCGGACCGGACCTGATCACGTATGCCTACGTCGACGAGGCTGATGTCGACCAGGTCCTTCCAAACTCTCCGAATGAGATCCAGAAGATCCAGGCCAAGATCAACTCCATGTCGACCACCAAGATCAGCGACTGGAATATCGGAGGGGGAGTGGAACCCATGTTCGACCGGTCTGACCTGGGGACCTACTTCAACACGTTCTACCTGACCAATTCCTACAACCTGGCAGTCAACCTGACGGTTGGGACCAATGCCACCATCGGGGATGGCGACCTCGTCACGTCCCTGCCCTATGTGAGCACGCGGCAATATGGCTTCACGGCTCCTGCCGAATGGGGACGCCGCCGGGCGCCGGGAGCCATTCAGGTTGCCATCAAGGAGATGCTGGGTGCGGAGATTGCGCTCCGGGCCGCCATCGCCGAATACCAAAGCTACCTCGGCACCCTCAACCGGACCTACGAATTGACTCACCAGCAGCTCGAGGACTTCAAGGTGGCAGCGGCCTACCGCGGCTTCTTCTATACCAACCTCAAAGGCATCAAGGGATCCATCGCGGCATTTGAGAGCTTCAAGGAAGTTCTAAAGGATGTTACAGACCCTGTCTCGGAAAGTTCCATGAAGGCAATCTCGGGATTCTTGCCAAACAGCATTGGGGTGTTGGGCGGGATCGACGCGTTCTTTCCTGCCAGAGGGGCCCAGGGGGTTGAGTATTCCATAAAGAAAGCGATTTTCGGCAGCATCCTGGCGGCCACTGAGGCGACAAGGGTTGCTCTCAACCAGGTCGAGATCAACTACGAGCTGAAGCAGGCGAACGGGGCAGCAGTGTTGGCAGAGTGGAGTGCGTTCCGGGATCAACTATTTGAACTCGCGGAAACCTTTGCAGAACGGAAGAACGAGGGCTTTGCCATCCCGGGCCCCCTCAACCGCCTGAACATGGCTGCGGACCGGATCCGGTCCCTCCAGGCCGAAGCCCTTCGTCTCCAGCAGGAGCGGACCGCCTACAACATGCAGGTCGCGGCCCTGGCCCAGCGGAGCCGGTACGAGGATCTCGCCGCCCGGATGGGTCGCAATGAAGCGGCCCGCCAGTACGATGCCGCTCTCGAGACCGCCCTCAGGTACACCTTCCTCGCCCTCCAGGCCTACGACTACGAGACGAGCCTCTCGGAAACCCATCCTGCCTCCGTCCGTGGCCTCTACGAGGAGCTCATGCGCACCCGTCAGCTGGGGCTCTGGTCCAACACCGAGCCTCAGCTCGGCAACGGTGGCCTCGCCGAGATCCTCGCCAAGATCCGCGAAAACCATCGGGCCCTGAAGCCTCAACTCGGCCTGCAATCCCCACAGATCGAAACCGGCACCTTCTCGCTGCGCACGGAGATGCTCCGGGTCCCCGCCGCCGCGGCGGGCGATGCGGAATGGAAGCGACAGCTGGGCGCACGCAAGGTGGCCGATCTCTGGGAACTCCCCGAGTACGCGGCCTACTGCCGGCCCTTTGTGCGACCCGAGACCGGGCCGCAGCCCGGCCTTGTGATCGAGTTCCAGACCAGCATCGAACCCGGGAAGAACCTCTTCGGCAATGCACTGCAGCCGGGGGACCGCTCCTTCAGCACCGCCGAGTTTGCCACCAAGATCCGGAGCCACGCGGTCGCGTTTCCCGGGTATGACCGTGCCGACACCCCACAGCTGTCCTCCTCCCCGAGGATCTATCTGGTGCCGGTCGGCATGGACCGACAGCGGGCGTCCGACTCCCGGTTCCCCGAGGTCCGGGAATGGAAGGTGCTCAGCCAACGGATCCCGACGCCGTTCGTGATCAACCCGGGCCAGCTCGCCTCGGCCGAGCCCATCGTGGGCCAACGGGGGGTCGATGGATCGTTCGTCGACCGCGTCCGGTTCTCCGACTTCCGCGCGTTCACACAATCCATCGGCGGACCCGACGGCACCGATCCCTGGAACGACGGCAATGCCGCGGCGGCGACCTCGAGCCGCCTGTACGGCCGCTCCGTCTGGAACACCCGATGGCTGCTCCTCATCCCGGGAGCCACCCTCGGAACCAACCCCGACGCCGCCCTCCAACGGTTCGTCGACACCGTCCAGGACATCGAGGTGCAGTTCCAGACCTACTCGAACCCGGGAATGTGATGCCGCACGATCCATCGACAGTGCATCGCCGGTGTCCCGGTCTTGCCACGCCGGCGGAACGGCAGGGTCTGGCGGTCGGGGCGGGACTGGTCCTGCTCGCGGTGGCGGCCGGCTGCGGACGCCCCACGTCCACCACCCGCTCCGACACCTCGCCCGTGCTCGCCTCGGTCGATGGACGGAACCTCACTGCGGAGACCTTCCGTCAGCAATGGGAGGAACAGCGGATGACCACCAACACGCCCGTCCTCCGGGAACAGGTCCTTGAACAGCTGATCCAACGCTCCGCCCTCGCCGCTGCGGCGCGGCGGGAGGGACTGGACCAGGATCCGGCAATCCAGCAGGAGATCGACCTCATCCTGGCCCGTCGACTGCGCACCACCCGTCTCCAGACCCGACTCAAGTCCATCGAGATCACCGATGCCGCCGTGCGGGAGTCCTACGAGCGGGATCGGGACACCCGGTTCACGGAGCCCGTCGCCGTCCGCGCCGCCGTCCTGTGGTTCAACACCCGGGGCCAACCGCCCCTGGAGGAACGCTACCGGGACCGACTCGACGGCGTCCGGACCCGGTTGCTGGCCGATCCGTCCTGGGTCGCAGCCAGCAACGGATTCGGGACGCTCTCCGTGACGAACTCCGAGCATCGGGTCACACGATTCAGCGGAGGAGACACGGGCTGGCTCCGCACCGGATCGTCCGGAGATGCCTGGCGATCCGAGGTAGCCCGCATCGCCGCGACGCTCCAGAAACCCGGTGACCTCAGCGAGGTGGTGGCCGGACCGGAGGGACTCTTCCTCGTCCGCCTCCTCGACCGACGGGATCCCACCGTGAGGCCCCTCGAATCCGTCCGCGCCGGGATCGAGAAGTCCCTCCTCGCGGCCCGACGACGGGAGGTCGAGGACGCTTTCGACCGCGAGGTGCTCGCCGCGGCACGCATCCAGCGGTTCCCGCAGAGGCTTCAGACCCTCACCAACCTGCCGATCCTCCCAGTCGGTCCCGCCGACCCCACTACCTTCCAGCCCGGAGTGGGCCCATCCCCCGGATCGTCTCCTCATCGACTTCCGCAATGATCATGAACCGATTCCACCGACTGACCGACTGGATGGCGACCCTTGCCGGGGCCCTCCTGTTGACGCTGCCCCTCGCCGCCGCCGAGTTTTCGGAACCGCACCTCGTGCTTTACGGACGGATTCTGGCCACGGGCATCGATGGCCAGGGACGCCTCCTGACCCGTGGCACACTGCGCTTCGTCCTCGAGAACCGGTCCAACCCCGCCCAACGCGTCGTTCGGACCGAGGCGCTCCGTCCTGTCGGGCCCAACGGTGAATACTCGTACCGCCATGAGATTCCCGTCTTCTACCTGCCCGATGCCTTCGACAGCGACGGAGGCCTCTCGGCGGGTGCCGCCCGACTCCAGTACCGGATTGTCGAGGCCACGGTCGACGGCAAGACCGCCCAGGTTCGGGATCCCGGACAGGCCAAGGAGGTCACCACCTCGTTCGCCAACCGCGGAGATGAGATCCGGATCGACTTCGAGGCGTCGATCCCCCAGGTGGACACCGACAACGACGGGATCGCCGACTGGTATGAGGAGCAGAACGGCCTGAACCCCCGCCTCGGAACGGACGGGCAGCTCGATGCGGATCAGGATGGCCTCAGTAATTTGGCCGAGTACCTGGCGGGCACCAACCCTCAACGGGCCAACGCCTACCCGGCGATCCTCGAGACCAGCCTCAGCCTCCCCGCCGGGGGCGAATCGGGGTTCTCCGTGCCGGTGGTGTCCCCGGGAACCGAGCCCGAGGATCTGTCCTATCACCGCCGGGGTCCGACGCCGGGTCTGACCTGGAAACGACGGGGTGCGCCGCTGGAGTCGACCACTCCGTTCACCCACGCCGAGGTCCTGGCCGGGGACATCACCCTCGAGGTGTCTGCGACCTTCAGCTCCGCTCCGGTGGACCTCGAACTGCGGCAAGCCGGGACGAAGCCGTCGACCAACACCGCCACGCTCCAGCTCTCGGCCTACTCGCCCGCCACCGGTATCGGCGCGGCACCGGTCGCCTGGCTTGACGCCACCGGCATCCCCGCCGGCCCCATCTGGGAATGGACGGACCGCTCCGGAGCCGGACGGGACACCTATCAACCTCACCCGGAACTTCAGCCACGAGCCGCAGACCGCACGGTAGGATTCCGATCGGGACAATTCCTCTACTGGGATGACAAGGACCTCCGCCTCGACGGATACACGGTGGCCTTCGCCGCCTCGGTCGAACCCTCTGCCAGACCGGTGCAGACCCTGTTCAACGGGGTCGGGATCGAAGTCGCCGCCGTGGGCGGGCCCCAGGCCGCCAGGACCCTCCGGATCGTGGAGGATGGGCGGACGACCCGGAGCAGCCCCCTGCTTGGCTCCATCCGCGGCGTGATCTCCGGCGAACCCACGGGCAGCCGACTCGATCTTTTCGACCGCGGCACCTGGCTCTCCGCCTCGAACACCGGGGCCTGGACGCCTTCGTTCTCGACCTTCGGCGCCTCACGGGCCCTGAGTGAACCTCAGGCCTCACGGGCCCTCGACGGGTCCCTCTCCGAGTGGGTCCTGTTCGATGCCCCGCTCCATGCCAAGGGCCGGGCCCGCATCAGGGACTACCTGCTCGCGAAATGGGATGGTGTGGTCGTCTGGGACCATCGGATGGACATCCGTCCGGTGCAGCTCACCGGACGATCCGGGGTCCGCAACGCCCTGTCGGGCGGCCTCTCGGAGGACCGGCTGGTGGGTGCAGACCGGGACGATCTCCTCGACGGCGGACCCGGGGACGACCGACTCCTGGGAGGTCCCGGGGCCGACCAGTTCCTGTTTGGACCCGATGGCTCACGGGATGTGGTGGGCGACTTCTCGACCGCCCAGGGGGATGTCCTGGATTTGTCCGAGGTCTTCAGCAGGACCCAGGGCCTCCTCTCCAGCCACCTCAAGGTACGCCCGGTGGTGCGCCGGGACTCCAACAACGTGCCTCGTGTCGATTCGATCCTGGAGCTGCGGCAGGTCGCCGGTTCCCCAACCCCGGACCAGACCCTCACCCTCGAGGGCGTATCGTGGTCGGACGCCGACCTGCCCCGTTGGGCGTCCCTCGGGGTCCTGCGCCTCGGGGCGCTGCGCGCGACCGACGCCCTGACAGCCCCGGTGATCGAGGCGTCTCCGTCCGACCTGTCGGGTCGGGTCGATGAGGCCGTCTCGTTCGAGGTCGTCGCCTCGGGTGGCGAGCCGCTCGCCTACCAATGGCTCCTCGACGGCACGCCCATACCGGGGGCCCAGGGATCCCGATACCACCTTCCCGGACTGCGTCTTGCCGATGCGGGCCAGTACTCGGTCCGCGTCACCAACGCCGCCGGTTCGGTCACCTCGGCCGCCGCCCGCCTCGAGGTCTCCCGTATCCCTGCCACGATCCAGTTCTCGGGCCTCGAACAGCCCCTCGATGGAACCCCCCGCTGTGTGACGGTCACGACCGAGCCGCCCGGACTTCCCGTCCGGATCACCTACGACGGGAGCGAGAGCTGTCCGGTTGGACCCGGCTCATTCCGGGTCGAGGCCCGGATCCTGGGGGACCGCCATCAAGGTGAGATCTCCAGCACCTTCGTCATCACCGACCAAATCCGGCCCGCCCGGCTGGAGGCCATCGTGGTCAACGGCTTCTTGGTGGGGGTCCGGATCCTCGACAAGGGCCACGGGTTCTCCCGGGTGCCACAGATCCAGATCGTCGGGGGCGGGGGTACCGGCGCCCAACTGCTGGCCGTGGTCGGGCAACAGGGCCTGGTCGAGGTCAATGTCGTGAGCCCCGGATCCGGCTTCACCTCGGTGCCGGAGCTGCGGGTCGAGGCCCCGGCGGTGCCACCCATCCAGCTGACGCTGGGCGAAGCCTCGCTGCTGCGCTTTGGATCCCTGTCCAAGGACAAGGCCTACCGGCTGCAGCGGCAGCGGGACGGCGTGTGGGAGGAGGGCGGGGTCGACCTCACCGGCGTGGAAGTGGCCGAACGCTGGGTCTCAGGTCCTGCCGAGGCCTACCGACTGGCCGAGGCTCCGGTGCCGCGTCCCGCGGTCGTGGATCCCACCGTGGTCGGGGGCTTTCTCGTGGGGGGCAATATCCTGGATCCGGGAATCGGCTACACCACGCCGCCCCGCATCCGAGTCCTAGGCCAGGGCGCTTCCGGTGCCGTGGTACGGTCCCAGATCACCGGCGGACGCCTCGTCGCCGTCCGCGTCGAAAACACCGGCACACCGGTCGAGGGCCCGATCCGCATCGAAGTCGAGCCACCCCCAGTCGTGGCCATTCCCCACGCTTCGGTGGATCGTGGCGTTGAGCTGGTCCTGGGCGGCCTGGTGCCGAACACCCGTTATGAGCTGGAGACCAGCCCTCGACTCGACGGATCGGCCGAGCGCGAACGGACGCCCATCCTTGCCACCAATGCGGTGCACCATCTCTGGTTCCTGCCCTCCCAGCCCGTGCGCTTCTTCCAGCTGCGCCGGGTCCCTTGAGGATCGGCCGGGGTGGCGGGAACCGTCGACGGTTCTGGAGGAATCCGGGGGAACGGGAATTCTTGCCGACACCGTCGCAATTCCGGGTAGGTTGCCGGGGTTGAAACTCGAGATCTTCACCCTCTGTGAATCCGCCGCGGACTACGGCGGCAAGCTCTGCATCCTCGGCGGTTTCGACCGCATCCACTCGGCGGACGTCCCACTGGTGCTGCCCCGCTGTTCCGTCGTGGCCCGGCTCCGGGTCCATCGGATCGAGGAAGGCGACCACAAGCTGCGCATGACCATCGCCGACGAGGACGGCAAGAGCATCGTCCCGGGCGTCGAGGCCCAGGTCTCGGTCCGATTCCTCCAGGAACTCAACAGCGCGACCGTCAACCTGATCCTCCAGGTGAACGGCCTGAAGCTCGAGCGCCACGGGGAGTACACGATCGACCTCGCCGTGGACGGCATCCATCAGGGATCCCTGCCCCTCTACTTCAGCCCTCCGCCCCAGGCCCAGCCTGGATCCGGACAGGCCACGGTCTGATCCCTTCAGCGGACAGTGAGCGTACCGACCTCCTGGTCGAATTGGACGCTCCCCACCTCCGGAAACCCCTCGAAGATCCTCCGGGCGGCGAATCCAGCCGCCTCGACCAGCCGACGGTCCGGAGCCCGGAGCACACACCGGCCCCGGAAGACCTCGGGGATTGCCGTCTGACGACGGTCCACGATCGAGATCTCCAGCGAGTAGGTCTCCAATCCCGACGTCGCATCCACCGGTGGTCGATCCCCCTCCCGTGCCGCCTCGACGGCGGTGCTGGACAACGGCTGGGTGGGCGTGGCAGCCAACAGCGGGGGTTGGACGGGCAGTCCGACCTCGGCCGGAACCCGGGGACGGCTGGACAGCACCCGACGATCCACCCGCCACAGCACCACCAGGCCCGACGGATCCTGGATCCGTCCACCGAGGAACCCGGCACTCCGGAGCGCGTCCTCGACCGGCTGGTCCTCGGACCGGCTGGAGGGTTCGTACGTCGCGCGCGACAGCACCGGGTCGGGATCACGGACCTCGAACAGCGCGATCGGGGCCTGTCGCCAATCCGCGGGGAGGTTGGCGATCCGGTAACCGGTCACGAACACGCCCTGGCTCCGATAGGCAGCACAGCCGCTGGCAGCAAGAAGGGCGGAGACGAGAACCAAGGCGAGGGCGGATCGCATGACTCCGGGCACCTACGCGAAGGCCATCCCGAAGGCAAGACGCCTGCGACGTTGATTTCCGGGAGGCCTCTCGGTTCACATCAACAGAAAGCCTCCGCCATGAACCCCCCCTTTCCCCAATGCCGTCGTGCGACCGGCTTCACCCTGATCGAGCTTCTCGTGGTCATCGCGATCATCGCGATCCTCGCGGGCATGCTCCTGCCCTCGCTGGCCAAGGCGAAGTCGAAGGCCAACCAGCTCAAGTGCCTGGTCAACACCAAGACCCTCGGCCTCTCGACCTTCATGTATCTGTCGGACTTCGGGAAGCCGGTGCCCTACAACGGGGCCGCAACCGCGACGATGGACAATGCCCTCTGGGTGACGGTGCTGGCGACCAACTATGGGGGCATCAACACCGCACGCGTCTGCCCCACCGCGCCACCGGCCGCCAAGAAGAACAAGCGACGGCATCCGGCGAGCGGATCACTCAACCAGACATGGCTCTGGACCGGCAGCAAGGGCTTCGACTACGAGGGCAGCTATGTCTTCAATGGCTGGTTCTACGGGGACGACGACCCGTACTTCAGCTCCGCCTCACAGAAGCCCAAGAAGTACAGGAACGAGTCCGACTGCCCGATTCCATCGAATACCCCGGTGATCCCCGATGGCATCTGGATCGACACCTGGCCCCAGCCGAACGATCCGCCCGCCCGCAATCTGTTCACCGGCGACGACTTCGCAGGAGCCATGGTGCGGGTGACGATTCCTCGTCATGGCAACGCCAACTGGGGCAAGGCTTCGACCTTCAACCCCAAGAACGATCTTCCCGGCGCGATCAACATCGCCTTCGTCGACGGCCACTCGGAGCTGGTGAAGCTCGAGCGTCTCTGGAGCCTCGACTGGCACAAGAACTGGGTGACGCCGGCGAAGCGTCCGGGCAAATAGCGGCTGGGCAACCCACACCTCCGGCTGGTTGGATTCCGGGATGAACCTCGATCCCTTCGTCGCCGCGCTCCATGAGCTGAGCCGGATCAGTGGCGATGTCATCCTGCCCCACTTCGGCCGCGTCGGGCTCGGTGTCGAACACAAGGCCGACCAGAGCCCGGTCACCGTCGCCGACCGCGACGCGGAACTGGCGATGCGACGCTGGATCGAGGCGCGGTTCCCGGACCATGGCATCCTCGGCGAGGAACATGGAACGGTCCGGCCCGACGCCGAATTCGTCTGGGTCCTCGACCCCATCGACGTGCCAAGACGCACCCCAACCAGAAAGAGC
>SYEM01000295.1 GCA_005801385.1 Verrucomicrobiales bacterium | reverse complement strand
TAAGGAGGTTCCTAAAGAGGGGACGGATTTCGTGTTTGCGCTGGTGAATTACAGTGGTTTTGGAGACGGGACAATCCCAGTCAAAATGAAATGGATTCATGCGGGGACCTTCCAGATGGGGAGCACCGAGGCGACGGACCCGGATCGCTACGACGATGAGACCCAGCACACGGTGACGTTGACCCGGGGATATTGGATGTTGGAGACGGAGGTGACGCAGGCGATGTACTACGCGGTGATGGGTTTGGGACGCGGTAGAGCTCATTTCCCGGATCCCAAGAATCCGATGGAGACAGTGAGGTGAGGTGATGCGTATGACTTCTGCCGCGCGATCGGGAAAAACTCCCTGCTAACGGCGTTCAACGATCTGAGTGGTTTTGAGTTTCGCCTGCCGACGGAAGCGGAGTGGGAGAATGCCTGTCGAGCTGGGACGACGACTGCGGTGTACGTGAACTATGGGGATATGAAAAAGGATCTGGATGCCATCGGGTGGTATGATGTGAATTCGAGAAATGCGACGCGCAACGTGAGGCAGAAGCTCCCCAATGCCTGGGGATTGTACGACATGTCGGGCAACGTGTGGGAGTGGTGTTGGGATTGATATGACACCTACCCGACCGGGGGCGTGACGGACCCCTCGGGTCCCGGATCGGGCTCCGGCCGCGTGATCCGCGGGGGCAGCTGGTACGACGGCGCCCGGCTCGTGCGCTCGGCCCTCCGGGGCAGGAATGCCCCTGGCAACCGCAACGGAAACTTGGGATTCCGCCCGGCCCTCGGTCGAGTTCGGTGAGCTCAAGGTTCCGGAGCGCCCCCGTTGGTAGCACCTGGTCCCGCAGGTCCCCATGTTCCCCGCGATGGGTTTGACCGATCCATAGGTCCAGCTGGGATCCTCTGACGCGTGGGTCCCTGCCATCCCCCTTCACGGGTGCGCCACGCGCATGGGATCGAGATGGGGCCGTGACGGAGCCCAGCCCTACCGGCATCGCCTTCGTCATGATCTCCCTCGCCTTTCCTCCGTGTCTCGGCGTCACCGTATGAGTCCCTACTTCCGTTCGACGGGAGCATGGAACCCGACCATGAAAAAACCCGCCGCGGGAGATCCCGGGCGGGTCTTGGGAAGAAGGTGGAAGATCAGCTGCCCGACTCGGTCTTCTCACCGGACTTCTTCCAGCCGGCGATACCCTTCGAGTAGTGCTTCACATTGGTGTAGCCGAGCTTCTTGGCGGCGGCGGCGCCGGCCTTGTAGGCGGAGCAGCGCTCGTTGCCGCAGTAGGCGACCACGAGGGCGTTTTTGTCGGCCGGCAGGACCTTGGCGAGCTTACCCTCGACCTTGTCGAAATCGAGCGCCCCAGGGATGTGTCCTTCCTGCCAGCTCTCGGTGCCGTTGACGTCGAGGAGGATGACCTTCTTGGCGGCGATGGCCTGCTTGAGGTCCTCGGTGGAGATGCTGGGGAAGGCGTCGTCGGCGAGGGCCAGGAAGGCCGAGGCGACAACGGCGAACAGGGTGGTGATGGTGCGTTTCATAGTGGAGAGGGGACAATAATCGGACCTGTCCGATCGTCAACGGGCCGATCCCGCGTCTTGCCGTGTCCTGCCCCAGGTGATACCCACACGACGTTTCTGGGCGTGTAGCGCAGTGGTTAGCGCAGCAGTTTTACACACTGTTGGTCGGGGGTTCGAATCCCTCCTCGCCCACCACCTCCTCGGCCGTCCCGCGGGGGTGGCTCTGCCTGCTCAGGGCTGCGCCGAAGGGCGCCGCAGCGTAAAGCTGCCGTCGTCCCCGTCGCTCATGTACTTCGAGTCGAATTGGGTCGAGGTGATCCGTCCCTCCTGGTCAAACCGCCACCCATACACCTTCTCCTGGCCTTCGAAGACGAAGACATCGTCCTGCCAGGAGCCCCTCAGGGTCGTGCGGAACGTCCCGCTGAACACGACATGCCACCACGCCTTGAAGCGGGCGCGGTATTCCGTGTCGGACACCCGGGTGATGACCGCCTTGAGCCGGTCCTGGTGGTCGTTGTTGGAATTCTGCCAGGTGCCTTCCCAGGCGCCGGTGATGTCCCTGGGGGCGGCCGGCTGACGCGAGGCCGCCTTCCACTCGCGCGAGAAGGTGCATCCGGAACCGAGGAGGCTGAGTCCGGCGAGGCAGCAGAGCAGGGCGCGATGACGTGTCATGGCGAGGAGGCTACCTCCCTGGGATCCAAGAAGGAAAGCTCGCGCCCAGCGCCCGGCGCTCTGACGGACACGGGGCGGGCATGGGGTGTTCCGGGCAGGGTCTAATGGATCCGCCGGATTCGCCCGCGGGGCGATCGGATCGGGGATCGATCGGCCGGGTGGGATTCGGGGCGAGCGTCCAGGCCCAGGTTCCCGATCCGCGGTCCGGCCTCCGCGGGACACCGCGTCTCGACACTGCCGCCTTACACGCCGTAGCGTTTGCACGATCTCTCCCAGCCATGAACCTCCCACTCTCCCGCCTTTTCCAGGGCCTCGCCCTTGCCTCAACCCTGTTCGCGTTCTCGACGGCCGCTGCCGGTCCCGGAAAACGCATCCTCGCGGGCGATGACTCCACCCGTCGCCTCGCCATCGTCGCGCCCGATGGTTCGCTCGAGTGGGAAATCCCGGTCACCGCGATCCATGACGCCACCGTGCTGCCCAACGGCAATGTGCTGCTCCAACAGGGCTGGACCCGGATCCAGGAGGTGACCCCCGACCGCAAGGTGGTCTGGGAATACGACGCCGCGAAGGCCAACCCGGGCAAGCCGGTCGAGGTCCACGCGTTCCAGCGTCTGGCAGACGGCCGCACCATGATCGCCGAGTCGGGTCCAGGCCGGATCATCGAGGTCGATCGCGAGGGCAAGGTCCACCGCGAGGTGAAGCTCCAGGTCGATCACTCCAAC
The DNA here is from genome assembly GCA_005801385.1 of Verrucomicrobiales bacterium. Classification (GTDB taxonomy): domain Bacteria; phylum Verrucomicrobiota; class Verrucomicrobiia; order Limisphaerales; family UBA9464; genus UBA9464. The sequence goes on along the minus strand of SYEM01000295.1, from coordinate 8,619 downwards.
GCCCATTCCGACACCCGCCTCGTCCGCAAGCTGGGCAATGGGAACTATCTCGTGGCCCACGAGGCGGATGGTCGTGTCCGCGAGTATTCGCCCGAGGGCAAGATCGTCTGGCAGTACGACATCCCGCTCTTTGGAAAGGAGCGCAAGGGCGGCCATGGACCAGAGGCCTTTGGGAACCAGGTCTTCGCCGCCACCCGGCTCGCCAACGGCAACACGCTCATCGGCACCGGCAACGGGCACAGCGTGCTCGAGGTCAATCCGGCGGGGTCCATCGTCTGGAAGGTCGAGCAGAAGGATCTCCCCGGCATCACCCTTGCCTGGGTCACCCGGGTCGAGCGGCTCCCGAATGGCAACACGCTCATCGGCAATTGCCATGCGGGCCCGGAGAACCCCCAGCTCATCGAGGTCACCCCGGACCGGCAGGTGGTGTGGAGCTGGACCGACTTCAAGAGCTTCGGGAATTCCACGCCGGTGGTGGCGGTCCTGCCTCCTCGGAAGTAGCTTCCGGAACCATGGCACTCGTTCCTCCCTTCCTCCGTCGGCTCCGGTCGCGGCTGGTCCTCGCGGTGGTCGGGATGATGGTGCCGCTGGCGTCGGCCGCGGAGCCGTCTGCCGCCGACCTCGAGTTCTTCGAGAAGCGCATCCGACCGGTCCTGGCGCGGGCCTGCTTCGACTGCCACAGCGAGGAGGCGAAGTCCGTCAAGGGAGGCCTCCGACTCGACACCCATGAGGCGCTGCTGAAGGGCGGCGAGAACGGGTCGGTCGTGACCCCGGGGGATCCGCAGTCCAGCCGGCTCATTGCCTCGGTGCGATGGACCGATGAGGACTTCCGCATGCCGCCGAAGCGGAGTCTCGCCGCGGCCGAGATCGCCGATCTCGAGGAGTGGGTCCGTCGCGGGGCCCCCTGGCCCTCCGAGCCCAACCCGACCGCCGGGCCCCGTCGCCGTGGCTTTGAGATCACCGAGAAGGATCGTGGCCACTGGGCCTTCCAGCCCGTGGGGCATCCGGTCCCGCCGGTGCCTCAGACCGGGCCCGCCGCTCCCCATCCGGTCGATGCCTTCATCGGACAGGGACTCCGGGATCGCCAGCTGGCGGCCGCGCCCGAGGCGGACCGGCGGACCCTCTTCCGAAGGGTGCACTACGATCTGCTCGGCCTGCCCCCGACCCCCGAGGAGGTGGAGGCCTTCGTCCAGGATCGATCCGAAAACGCCTGGGAAAAGTGGGTCGAACGGCTGCTGGCCTCCCCGCATTACGGGGAGAAGTGGGGTCGTCACTGGCTGGACCTCGTCCGCTTTGCGGAGACCAACAGCTATGAGCGCGATGGGGCCAAGCCCAATGCCTGGCGCTATCGGGACTACGTGATCCGGGCGTTCAACAGCGACAAGCCCTTCGACCGCTTCGTCCGGGAGCAGCTTGCCGGCGACGAGCTGCCGGATGCGGACGACGAGGCCCGCATTGCGACGGGCTACTATCGGCTGGGGATCTGGGATGACGAACCGGCAGACCGGGAGTTGGCCCAATACGACCAGCTGGATGATCTGGTGGCCACGACCGGGCAGGTGTTCCTCGGACTGACCGTCGACTGCGCCCGGTGTCACGACCACAAGATCGATCCGATCGGCCAGCGCGACTACTACTCGCTGCTCTCGTTCTTCCACAATGTGACGCCCTACCGGAACGGTGGGGACACCGACGAGGTGGTCCTGGGCGAACTGGCCGCGGCGGGTGCAGCACCGGCCAAGGCGTTGGTGGTGAGCGAGTCCGGGACCCAGGCGCCCGAGACCCGGGTGCTGGCCCGGGGCAACCCGGGGAGTCCGGGGGACCGGGTCGAGCCGGCTTTCCTGCAGGTGCTGAATCCGCCGCAGCCCCGGATCGTGCCGCCGCCCTCGGGCAAGTCGCTGGGACGTCGTCTCGCCCTTGCCGACTGGATCGTCTCCCCGGAGAACCCCCTCACGGCCAGGGTCTGGGTCAATCGCGTCTGGCAGCATCATTTCGGACGCGGTCTCGTGAGGACCCCGAGCGATTTCGGGCGTCAGGGCCAGGCCCCGACGCATCCTGAACTGCTCAATTGGCTGGCGTGGCAGTTCATGGAGCAGGGGTGGAGCGTGAAGAACCTCCATCGACTGATCCTGACCTCGGCCGCCTACCGCAGATCCACCACCATCAGCAGGGAGGCCCTCCAGCGGGATCCGGCCAACGATTCACTGTCGCACTTCGACATGCGGCGGCTCACGGCCGAGGAAATCCGCGACTCCCTGCTGTGGGTGAGCGGACCCGTCAACCGGGCGATGCAGGGTCCCGGAGTCTACGTGACCCTGCCGCCCGAGGTGCTCGCAGGACAGTCGGTTCCTGGCAGCGGATGGGGCCAGGCTCCCCCCGAGGAACAGGTCCGACGCAGCGTCTACATCCACGTCAAGCGATCGCTTCTGACGCCGATCCTCCTCGGATTCGATCTGGCCGAGCCGGATCGTTCGACCCCCGTGCGGTTCGCCACCACCCAGCCCACGCAGGCGCTGGGGATGTTGAACAGCCGCTTTGTCCGGGACCAGGCCACGCGTCTGGCCCGACGGATGGAAGAGGAGGCCCCCGGGAACACCCGGGACCAGGTTGCCCGTGCCCTGTACCTCGTCACGGGACGTCCTGCCGCAGAGGAGGACCTCGACCGGGGGCTGCGTCTCATCGGATCGCTGTCCGAACAGGATGGGCTCGATCGGCAGGCTGCCTTGGAGGCCTTCTGCCTCCTCGCGCTGAATCTCAACGAGTTCGTGTATCTCGACTGAACCCCTTCATTGCCATGAACCCCGATGCCTCCGCCCCCCGTGGCCAGTTCTGTCGTCGCACCCGTCGTGAATTCCTCTGGGAGGCGGGTGCCGGCTTCACGGGTCTGGCGTTGGCCGGGTTGATGGCACGGGATGGGGTCCTGCCGCGGGTCCAGGCGGCGCCGACACCTGGTGGCTTCGTGAACCCCCTGGCGCCCCGGCAGCCCCTGCGCACGGCCCGGGCCAAGAGTGTCATCTTCCTCTTCATGTATGGCGGTCCGAGCCATGTTGACACCTTCGACCACAAGCCCGCGCTGTACCCGCTCGACGGCAAGACGATCACCGTCAAAACGTTCGGTCGGGGCGGACGCAAGAACGAGGGGCGGGTGGTCGGCCCCAAGTGGGCCTTCAAGCCCTATGGCCAGTGTGGTAAGCAGGTCAGCGATCTGTTTCCGAACCTCGGCCGCTGCGTGGACGACATCGCCTTCCTGCACAGCATGACGGCCGACTCGCCGATCCACGGATCGGCGATGCTCCAGATGAACACCGGCAAGATCCTTTCGGGCAGCCCGTGTCTCGGGTCCTGGGTCAACTATGGCCTGGGGAGCGTGAGCGAGAACCTGCCGGGGTTCGCCGTGATGCTCGATCCGATCGGGGGGCCCATCAGCGGGGCCAAGAACTGGTCGAGCGGCTACATGCCGGCCAGCTACCAGGGCACCGTGCTCCGCTCGGCCGGCGACCCGATCCTCGACCTGCAGCGTCCGGAGGGCATGACCGCCCCGATGCAGCGTCGGATCCTCGACTCCCTCCGTGAGTACAACGCCGACCATGCTGCGGCGCATCCGGACAACTCGAACCTCGCCGCGCGGATCGCCAGCTACGAGCTGGCCTTCAACATGCAGCGCTACGCACCCGAGGCCGTCGACCTCAGCCGGGAGAGCGAGGCCACCCGGGAGCTCTACGGGATCAACAGCCCCCGGACCCAGGAGTTCGGGCGACGCTGTCTCCTGGCCCGACGTCTGGTGGAGCGGGGGGTCCGGTTCGTCCAGCTCTACGCGGGTGGGGCCCACAACGACGACAATTGGGATGCCCATTCGGACCTCGAGAAGAACCACAATTTCCACGCGGGCCGCACCGATCGACCCATCGCCGGCCTGCTTCAGGACCTCAAGCAGCGCGGACTCCTGGACGAGACCCTGGTGATCTGGGGGGGCGAGTTCGGACGTCAGCCAACCGCCGAATACGAGAAGGGGACCGGGCGCGATCACAACGCCTACGGGTTCACCATGTGGATGGCCGGAGGCGGGGTGAAGGGCGGGGTGAGCGTCGGGCAGACCGACGAGCTCGGGTCGGCCGCCGTGGAGGACCGGCTCCATGTGAAGGATCTGCACGCCACGGTGCTGCACCTGATGGGCCTCGATCCCAACCAGCTGAGCTATTTCTACGGGGGACTGGACCAGAAACTGGTCGGGGTGGAGGAAGTCCAGCCGATCCGGGCAATCCTCTAGGGTCCAAACCCGGCCACCGCGTGGGGCAGGGATCCAGACACAACGAGGTTCCCCTTTCCTTTCCGGACTCGATGGCTAGGTATCAGGAGGAGGCCGGATGAAGGCGCATCGCAACAGCCCGCTGGCGATCCGATCGGGGTTCACCCTGATCGAGCTTCTGGTGGTCATCGCGATCATCGCGATCCTGGCGGCCGTCCTCTTGCCCTCTCTCTCTCGGGCCAAGAGCGCCGCCCTCAGCACCCAGTGTCGGAGCAATCTGAGACAGGTCGGCCTCGCGCTGTCGATGTACACGCAGGAGCACCGGGTCTACCCCTACACGGTCGATGCCAACTCGACCAACACGTGGTTCACCTCGATCGCCCCGCATCATGGCAACACGACCAATCTGATGCGCTGTCCGACCTTCAAGGGCGAGTGGCCCGTCGACAAGGCGATCGTCTGGATGTTCGGCAATGCCTACATGCGGGGTCCGACCGGGCCGGACAAGATCGTGGGCGTGAGCTACGGCTACAACGGGTTCGGGATCGGGTCGGCCGGGAAGACCCGGTGGCAGGACAATCTCGGCCTGGGCTTTGTGGTGGCGCCGGGCGAGGAGGTGCCCCAGGTGCGCGAGGAACGGGTGGTGGCTCCGGCCGACATGATCGCGGTGGCCGATTCCATGCCCCAACCCGGCTTCCCCCAGTACTATTCGTTCCTGCTGTCGATCAGCGGCCTGCCGTCGAAGCAGCGTCACAACGGCGGTGCGAATGTCCTGTTCGCGGACGGCCACGTGGTCGGCATCCGGAATCCCCAGCTGGTGGAGGACACGGAGGCGAACCGTCGGCGCTGGAACCACGACCACCAGCCGCATCCGGAGGTGGCGTTCTAGGACGGCGCGGTCAACGTCGCCGCGGTCTCGACCTGGACGCCTAGCGGCGTCGGAGATCGAGGGCCACCAGCCGGTCCTCGCTCCGCAGATAGAGTCGGCCATCCGAGAGGACGGGTCCGGCCCAGCAGGGGTAGTGCAGCGAGGGTGCCTGCCAGCGGGCCAGCTCCTGGCACTTCTGGCTGTCCGCCTGGAATATTCCCACAAGCCCCCCCTCACCCAGGGCGTAGAGGACACCGTCGGCCCAGATCAGGGAGCCGCGTCCGAACACCGGAGGCTGCTTGGATCCGAACTTCCCCCAGCGTTCGTCGCGTTCCCAGGCCACCTTGCCCGAGGCAAGATCCAGGCACCGGAACACGGAATCCGGTTCGTTGCGTCCGCTGAACCCATACAGGTGGCCATCGACCCGGACGGGTGTGCTCCAGTGCATCTCGAGTCCGAGCCCGCGCCAGACCTCCTGCAAAGCCATCGGAGCGCCGGTGGCTTGGAGCAGGAGGGATCCGGTCCGGTAGTAGGCGCTGGAGACGAGGATCTCGTTGCCCAGGACGACGGGGTTGGCGGCATTGACGGATTCCTCCACCCGGGCGCGGAACCAGCGCTGGAACAGGACCTGTCCCTGGACGGGGTCGACTCCGACGAGGCCCTGTCGCATGAGACACAGCACCACGCGTTTCCCATTGAGGGTGGTGGCGACGGGGGAGGCATAGCTCGCCTGCTTCTCCCAGCGCTTCCACTGGATCGGGGCCTCTCCCGGCCAGCCGAGCATGGGCTGACCCTGCCAGTTCTTCTCCCCGACCGAGGCCCAGACCGTCGCGCCGGTCTCGGGGTCGAACGCCACGACCCCGGAATCGGGTTGGCCTCCGACCATGACGATCAGGCGTCCGCCTTCGAGGATGGGCGAGGATCCGACCCCGAAGAACGCCTCGGGAACCTCGAAGTCCTTGGCGGTGTCCCGCTGCCACCGGAGACGTCCTGTCGCGGTGTCGAACGCGCTCAGCTTCCCCTCGGCCCCGTAGGTAAAGACGGTGCCCTTGGAGACCAGCGGGGCGCAGCGGGGCCCGTTGTTGTACCCGTAGGGATCCTGGAACGCGGTGGGATAGCCGTTGGTCCACAGCACCTTCCCGGTGACGGGATCCATGGCCTGGACGATCTCGCTGGCTCCGATCCGGTGGAAGAGGAACAACTTCCCGCTGGCGACCGACGGGGCGGCATAGCCCGTGCCCATGGCGAGGTCGAACACCACCGTGGGACCCGTTGCGGGAAAGGACCGGATCAGGTTCGTCTCCGGGGAACGGTTGTCCCCGGTTGGACCGAGAAAGGCGGGCCAGTCGGCGCCGATTAGGGCGCCTGCGGTGGCGAGGACCAGGACCAGGACTCGGATCGGCATGCCGGGATTTTCGGCGCCGCGGCCCCGGAAGGGCAAGCGTCCTTCTGGACGCCTTCGATGGGATCAGTCGGTCTCCGACCAGTCGGCCAGCTTCAGGAATTCGCGGGCCTTGCGTCGTTCGTACCGGTGTTTCTGGGGTTTGCCCTGCCGGTTCTCGACGGCCCGGAAGGGGTGCTTGGTGTCGCGGAGGGCTTCAGTCACGAGGTCGTTGCTTTTTTGCATGGTCTCGATTCTCCGAGGCCCCAGGAAGCCGCCCGTGGATCGAACGCTCCTTTGGGGAATTTCAACCCGATGTCAGCACATTTCCTGCCTTCTCATTCCTGTCAACACACGGCATGGCTCTGGTCCAGGATCGCGGCCCGACGGATGCTCCGTACAGGCTCCGTGCTGGATCCGTGCTGGATCATTGCATCCGCGCCCCTGGCCGGCATCTTCTCCGCGCACATGCTCGGGCGCGTTTGGCACACGATGGGGCTTCTGGGAATTCTTGCGATTCTCCGACACCTCCATGCCGTCGTCGGAGCCGAAGCCGTTCCACAACCCGCGGCGCCCTCGGCCGTCGGGAACACCAACAAACCCCGGGCCGAGGTCTTCGCGGTCCAGGATCCCGCCGCCACCGCGGCGTTCGTGCCGAACGCCTCCGTGGTCCGCCGACTGGTCGAGCGCGGACTCATGGCTCTGGCCAACACGGCCGACATCACCAACGCCTGGCGGACACTGATCCGGACCAACGATGTGGTGGGATTCAAGGTGACCTCGGCCGCGGGCGAGATGAGCGGCACCCGTCCCGCCGTGGTGAAGGCGCTCGTGGAGACCCTCCTTGCCGCGGGACATCCCTCGAAGCAGATCGTCATCTGGGACAAGCGTACCGTGGACCTGCGCCAGGCCGGCTGGCACACACTGGCCGCGTCGCTCGGGGTCCGCTGCCGATCGAGCGAGGAGGCGGGTTGGGATCCGAATCCCGACCGGGCCTATGAAAAACCCGTGATCGGACGGCTGGTGGCCGGCGACCTCGAGTTTGACCAGCGACAGGACCTGAATGCCGGGCGCCGGTCCTATGTGACCCGCCTCCTGACCCAGGAGCTGACCGTGGTCATCCCGGTCACCCCGGTCCTGGCCCACAACCTCGCAGGAGTAAACGGCCAGCTGGTCGGGCTTGCCCTCGGGTCCATCGACAACAGCCTCCGCTTCCAGAACAACCCAGCGCTCCTGGCGGAGGCCGTCCCGGAGATCTGCGCCCTCGACGACCTCCTCGCGCGCGTCGTGTTCGGCGTCAGCGACGCCCTGATCTGCCAGTATCGCGGCGAGGAGAGCCTGCGTCTCTACGACACCGTCGTCCTCAACGAGCTCCGCTTCAGCCGAGATCCCCTGGCGCTCGACGCCCTCGCCGTCGACGACATCGTCCGGGCCCACAAGGCGTCGCCCTACGCGGTGGGAAAACTCTACGAGACCGACCTGTACGTGAATGCCGAGCTCCTTGAGCTGGGCGTGTCGGACCTGAAGCGGATCGACGTGACGAGGGGGAAATGAGGCTGGGGGCTGGGCCCCGGGGTCGGTTTCTCGAGCCGACGGTCGTTCGGCAGACTTCCATTGCTGGCCCCGAGGCTCTCCCGGTACAACGAGGGGCCCCGGGACAAAGGGTCCTTGGGAGATCCATTCCTCCATGAGCCAGACACGTCTTGAATCCGACACGATGGGACAGATCGAGGTCCCGAACGACAGGTACTACGGCGCCCAGACCGCCCGAAGCGTTCACTTTTTCGACATCGGCCACGACGTCATGCCCCGGGCGGTGATCCGGGCCATGGGCCTGCTCAAGAAGGCCTGTGCCCAGGTGAATGCCGATCTCGGCAAGCTGTCCCAGGACAAGCTCGCCCTCATCGCAGCCGCGGCGGATGAGGTCATCGACGGCCGGCTCGACCCGCACTTCCCGGTGCACATCTGGCAGACCGGGTCCGGGACGCAGTCGAACATGAATGCCAACGAGGTCATCGCGAACCGCGCGATCGAGATGGCTGGCGGCGTAATGGGCTCCAAGAAGCCCGTCCACCCGAACGACGACGTCAACAAGGCCCAGTCCTCGAACGACACTTTCCCCAC
>SYEM01000294.1 GCA_005801385.1 Verrucomicrobiales bacterium | reverse complement strand
TGTTGGATGTGTTTGGTACCACCCCAACAGGAAGCCAACATGGCCCGCCCTCGACCCGTTTTTAGCGCGCGGTGCACCTCCCTCCCTTTGGGGGTCGGCTCCGCTGGGCTCGCTACGCTCGCCTTCGCTGCGCCTCCCCCCAAAGGGAGGGAGGTGCAGGAAGACAAAGGCAATTTACAGAAACACTTTTACACCCCCGGACTCAATGAGATTCCCTCCATGTCTTGGCAGAACTCGTCTTCACCCAATTTAAATCCGTCGATCTTTCATTTTAGCGGGAGCTCGTCGGATTTTTCACCGACGTTCACGGTGACAGGTTCTGACTCGAAAAACCTGACAGTATCGGCAGGAGGAAACACTTACGTTTTACAGCAAGCCTCCTTCTCCGCCGTCCCCGAGCCCGAGGAATGGGCCGCGATCGCCTCGAGCGGACTCCTTGCCTTTGCCCTCTGGCATCGCCGGTCCCGCAAGGCTGCGAAGGCCTGAGCGGTCTCCGCTCCACACCCGCCCGATCCGCCCTGCGGATCGGGCGTTTGTCTTTTTCAGGGACTCCTTTAGTGCCCCGGTGGCTTGCCCAACAACCGTTCAAGCCCGTTGGTCGCATCCAGCAGACGCAGCAGCAGCAACGACGTGGCATCGAAGAATCCATGCGCCACCACCGCAACCCACAGCGAGCGGTGTCCCAAGAGAATCCATCCCAGGCCCACCCCCAGCACGCCCGTCAACGCCACCCCGCCCCAGCCCTGCGGCAGGTGGCCGAGTCCGAAGGACAGCGCCGACAGCAGCACGATGCCCACGCGGCCCACGCGACGGGACATCCATCGGGGCCAGCAGCGTCGGAACGCCGCGAACACCGCGGCCCGCCAAAGCTCCTCGCGCAGGCCCGCCACGATGAAGCTGACCACCGTGGTCACCAGCAGCAGGTAGATCGGATCCCGCAACACCGTCGGATCAATCATCGTCTCGATCCGCGGCCGGATTGATTCCACGACCTTCTCCACCGGACCCGACCGGGGCATCAGACCGGTCCAGAGGCCGAGGGAGACAGCGAGCACGATCCCGACCCCAAGTCGAAGTCCAATGGCATAGAAAAAGCCAAGCACCCAGGTCCTGAGGTTGAACGGGGCCTGGGCAAAGAGTTCCCGTCGGGTGGGCCGTCCCAGTGCGACCACCCCAGCCCCCACGACAACGAAGATCGCGAGGTTGAGTCCACAGATCCAAAGCAGTCCCCCAACACTTCCCGGGAGTGCAGCCTGGGGGGCAGACCCCTCTCCTCCGCCCCCGCCGGCGCGATCCGAGCCCCAGCTTCCCAGGAGCAGCGGCACCACCAGCAGGATCGCCAGCATGGCCATCGACCGATGCCGCGCCACGGGCGGCAACACGGGGTCCAGACCGGGAAGGACCGGAGGCAGATCCGCGTTCATGGCGAGGACCGAGCGCCCGCCTCGGCTGCCTCGCGACAGGCCAGGGACACCGCCTCCAGCTGTTCCAGGAACTGTTCCCGATGGACCTCCGGAAGCACCGAGAGGACCTCGGCCTGGAGATCGATGGCGAGTGAACGGACCTCCTCGTACTTGGCCATTCCTGCCGCGAGCAGTCGGATCCGATAGGCGCGGCGATCGGATTCATGGCGTCGTCGCGAGACCCAGCCCGCCGTCTCCATCCGTTCGAGCAGAGAGGCCACGGTGTTGGGATCGCTCGACATCGCCTCCGTGAGATCCCGCTGGGTCATCCCTTTGGGATCCCCCTCCTGCAGGGTGCGCATCACGGTGAACTGATCGGGCGTGACCCCGGTGTGGGCAATGCGACGCCGAAAGGCCTGGTTCAACCCGTACCAGGCGCGTCGCAACAGAGGCGGCAGACGCCGGCGACTCGGCGAATCCATAGGGGCGGTGGCGGAGGACATGCGGGACACGAAGCACCGGAACGTTCCGGAGAACCCCAGGATCAGGCAAGCATGGCGACGCCCCAGGAGCGACACCTGGGATGAGGCAAGCCGGGCTGGCCTCACTTCCGCACCACCACGCGTTCGGCTCCCGGTTCCACCGGGTATTCCGACTCCACCCCGTCCGGCCAGCGAACCCACAGGGATTTCGGGGCCGCGGTGCCTCCCAGGATCTGGACCGGCGAGTCGCAGGACCAATGGCCTCCCCCGGCTCGGACCAGGCGCTTGGGCCCCAGCCGACCGTCCTCCGAACGCAGCCGCATCACCGCACCGATCGCATCGGGGTTTCCTGGACCGCCCTCCAGAACCACCACGAGGCCCCGCTTCTCCGTCCGGTTGAGGAACAGCCCCGCCGGTCCGTCGTTCTGGCCCACCACCAGGTCCGGACGGCCATCCCCATCGACATCCCCGACCGCAAGACCGCGCCCTTCACCCGGCACCGCGAAGCCGGATTGGGTTCCATCGAACACCGCGAGGCCGCCCCGCTGGTCGTTCATCAGGATCAATCCTTCGCCGTTGACCGCTGGGGGGAGGTCCGACCGCAGCTGGGACTGGTTCTGGACCCCGCCCAGATCCTCCCAGCCGTCCGCATCCCAGTCCGCCACCGCCAAGCCCCACGTCGGCGCAAACTGAACGCGGGCCGGCAACGGACGGGACTCGAACCGGCTACCGCGATTCATCAGCAGGACGGAGTCGATCCGACGCACCTCGCGCGACCATACAATGGGACCCGACTCATCGAGCACGGCCTTCCACGCCCCCTCGGCGAACGCCCGGTGGCCACCACTGCGGGCCGCCATGCCGGGGAATGCTTCCCCGAGATATTCCAGGCTGCGGAGCGGCACCCATTGCTTGCGGGCCTCCTCCCATCCCAACTCCATCAACTCGAGCACGCCGTCCTGGTCCGGATCGAAGGCCTGCAGCCGGACCGGGAGCGTCGAGCGGTAGTCGGTGTTCAGGCCAGGGCCGCCCACGACCAGATCCAGACGCCCGTCGGCGTCGACATCCACCGGCACGACGCTGTTCCAGAGCCCCGACATCTCGGACAAGCCCCACCGAAAGGTCTCCTCCATGAGCTTTCCCTTCGCATTGAGGAAGAGCCGGATGCCGCCCCACCACTCCACCACCACCAGATCCAGCCAGCCGTCGTCATCGACATCCACCCAGCACGCGTTCTGGACGCAGCCCAGGGCGGACAGGGCCTTCGTGTTGGGCTCGTCGAGCCGCCATCCCGACGAGGCGAAGGTCCAGATCTGGCTGGGGGTGGATTCCGGGAACCGACCCGAGATCGGCCGCCCCCCGAGGAATCCCTCGAGCGTCCCGTCCCGATCGATATCCGCCAACGCCATCGCCCCGATGCCGCCCTTGCTGGCATTCCACGCCAGTCCAGGCCGGACAGCCGCCCCAATCTGGGTCACCCGGGTGCGTTGTGGGGATCCAGAGGGCTCCTCGAGTCCGGACCCGATCACCACCAAGACACCCAGCCCATCGGTGGAAACCACCGGCACTGGGAGGATCGAGGTCTGTGAGCTCTCGGCCAGCCGGGTCGGCAACAGCTCCTGCCAGGGCTGGAACTTCCCCTCGGCGGACCGCTTCAGCAGCGCAGGACGTCCGCCCCGGGAAGCACCCACCACAATCTCGGGAGATCCATCCCGGTTGACATCGACCACCGCGATCCCGGGCCGAAGGGCCATGCCGCGGACCGGACGCGTGGGCTGCAGGGCAAATTCGTCGTCCACAGGCTGGCTATGGCGGAGACCGAGCTGGGCCGACTGGTTCTCAAAGCGAACCGGACATCGGGGAGGCTCCGGAGCCCATGGTGAAAGCGAACCCGTCGGATCCTTTCGTGGAACCTCGACCACCTCAACGCGAGCACCCGGCTGGACATCGGGAACACGGCTCACCGCCCCGCTGCGCCATCGCACCTCGACCGACATCGATCCGGATCCACCAGCGGCAAAGGTCCGGACCGGCTGGTCACTCGAGAGGTAACGTCCTCCCGCGACCACCTCCTGTGACTGGAACACCGGTCCTCCACGGACCTGGATCAACGCCCCAATGCCATCGGGATTGCCATCGAGACCTCGGAGACGCACCTGGATGCGGGGTGCGGTCGCACGGTTGCGGTAGAGCCCGACCCCTTCCCCGAGATGAGTCACCAAGGCGTCGAGATCCCCGTCGTTGTCGAGATCCGCGAGGCATAGTCCCTGGGAGATCCCAACATCCCCGAAGCCCCAGCGTTCCCCATAGGACTCGAACGTGAGGTCGCCCCGATTGCGGTAGAGCCGCTTCGGTAGGGGCAGACGCGGGCTGCGGCGCTCCAGCTCCTGCATCGTGGCGTTGAGATCGGACTTGGGAACGCCCCGGAGCGCCTGGGACTTCTCACGGACGAAGTCCCGGTTCTGGGAATCCCGCTCATGGCCGGTCGTGACCAGAAGGTCCTCGTAGCCGTCGAGGTCCACGTCGAGGAACACCGGGCACCACGACCAATCCGTCGCCTCCAGCCCGCTGTAGGAGGCGATCTCTAGGAACCGTCCGGGATGGGTCCCGAGGTAGACCGTGTTCCTCGGGTACTGGGGACAGCCACCGAGGATCCCGGGACGGCCGACGTCCTTGGCCCCACCTCGGATCAGCCGCTCCCAGCGGCTCTCGTCGAGCATGTCGACCACCGCAAAATCCATGAGTCCATCGCGGTTGATGTCCGCGACATCGACCCCCATCGAAAGCTGACTGGTGGATGGCAGGGCAGTCTCGGCACCCGAGGTGAAGTGTCCCTTCCCGTCATTCCACCACAGCCGGTCCGGCGATCCGAAGTCGTTGCAGACATACAGGTCGGGCGCTCCATCGCCATTCAGGTCCCGGAACATCGCGGACAGCCCCCAGTCGAGGAGGGCCGACAACGGACGGCCCGCGGGATCCCGGAAGTGCTCCGGCGGCGCCGGACGAAATCCACCGTGGCCCTCGTTGAGAAACAGCGTGTCGGCCTCGCCCAGTTCCTGGACCCGCCCACGGTCCTCCATGATGAACTGCATCTGGGAACCAGCCTCGGGATGGGTCCTCAGGGGTGGATCCTTGGGACCCAGAGCCGGGTAGTCGCGGAGGGTCCAGCGACGGTAGTTCACCACATAGACATCGAGATCCCCATCGCCATCCACATCGGCCAACGCCAGGGAGGCCGCACCGGTCGGGTTGGCCATGCCTCCACCCTGGAGCTGCTCCTTCCAGGCACGACCCAGCGCATTGGTGAAGTAGCGGGTGCCGCCACCGAGGGTGTTGAGCAGGAGATCCGGCCTCCGATCCCCGTTGAGGTCGGCCAGGGCCACCGCGGTCGTGGGCCAGGGACCGGGCTGGAGACCCATGCGATCGGTGACGTCCTCGAACCGCCACTCCTTCAGGTTCCGGTAGACCCGGGCTCCACCGCCGACGCTGCCGACGACCACATCGCACCAGCCGTCACCATCGATGTCCCCCGCCGCGATGCCGGACCCGTTGAGGAGGATCTGGTTGGTGGAGGATCGCTCGACCGAGAGGACGTTGGTGAACGTGATTCCCGTGCGGTCGGGAGGCAGGCGCTCAAACCCCACCTCCGCCGTCGCTGCAAGGGAACCCACTTGGGCCCAACCCAGCAGGGACCCCACGAGGAGGGTGACCGACAGGAAAGCCCTTTTCCCTGGATGTGACGTCGAAGGCGGCCGACCGGAGCCGCCAGGCCGAGATGGGAACTGCATCACGGACACGGAGGATCGTGACCCAGCGGTGTTTCCAGCATCCACGAACATGGTCTTCAGAACACCCTTGGGCGCCGGGCCGGACGGCGGGGCGCATCCCGCCCCACCGTCCTCGCGGAGCACCGGTCACTCGGTCACAACCAGCCGATAGAACACCGACTGGTTGCCCGGGAGGGTGTCGATCGTCGAGTAGCTCGGCACCGTGTGGGTGGCGTTGGGGACGTTCGGCTGGTTGACGTAAGGCGCCCCCACGTTGACCCAGGCCCCGCCCAGATTGAGGTCGCAGCGCTGGAGCTGGTAGCCCTTGGGCCAGGTGATCGGACGGGCACTGTTGACGCGCCACTTGAGCTCGACGCCGGTCGGCACGCTGCGGACGCCCATCAGCTCGGCCGGGGCGGCGATGACATTGTCGCGTCGGAGGACATCGATGTAGAACGACTGTTCGATCGAGAAGCCCTCGGCGAACCGGACCTTGAGGTGGACCGTCTGGCCACGGGCGTCCAGCGGAGGCGTCCACTCGAGCATGTCGCCCTTGATGACCATGCCCGCCGGTGCGTCGAGGAGGGTGATCTGGTGCTGGCCGGTCGAGAGCAGGTCCAGCGGACAGACATACTTCTCACCCGCGACCGCGGTCAGGGCGGGTGGATGGACGAACGTTGCATGGGCGGTATGATTCAGCGCGGAAACGTTGTTCTCCCGCAGGACCTCGACCGTGAAGGTCTGGCGGTCGAACAGACGGCTGGCGAGTTCCTTCGGGACGCTCGGGTCCGTACGCTCCCGGGCTTCGAGGATGACCTCGTGGCTGCCCACCTGATCCTTCACGGGGACCCACTGAAGGAGCCCGCTCTCGTGGATCGTCATCCCGGCAGGGGCCTGGATCAGCTTCCACACCAGTCGGCCGCCCGGGCGGGTCGCCTTGCCGTCCTCGGGAGAGATCGAACCATATTGCACCTCATCGCCGTCGAAGGCTTGGGGCAGGTACGTCCATCGGTGGCCCGCAGCAACATCGATGTCCGGTGTCGAGACGATCCTCGGAGGCGTCCGACCGATGCCAGGCGTCGGCACCACCCGCAGGACCTCGGAGCCCTCCGAGGCGCGACCCTTCTGGTCATGAGCCACCACCGTGATGAGGTAGGGCTGGCCCGGGATGAGCCCGTCGATGATCGCCCCGGTCTCCGACGCGAGGACCGAGTGGACCCCTTCGTAGTGGCCCGCGTCCATCTCCTTGGTGTACAGGATCGCATAGGTGTCCGTGGACGGGCTCGGGCTCGGCTTCCAGTGGACCTCGAATCCCGCCGCGCGTGCGCGCACGGCGACACCGGCGACCGGCAGCGGGGCTTCCGGATCGTTCACCTGCAGGGTCTTGCTGGTGTAGACTTGGACAAACTCATTGCGGCCGTCATCGGCCGTCAGGTGGACGTGGTAGGCACCCGGTCGGGTCTTCACCTTGGTGGTGTCGATGAGGACGGTGTTCACCCCGGGCACGGCAGACACCACTCCCACCTGCGTCCCATCGATGCCGTCCCGATCCTTGTTCAGGAAGAGCTTCACAAGCACCGCATCCTCAGGGTCGTTGTTGACCCAGGTCACCTTGTAGAGGCCCGACGTCGGGGTCTCCTCGAGCTGGACGTCCTGAAGCGCCGGCTTCTCGTTCTCGATCAGGGCCTGCACGGAGTAGTTTCCAAGCTTCTCGGGATTGATGACGGTGACGACATAGTCTCCGGACTCCGCGTTCACGAGGGTGACGGTGGCGTCACGACCGACCGGGTTGGCGGCGCTGAAGCCATGAACCGCTTTGTAGCCGGTCGGGAGCGGTCCTTCGCCGGAGCGGATGAGCTGACCCGAGGGGGTCTTGATCTCGAAGATCGGGGTCGGAGCGTTGGGATTCTGGTAGGCGAGTCGGAACATGATCTCAGGCCCGGTGCCAGTGATCCGGAACGTGGTGAAGGGCTGGCCGACTTCGGTGGCACCCATTGGGCGCACCCGGGGGCGGTCCCCCTGCAGGGCGACTCCCGAGGGCTTCGGCACGTCGGTGCTGGCCTTGCCGATCTCGTCCCAGTTGTCGAAGAAGATCACCCGGAGCCCGGTCTCGGGATCGACGCGGCGTCCCTGGTAGTGGGTCTCCCACGGGGCGACGTCCGAGGCGGTCCCCGGGGCGTTGAAGTAGAAGTCACCGTTCTCGAGACGGAAGGCCACGTGCAGCTGGACGGCCGGGATCGCCGGGGTACAGATCGGCGGGACGCACGGAAGGGTCACGTAGTTGTTGCACCAACCGCAGCCGTCCCAACCGCAGTCACACACCCAGCAGCCCGCCCACACGGTGCCCGGACACCACTCCGGGGTGCACCAGCTTGGGATCTCCGGGGTAATCTGGACGTCGACGCTCCCGCGGAACGCGTAGTAGTCATGCCGGACATCGAAGCCGACCCCGACCGAGGCGAACTGGTAGCCCCCCACGACTGGGATGTACCCGGGGATCTGCAGCTTTCCGTGGGCATCCCCGGAGACGCCCCCCGAGTTGAAGTGGATCGACGCGTCGGCCAGCAGGATATCGAGGAGGTTCACATACAGCGCCGCATCGACCTGATAGGGGGGATGGTAGTTCATCGTCGCGTTGGCGACCGGGACCTTGAAGAACGAGGCCGCCGCGTTCATCTGGAGGTAGCCGCTGCCATAGAACCGCGCATCCCCAGTGAGGGTGAGCGGGTAGAACTTCGTGAGGATGGTGATGGGGCAGCCGCAGTTGATCTTGAAGGCGCCACTCACGTACCAGTCGGCTCCAGGGGTCACCAGGTCGTAGACCCCGGCGCTGACGGAATCGAGGTAGGAGAGGCTCGCCCCAAGGGGATACCGCATGTCGTCCGCGGCAATTACGAGTCGGTTGAGCTGACCGTTGCGCAACTCGATGGAGCCGCCGTAGGCAGGAGGTCCGATCTCGAAGTCCGGGCAGTAGTCGAATTTTTCCTTGGAGCCGAAGCCGATGTTGGCCCCTCCGGAATAGAGGCCTTGGGCCTGATCATAGGCGAACGTGAAGTTCTTGATGACGAGACTCTTGAGGTAGACGTCCATGGGAACGACGAACTGGAACCCGTCGAAATACCACCGTGACTGATCGACACTGACCCGCCCGGAAGCCCGCAGCTCCTCGCCGTTGACGTTCTTGATGTACTCGGGGAGACCAATACCCACCTCCAGGTGGATCCTCTTCTCACTCTTCACGATCCGGGCGCTGCTGACCCACATTGGAAACCCATCGAGCCAGAAATACCCAGTGGGGATCTTGGCGTCTCCAAGGCCGGCCTCGATCAAATCATCGCTGCGGACTACGACATTCTTGAGCAGCTTGATCGAGCCCACCTTGGGAATCCCTGTGATCTCGACGCCGTTGTTGGTGATCGCACCCGAGTTGTTGGCCATCGACCACTCAGGGGAATTAATTTTGATCTGGAAGGGATCGTCGGCCCAAACGGTCCAGGCGGCCCAAAGGAACGCCATGGCTGTGAGGAGGAGGTTCCAAGTCTTCTTCATGGGTGTTGGCTGGTTCTTAGGGTGGAAGCGGCAGGATGGAGGGATCGTTGTCGAATGGATCATCTCTCTCGAATAGTCCCGGCTCCCGTGCCAGAGGCGCAACGGATTTCCATGAGGAGCCGCCGGAAAAATGCTGCCGGGAATCGAACCCGTCCTCCGAAGCCCCCTCACCGACCGGAGGCCGGCTTGGCCGCAGGCGGCTTGAGACGCTCGATCTCCCGGTCGAGGCGGGGGATCTCCTGATCCATCCCGAGGGCCTCGGCATCGCGGCGCATGGTTTCAAGGAGTTCCAGGACCAGCGGATGCTTCGGGAATTCCTTCAGGAATCGATCCCGGGTCGCAAAGGCATCCCGTCGCAGCCGCTGCTTCTCCTGCAGCGCCGCCATGTCGAGGAACAGTCGGATCCGCTGCTGGGGGGTCCCACCGGCCCGGAGGGCCCGTTCCATCCAGTCCACCGCCCGGCTGGACTCCCCTCTCCGCGAGTAGAGGGCCGACATATGCTCCGCCAGGACCGCAGAGGTCTGGATCTCCGGATGCCGCTCCAGGCTCCAGATCGCGTCCTCGACCGATCCACCGCGGGCCAGCTTGAGGTTGAGGTCCTGAACCATGGCATAGGGCAGGAGTAGACCATTGGTTTGGGAGCCGAGGAGGGTTGCTGCACGTTCCCCCGGACTGGGACGAAACGGTCGATACAACGGATCTCCCACCAGGATCGACTGCCACGACATCACCGGGAGGGAGATCGCGAAGGCTTCCGCGATGTTGCACCCCTCCGCGAGCCGGGCGAAGAACCGCTCCACATCGGGCGTCATCTCCAGATAGGGCTCGTCGACACACCCCATCGTGACCGTCGCCCCGAGCGCCACCAGCGGTCCGACCCAGTTCTGGGTGGGACTCCGCGGATCCGCCGCAGAGAAGGAATGCAGGTGATAGGCGATCGCCCCGGGCGCGAACTCGATCGCGGGCAGCGTGAACGGACCCGTTTTATCCCCGGAATACCAACCGGCGTAGAGGGCCACCTCGCTGAACGGGAATCCCACCGGGATCGTGTCCGGGGCATGGTCGATGTAGGTCGTGTAGCCCAGCCCCTCCACGATCCGGGCCGCACCCTTGATCCAGTCGTCCCCCCGCTTGTACGAGCCGCCCCCAATGGACCGCTCATCGAAGTACGCCCGCCCCCACAACCCGTCCCGCTCCGCCCGGGCCACCTTGCGCACCAGTTCCTCGGCGTGACGCGCAGTCGGGCCATCCAGTCGGGACACCAGGAAGATCCCATTGCCCGGATGCAGGGCAGCCGGGTTGGTCTGGCTGTGGAAGGGGTTGCCAGCAGGGCCCGCGAACGTGTCGAGATCCGACGGCATCAGCATCAGGTCGCTCTCGACCGAGGCACCGGACTGCCGCTGCAGGGCATGGGCCTCCTTGGGCACATGGGTCGACAGTCGAGGATCATCCAGGATCGCGTAGGGCATCCCATACACCAGAACTAGGTAGCGGACCTTGCTGTGGGTCAGCCGCTCCCGGACCCGACCCGGCTGGGTGCCGGCGGCCGGCACGATCTGTTTCGTGAACCGCGCCAGACCCAGCTCCTGGAGACGACGTCGCAGCGGTTCCACGATCTCCTTTCGGAACTGGTCCCGGGTGATCTTGGTCGGCTCACTGCAGTCGAGCCCGATGAGCCGGTCCGAAGGGATCCCGCGGCGTTCGGCGTAGTAGGCGGCGACGCTCCGGGACTCCCGGACCCGGGTGTTGTAGAGGACAACGACCTGCTCGGATTCCGGGACCCCGATGTCGACAGGGTCGGCATGCACTTCATGCCACGCCCCCAAGGCGAGGCAGAACGCAACCAGGCTAGAGACCCAGCCGGGAACGCACATGGTCGCGCATGATGGCAAAGGTCTCATCGGGTGTCTGGCCGGTGTTGTTGACCCGGATCGAATCAAGCGCCGGAATGAGGGCCCCCTTCTTCCGGGTGCTGTCCATGTGATCGCGCCGGGCCGCGCTGGTGTTGCCACCACGTCCCTCGATCCGCTTCTGTCGTTCCTCCTCGTCAGCCTCGAGAAAGAACTTCACCGGCGCCAATGGGAACACCACGGTGCCGATGTCCCGCCCCTCCATCACGAGGGGACCCAGGCGGACACAGTCGCGCTGGCGAGCCACCATCCAGTCGCGGACCTTGGAAATCTGGGCGATCACCGGGACCGCATGCTCCACGGCGTTCTCGCGGATCTCCGTCACCGGGAAATAGCCCTCGACATGGAGCCACCCCTGGCCGTCCACCAGCCGCATCTCCGCCTTCCACCGACGGAGCAGTCCGACCACCTCGGCCTCCGCGGCCGCCGGGAGCGGGGATTCGAGAGATATGCCCTGTCGCAGCGCCCACCAGGCCAGGGTCCGGTACATGGCTCCGGAGTCGATGTAGATGTACCCGAGCTCCTTGGCGAGGCGACGCGACAGCGTCCCCTTTCCGGAGGCGCTGGGTCCGTCGACGGTGATCACCTGCGGGAGGGTCAGACGATCGGTGGAACTCTTGGAAAAGGAGGGAGCAGGCATCAGGAAGCGAGAAGTTCGGTGCCCGACAGGAGGCGTCCAGTCACAGGGTCACGCACTCCGGCACCCAGTCCGTCCGGGACGGGTGCGGAGAGCTTCTGGAAGAAATTCGGGAACGTCTTCTTCACACACGAGGGATCCTCGATGCGGATGCCCGGCACCTTCAAGCCCAGGGTCGCGAAGCACATTGCGATCCGATGGTCGTTGTAGGTCGTGATCGTCGCCCCGTGGAGCGGACCCGGGTGGATGATCAGCATCTCACCGGACTCCTCGACTTGTGCACCACAGCGCGACAGTTCCGTCCGCATCGCCTGCACCCGCTCGCATTCCTGCACGCGGAGCCGGCCGAGTTCCGTGAACCGGGTCGGAGCTTGGCCAAAGGGCGCCAGGATCATGGCCGTGAGGGTGCTGTCACCCAGGTCGCGTTCCCGGGAGACCTCGGCCGGAAGCGGGAAAAAGCCCGGAAACCGTGCATCCACCTGCCACCCGCTCCGGGGCCAGTCGCAGACTTGGATGTTGGAACCCGTCAGGAATCCCGCCGCCCAAAAATAGCTGCCGCTCGAAGCATCGGGCTCGATCCGGAACTCCCCGCCCCCATGGGGGAACACCTCGATCAGCCGACGTGTCATGTCCACGTACGGCAACTCGTCCGGATTGCCCCCGGAAATCCCCACAGTCCAGCCCCCGACCCGCGACGCCAACAGCAGCGCCGAGGCAAACTGAGAACTCTGGTCGACACTCACCGTCACGGATCCGGTCCGGGGCCCGCGACCCTCGATCAGCACCGGCAACCGATCCGAGGTCGCCTCCACGCCGTATCCGAGGTCCCGGAGGGCCCGCAACAGGGATGCCTGGGGGCGCTCGTGCATCCGGGGCACGCCGCTGAGCCGGTAGAATCCACGCCCCAGACACACGAGGGCCGACAGGAACCGGGCCGCCGTGCCGGCGGTGCCGACGAACAGCTCCAGGGGGATTTCCCGGGTGCCCCCGGAGCGCGGAAGGATTCCCCCTTCCCCATCCACCTCGATCCTGCGATTGGCCGGCTCGCCGGGGTCCGCCTCAACCCGCACCCCGAACCCCAGCGTCTGCAAGCAGTGGACCATCACCTCGGTGTCCTCGCTCCAGAGCGCCCCTTCAAGGAGCACCCGGCTCCGCGACAGCGCCGCCAGCACCAGGGCACGATTCGTGACGCTCTTGGATCCAGGGATCGTGACCAGCGCCGGACTGGGACGGTCGGATGGGATGATTTCGATGATCCTCGGGAGGGGCACGGGAGTGGGGTTCCAGGAAAGAATCAGACGGTCGGGGCACCGGCAGGTGGAGGGCTGGCCGGACCGCGCGACGTCCAGGACTCACGCCAGTCCCTGGCCTCAGTGAAGAACGCCTCCACCGCGGAGGCATCCCCCTTCCGGAGCGCCTCCCGAAACCGTTCCAGTTCACCGGCCAATCCACTGATGGACTCCTCCAGATGGGCCCGGTTCGCCAGGGCGATGTCGCGCCACAGCTCCGGGGATCCGCTCGCCAACCGGGTGGTGTCTCGAAAGCCCGTGGCACACAACCGCTCCTCCCCGAGGCCGTTGCCGGGATCGAGAACCCACCGAGCCAATCCCGCTGCCACCACATGGGGCAGATGACTGGCCCGGCTGACCAGGAGATCGTGCCGCTCGGGCGTCATCCTCACCACCCGACCCCCCACCCGCAGCCACAGGGACTCCACACGCTCGATCGCGCCGTGCGGCGTCTGGGAGGTGGGCGTCACCACGCAGACCGCCTGCTTGAACAGGTCCGCACGGGCGGATCCGAAACCCGTCTTCTCCGATCCGGCCATCGGATGTCCGCCCACGAAGACCCCACCCGCGTCCCGGACGATCGATTCGAGTCGCTCCACCACCGCCGCCTTGACGCTGCCCACATCGGTGACGACAGCCCCGGGAGCCAGAGAGCCACGCAGAGCCGACGCGGTCGCCTCCATGGATCCGACCGGGACACAGAGGACCACGAGGTCGGCGTCCCTTACGGCCTCCGCCAGATCCGTCGTGGCCCGATCCACGATCCCAGCGGCCTGGGCCTCTTTGGCGGCACTGTCACGACGCAGGTACCCGCAAACCTCGGCGGCAAGGCGACGGGACCGCAGGGCAAGTCCGAGGGACCCACCCAACAAGCCCACCCCGACGATGGCCACCGTGCGGAACAGCACCCGGCCATTAAGGCGGAGCACGGAACACGCCCAAAGAAAATTCCATGGCACGGCACTCCGACTCCATCGGCCGCCATTCCACCCGAGGCCGGTGTCGACATCACCCTTCCGTTGCCCCCGGGCCCATGCTTCACTCCTCTTTTCGACATGGACGAGACCAACGCACTGATCGAGCAGCGCCGATCCAAGCTCTCCGCACTGGCCGACAAGGGGATCCAGCCGTTCCGGAGCAAGTTCCGACCCGACCTCGGCTGCGGCGAGGCCCGGACCCGGTTTGAATCCGGCGAGTTCGCCGAAGGCCACCCGGTGGCTCTCGCCGGACGCATCACCGCGCATCGGGACATGGGCAAGAGCCAGTTTCTCGACCTGCGGGACGTCACCGGCCGCATCCAGCTCTACGCCCAGAAGCAGGCGCTCGGGGACGAGGGGTACGAGATCTTCAAACACCTCGACCTCGCCGACTTCATCGGCATCCGCGGGACCCTGTTCCGGACCCGTGCCGGCGAGGTCAGCGTCAAGGTCGAGCACTTCACCATCCTTGGGAAATCCCTGCGTCCGCCCCCGGCCAAGTGGCCTGGCCTCGAGGACACCGCGATCCGCTATCGTCAGCGCTACCTCGACCTCATCGCCAACGAGGAGGTCAAGGCGACATTCCTACGGCGTTCCGCCATCCTGCGGGAGATCCGGTCGTTCTTCCACGAGCGGGGCTATGTCGAGGTCGAGACACCCATGATGCAGGCGATTCCCGGTGGCGCGGCTGCCCAGCCGTTCAAGACCCACCACAACGCGCTCGGCTGCGAGTTCTACCTCCGCATCGCCCTTGAGCTGTATCTCAAGCGCCTTCTGGTCGGAGGCATCGACAAGGTCTTCGAGATCGGACGCAACTTCCGCAACGAGGGACTCTCCAGGAAGCACAACCCCGAGTTCACCATGCTCGAGGCCTACGAGGCCTTCGGGGACTACGAGACGATGATGGAGACCGTGGAATCCCTCATCAAACGCGTCGCCCAGAACGTCCTTGGCTCGCTCGTCATCGAGCATCGCAACGCCGAGGGACAGGTCTACAAGACCATCGACCTCAACCACTGGCGCCGGGCCCGCTACAAGGACCTCGTGAGGGAGGTCGCCGGCAACGACTGGTTCCAGGTCTCACCCGAGGAGCGCCGACGCCGGGCGGTCGAGGATCTGAAGCTCGCGGGTGACATCGCCGCGGGCTATGAGGATTTCGAGGTCACCGGGGCCGTGTTCGAGAAACTCGTCGAGCCCACCCTCATCCAGCCGACCTTCGTCACCCACCTTCCCAAGGAACTCGTACCCCTCGCCAAGCTGTCGCCTGACGACCCGACCACCGTCGAGGTCTTCGAGTGCTGCATCAACGGACCGGAGATCTCCCCGGGCTACACCGAGCAGAATGACCCCATCGAGCAGCGGGAACGCCTGCAACACCAGGCGGGCGGCGAGCAACAGAAGCTCGACGAGGACTTCCTCGTGGCGCTCGAGCACGGCATGCCGCCGGCCGGCGGCATCGGCATCGGCATCGACCGCCTGTGCATGATGCTCCTCGGCCAGGAGAGCATCCGGGACGTCATCCTGTTCCCCCAGCTCAAGCCGAAGGTCTGATCCAAGCCCCGGTGGACGGTCGATCAGGCGGTCTGGTTCACCTGGTTCCAGACCGGCTCGCCAAGCACCGCGGCGCGGGCGATGCGGGCCGAGGTGCTACGCATCTCGACCATCCCCTCGGGGCTGCAGAATGCCGCGTGGCAGGTCACGATCAGGTTCGGGGTCGACGCCTCCTCGGATGTCCGCAGCGGCTCGTCCTCGACCACATCCAGCCCCGCCCCAGCCAGACGTCCCTCACGCAGCGCCCGGAACAGCGGGACTTTCTGCACGATGTCCCCCCGCGCCGTGTTCACGAGGAACGCCGAGGACTTCATCAGCGCCAGTTCCCGCGCGCCGATGAACCCCCGGGTCTCCGCCGTGAGCGGACAGTGGATCGACACGACATCGGCGAGGCGCAGCAGGTCGTCGAGGGAGTCGACCCGCTCGATCCCCACCGCCTTGTGGAGGCCTCTCGGGACGTACGGATCGAAGAATACAATCCGGAATCCGAAGGCCTTCGCCCGGAGCGCGGTGGCGATTCCGATACGTCCGAGTCCGACAATCCCCAGCACCTGTGTCCGAAGCCGTCGCATGCGGGACTGGCACCCGATCCGCCATCCGAGGCGCTTGGCCTCGGCGTCCAGCGGAAAGAGCTGACGGTACAGGGCCAGGATGAGGGCCAAGGCGTGATCCGCCACCTCCTCGGTGCCGTAGTCCGGAACGTTGCAGACCGCGATGCCGCGCTCGGCCGCCGCATCGAGGTCAACCGTGTCGTACCCGACACCGTTCCGGATGATGGCCCGACACCGGCGGAATCCCGCCATCGCAGACCGGTCGATCTGGATTCCATGCCAGAGGATGATGGCGTCGGCATCGATCACCCGCTCAGGCAGCGGATCACGAAAATCCATCCAGAGGGTCTCCACCTCCGCAACCTTCTCGAGGATGGGACGCTCCACCGAGGCCGCGGCGTCGGCGAAATCGAACTCCTTGGGACAGACGATCGAAACCCGGGGTTGAGACATGGATGCGTATGGAACAGAGATGGGTCCGGAGTGGATGCCCCAGGGCATCCGGCTCCGCATCAACGGGTCACATGCGGCTCGGTCTCCTGGTCATAGTCGATCCCGGGCAGGCCGAACCCGAACAGCTTGAGGAATTCCTCCCGGTACCCGGCAGTGTCGGCCAGCTGCTGGAGGTTCTC
>SYEM01000293.1 GCA_005801385.1 Verrucomicrobiales bacterium | reverse complement strand
GCGTGGTGGCCTGGAGCGGGGAGGCGGGCTCGAGCGAGCTGCTGGTGGGCGAAGCGAACCAGGAGAGCGGTCGGACCAATGGGTTGGCGGTGCACCAGTACCGGGTGTTCTTCGGGGAGGTGCAGGAGCAGGGAGGTCTGGGAGCCTGGAGTTCGAGCGCTGGAGCGCTGGCGCTGGGAGACCTCGATGGGGACGGAGACCTGGACCTGTTCGTGGGAGGTCGGGTGGAAGGCGGGAAGTATCCGAAGGGGGCGAGCTCGAAGGTGTGGCGACAGGAGGGAGGACAGTGGGTGGTGGACGAAGGGAACAACCGGGTGCTGAAGGATCTGGGACTGGTGGGGGGAGCGGTGTGGACGGATCTGGACGCCGACGGGCTGCCGGAACTGGTGGTGGGGTGCGAGTGGGGGACGCTGCACGTGTTTGGGAACCGGGGCGGGACACTGGAGGATCGGAGTGTGGCGTGGGGCGTATCGGAAGCCCGTGGCCTGTGGACGGGGATTGGCGCCGGGGATTTCGATGGGGACGGCCGGATGGACGTGGTGAGCGGGAACTGGGGACGGAACACGGTGTACGAGGAGCACCCGGAGTGGGTGGTGTACCACGGGGATGTGGACGGGAACGGGACGTGGGAGGTGCTGGAGGGATGGGTGGAGAACGGGAAGGAGTGGCCGCGCCGGGACTGGCGGACGGTGGGGATGGCGGTGCCTGGGGTGGCGGGACGCTTCGGGAGCTACCGGGCGTACGGGGAGTCGACGCTGGAACAGATTTACGGGGAGGGACTGAAGCGGATGGAGCGGTTGGGGATCCAGACGCTGGAGAGTCGGGTGTGGCTGAACCGGGGGAACCGGCTAGAGGGTCGTGCACTGCCGATGGCGGCGCAGGAGTCACCGGTGTTCGGGGTGGGGGTGGGGGATGTGGACGGGGACGGCCGGGAGGACGTGGTGTTGAGCCAGAACTTTTTGGAGTGGACCGCGAGACGGGGCGGATGGATGCGGGGCAGGGGGTGTGGCTGCGGGGAATGGGGGACGGGAGCTTTGAGGCGATCCCCTCGGCGCGGAGTGGGATCCGTGTGTGGGGAGAGGGACGCGGCGTGGCGATGGGGGACTATGACGGGGATGGCCGAGTGGACGTGGCGATGGGGGAACACCTTGGACTGGTGCGGCTGTATCGGAACGAGCTGGGGAAGGTGGGGTTGCGGGTGCGGCTGTCGGGTCCTCCTGGGAATGTGTGGGGATTGGGGGCGGTGGTGCAGCTGGGGACGGCTGAGAGGTCGGGTCCTGCCCGGGAGGTGCATGGGGGTTCGGGGTGGGGGTCACAGGACAGTGTGGTGGGGGTGTTGGGATGGCCGGAGGTGCAGGGGCAGGGGAGGGATGCGGTGTTGCGGGTGCGATGGCCTGGAGGGGTGCGGACGACCAACGCGGTGCCGTCGGGGGCGCTGGAGGTGAAGGTGGATCCCCAAGGCACCCTGGAGGTGGTCCGATGAGGCGGTTGGGTGGGGGGGACCCCAGACGATCCACATCCCGATTGACCTTCGATCGGCTCTCCCGTTGTTAGTCCCTGTGCGTCCGCACCTCGACAATGTCTTTGCGAGCTGGTCGATCCCTCCCCGGGTGATGGACGAGCTCTGGGCTGGGGCGTGGTGGCATCTGGGCACGACGTTCTTCCGCCAGGGATTCCTGCCCTGGAGGGGGGAGATCACCCCGCTCCTCCATCTCCGACTGCGTCTCGAGCGGTTCTCGCCCTCGGAAAGCCAGCGTCGGGTCCTCCGGCGGAACGCGGATCTGCGTGTGGTGACGAGGACGGCCGAGCTGGACGACCAGAGGAGGGATCTGTTCGACCGGCACAAGGTCCGGTTTGCGGAGAGCATCCCCAATTCGCTGGAGGATTTCCTGGGGCCGGATCCCTCGAGCATCCCGGTGCCCACGCTGGAGTTCGCCGTGTATTCGGGCACGACGCTGGTGGCCGCCAGCTACCTGGCCTGTGGCCACGAATCGGTCGCCAGCCTCTACGGATTCTTTGCGCCGGAATGGAGCCGTCGGAGCCTGGGCCTCCTCACGATGCTGCAGGAGATCCAGTTCGCCCGGGAGAACGGCTACCGGACCTACTATCCGGGCTATGCCCTCGTGAAGCCGTCCAGCATGGACTACAAGAAGCGGTTCCATGGGTTGGAGGCCTATGACTGGACGGACGGGTGGAGGCCGTTCGTCCGGCTGGTGTGAGGGACCCGTCGTCTCGACGGTGCAACGCCTCCGCCTCGACTAGGGAGAATCCCTAACCCGATACCTCAAACCGCGGGTCCTGCAGGGTGCTCCGCCCCAATTGTCCGGTCGGGCCGCATCCGCATGCTCAGGGCTCCCGGGGATTGGGATCCGGGCCACTGGGTGGCCCGGCTTTTGAGCCACCGGGACGACGGCACGAAGTCCCTCCGGATCCCGGGGTCTGTCCCCGGGGAAGCGGAGGGCCGATGTGCCCTGAGATCCGAACGCCATGACGACCACTGCGGCCCCCTATTATCGACTGCCCTCGACGACGGTCGCCGGCAACACCGGACTCCGGGATGCCGTGGTCCAGACGCAGCTGGAGGCGAGGGTCCTTCGCGCCGTGGCGCCCCTCGTCCAGGATCTGGGTGCGGCAACCCTCATGGACCTTCTCGACGACTTCATTTCGGAGGCGCCGGTCCGGCTCCGGGAACTCGATGCCCTGGCGCAGCGGCCCGACCAGGACGAGGTCTTCCGTCGCTCGGCCCATTCGTTCAAGGGGACCTCCGGGATCTTCGGCCTCACCGAACTCGTCCAGCTGGCGATGGAGCTCGAGGTATCGACCTCGGATCGAACCGCCACGGGTTTCTCCCGGATCGACGGGGTCTGGGAGCTTCGACTCCGGTTCCAGGAGATCCTTCCCGTGCTGAGGTCGGTGCGGCGGCAACTCCAATCGAGGACCTAACCCTTGGATTTCCCGGCCCCCAGGATTCCGACAGCCGACGCCGCCGGTTCCGGCAGGGCCTCGCTGCGGGGTGCTGGCCTGACCCTTCTCCGCTGGGTGCTTCTGCTGCACGGCTGGATGCTCGCGGGTGCGATTGGTCTTTCCGGAACGACGGCCCCCGGAACCCTCACCAACATCCTCCAGCTCCGCGCCCAGCCCTCCTCCGAGGCCGGTCGTCCGGTCGTGATCCGGGGTGTTGTCACCTACGTCCACCCCAGCAGCCATTCTCTCTTCGTCCAGGATTCCACCGGTGGCATCTCCCTCCGGATCGGATCCCCGGAACAGATGCGGGCCCTGGGGTTGAAGGCCGGCCAGGAGATCGAGATCGATGGCCGCCATGAGGCAGGTGCCTCGACTCCGGTCATCGTCTCCCATACCCCCGGCGGGCTTCCGCGCATCCGGATCACGGGCGAGGGACGATTCCCGAGCCCGCTGGCCGTCTCTCCCGACATCACCGCCTATGCCGCATTCGAGAGCCGATGGGTCGAGGCGAAGGGGGTTGTCCGGAAGATCGGTCCCGCGAGCGAGGACCCCCTGGATGACCGCGTCCGCCTGACCCTCGATGCCGGCAACGGACGCTTCCAGATCCTGGTGGCCGACTTCAGGCGTCACCGGGACCTGTCCCCGACGCTCGTGGACTCCAAGGTCCGGGTGCGCGGCGTGTACAGTCTCGTGGTCAACGAGCGCCAGCAACTGACCGGTGTCGAGCTGCTCGTGCCGGGCATGCAGCTGATCGAGATCGAGCAGGCGGCCCCGTCGGATCCGTTCCAGGTCGTTCTCACCCCGCTCGAGTCGATCCTTCAGTTCGGTCCCGATGGACGTTCCGACCACCGGGTGCGTGTCGGTGGGGTGGTGGTCCTGGTCCGCGAGGACCGCGGTTTCTTCATCCAGAACGGCAGCTCGGGGCTCTGGGTGGCCCGGGGCGCCAACCCGGATGTCCGGGAGGGGCAATGGGTCGAGGTCGTGGGATTCCCGGAACTCCAGAACGGCCGACCTGGTCTCGACGACCCCCAGTACCGGGTGCTGGGAACGACGAACCTCCCGGTCCCGTTCGAGTTCCTGTCTGACAACCCGCTGTCGCCGTCGCTCGACGGCCGGTTGGTCCGGGGTGCCGCCCGGCTGATCGGACAGGGGTTCCATCGTGAGGGCTACGGGCTGACGCTCCAGCATTCCGACCAGGTCTTCGACGTGGTCGTTCCGACGCGCACGGCGCACTCGTCGATGATCGAGATCCCGATCGGCAGCACTCTGGGGTTCACCGGCGTCTATGATCCTCTGGCCAGCGACCTGGGAGAGGTCCGGAGCTTCCGCATCCTGGCCCCCGGGGTGGATGCCGTCACGGTGCTCGAGAGGGCGTCGTGGTGGACCGCCCAGCGGCTCTCGATCGCCCTGGCGATCCTTGCCGCGGTGATCGTGGTGGCGGGCTTCTTCTCGATCCACCTCTCGCGCAAGAACGAGCGCCTGCAGGTGGAGGTCCGGGAGCGTCTCCGGGCGGAGGCGGCGCTGCGGGCGACCCAGGACGAGCTCGAGATGCGTGTCGAGGAACGCACCCGGGAGCTCCAGCTCGAGGTGGTGGAGCGTCGACGCGCCGAGGCCGAGGCCGCCGCGGCGAACCAGGCCAAGAGCGAGTTCCTC
>SYEM01000292.1 GCA_005801385.1 Verrucomicrobiales bacterium | reverse complement strand
ATCTCCACCATGAACGTGCTCTGACCCCGGGCCAGATCGTCGCTTGCGCCGATTCGGGTGAAGATGCGATCCACCAGGTCGATCCGGGCCGACGTCGCCGGGACAAACGCACCCGTATGGGCCAGCAAGACGATGAGCGCCACCTGGCGGATGTAGGTGCTCTTTCCGGCCATGTTCGGTCCCGTAATCAGCGCGATCTGCTCCCGCTCCACGTCCAACCGTACGTCGTTCGGCACGAATCGGCCGTCGGGAAGCGTCTGCTCCAGTACAGGATGCCGACCCTCCCGAATCTCCAGAACCCCCGAGTCCCCGACCTCCGGACAGACATGTCGGTGCAGACGCGCCGTCTCGGCGAAGGTCGATAGCACATCGAGCTGCGCCAGGGCCGCGGCCGTGCCTTGAATCTCCTTCAGCTGGCCCAGGACCTCCTCCCGGACACGGAGGAAGAGCTCGTACTCCAGCTTGGTCGCCCGTTCCTCGGCCCCGAGGATCTTTGACTCCATCGCCTTGAGCTCCGGAGTGATGAAGCGCTCCCCATTGGCCACGGTCTGCTTGCGGATGTACTCCGGAGGCACCTTGGCGAGGTTCGCCTTGGTAACCTCGATGAAATAGCCAAACACCGAGTTGAACCCGACTTTGAGAGACGAGATGCCCGTCCGGGCCGCCTCGTCCTGCTGGAGCTTCGCGATCCAGTCCTTGCCACCTCGGGATGCCGACCGGATCTCGTTGAGCTCTTCGCTGAATCCGTCCCGGATCAGCCCACCCTCCTTCACCGCAAGCGGTGGTTCGTCGACGATCGCGCGTTCCAACAGCTCGATCAGCGCCGGCTGCTCGACCAATCCGGCGTGGAGTTGTTCGAGGAGCGAGGGCTCCTCGGCACCGGATTGAGGCCCGAGGCCCGGGATCCGGGCCAGGGTCTGGCGCAGATCCGGAAGCTGATGCAGACCGAGTCGCAGCACCACGAGGTCACGGGCGTTGCCCGAGCCCAGACTCAGCCGGGCGAGCGTCCGCTCCAGATCCCGGACCTCGCGCAACCGCGCCCGGAACGCCTCGAGTCCACCCGGATGATCCAGAAACGACGACACGGCCGACTGTCGGTGCCGGATCGCATGCACCGAGGCCAAGGGCTGGGTCAGCCAATCCCGCAGCCGTCGCGCGCCCATCGGCGTCACCGACCGATTCAGCGCCCCGAACAGCGTCGTGTTCCGCAAACCATCGCCATGCAGAGGCTCCAGGATCTCGAGGTTCCGCAACGAGATGGAGTCGAGGACCAGGTAGTCCGCCACCTGATAGAAGGTCAGACGCGTCAGATGGGAAACGTCGCGCCGCAGGTGATGCACCAGATAGTGCAGCACGGCCCCGGCCGCCCCGGCCGCCGTGTCCCGTTGCCTGAGACCAAATCCATCCAAGGACTCGACCTTGAAGTGGTCCTTCAGGGTGAACAACGCCGTCTCCGGTCGGAACACCCAGCCCTCATATCCGACGCACTGGGCTCCTGTGGAGGTCCGGAGATCAGAGGCGGGATCCGCGTCCTCCACCCCGAGCAACAGCGCCCTCAGCCGGGCGTCCTCCGCCGCAACAATCACCTCGGCCGGCCTGAGCCGCTCGAGTTCAGCCAGCAGGGACTTTGGACTGTCGGGTTCGGTCACACGGAAGTCCCCGGTCGTCAGATCCACGCAGCTCAGGCCATAGACGCCACCCGAGTTCCAGACCGCCGCGAGGAAGTTGTTCCGGTCGGACTGGAGGAGCCGTTCATCGAAATGGGTGCCCGGCGAAAGGATCGCGGTGACCTCGCGCTGGACGAGCTTGCCTGGACGGGGTTCCTCAGTCTGGTCGCAGATGGCGACCTTGCGGCCATGGCGCAGCAGCTTCCCGAGATATCCGTTCGCGGCGTGATAGGGCAGACCGCACATCGGAATGCCATTGCGCTGGGTCAGCGCCAGATTCAGGAGCTGCGCACCCGCCTGCGCATCCTCGAAGAACATCTCGTAGAAGTCGCCAAGCCGGAACAGCAGCAGCGCATCCCTCGGCAGCTCCGACTTGATCCGCCGATACTGCGCCATCATGGGCGTCAATGGTGCTGTGGAGTCGGCAGACATCAGTTTCGGGTCAAGACTAGGCACGCGTCGAACCCAGGCAAGAGAGCGCATCCCGCACCGAAAAATGGATGCAAAGCGAGAAAACGCTGGCGTGCACTCGCGGCGCTTCGATACAAAACGCCAACGTGTTCCCCGTTGTCCTCGCAATAAATCTTAGAGGGACATCCTTGTCGGGAACACGACGGATGGGAGGTGAGAGGAATGCCCGCTAAGAAAAAAGCCGCACCAGCAAAGACGCCAGCCGCCAAGAAGGCCGCTGCCAAGAAGCCAGCCGCCAAGAAGGCCGCTGCCAAGAAGAAGTAGACCCTTCGTTTCTTGTCGCAAAGTGGGGCGGGGATCGTCGGGTACCTCAAGGGTAGCCCGAGGGTTCCCGCCCTTCGGTTTTTCAGATCTCGAAGGATCCCGAATCCGGAACGTTCTCAACACTGTCCCTCCAGCCTCTCCCCCGCTACAAAACCCCGCATGGCGCGACTCGTCTTCGACATCGAAACCTCCGCAATGCCGCTCGAGCAGTTCGACGAGGCTCAGCAGGAGTATCTGTTCCGGGAGGCAGAGAAGCTCCCCGACGAAGCCGACCGGGCCAGGCGCCGCGCCGAGATCTACCAGCAGTTCAACCTCTGGCCCTTCACGGCCCAGATCGTCTGCATCGCGATGGTCAATGCCGACTCCGGCAAGGGACAGGTCCTCTACCAGGCCGAGGACTTCGAGGAGGAGTCCTGCACTCCCGAAGGCGTCGAGTTCGCCCCACAGGTCGATGAACAGGAACTCCTCACCGCATTTTGGGATGTCGCCAAGCGCTACGACCAGGTCGTCACCTTCAACGGACGCGGTTTTGACGTGCCGTTCCTTTATCTGAGATCCGCGCTGCTGAACGTCCCCATCACCCGAAAGGACTGGCTCGGGTATCGGTACCAGACCGACCCCCACTGCGACCTCGCCGAGCAGTTCACCTTCTACAACGTCAGCGGTCGCGACGGTGCCGCACGGAAGTTCAATCTCGACTTCTACTGCCGCGCCTTTGGCATCCCCTCCCCCAAGGCCCAGGGAGTCACGGGCGCCGACGTCAACGACCTCCTCGCCGCCGGGGAGTACCGCCAGATCGCTGAATACTGTCTCCGCGATGTTGAGGCCACGGTCCGCCTCTACCAGATCTGGAAGGACCGCCTCGCCGGGATCAAATAGCCCCCCTGGGGCAGTGCGCAGTCCCCGGCGGCCACGTCCCACAATCCCACCGGCCTCCATCGCATCACGATCGGGCTCTTCGCCCTCACCGGACCGTCGCCGCCTGGATCCGCACCAGTTGGGCGTCCTTGTTGTTCTCCCAGCCTCTGCCGAACTCGATCACGTACAGCGCTCCGTCGGGACCCAGTTCCATCTCGATCGGCCGCTTGAGCTCGATCTCCGGGGCCATGCGCTGCATCGATCCCGGTGAGCCGTCGGGATTGACCCCTACGGCCAGAATCCACCGCCGCTCCCAATCGTAGATGAGCTGGGACTGGTCGAAGGTCTCCGGAAGCTTCCGGGTCGAGGCCAGCTTGGGGTCAAACCGATAAAATGGTCCCGCGCAGGCGGTGCGACCGCCGCTCCCCACCGACGGGAACCGCGCCGAGGGCGTGTACGGATAGAAGATCCATGCAGGACGCCCCGCTGGGAGATCCTGTGGTCCGGTGTTGAGTGGGGAACGATTCAGCGGATGCGCCGGATCCTGGGCAGGACCCGAGGCGCCCGTGGCGAAGTCGAACTGCCGATACGGCTTGTCGTCGGCAATCAGGAACGGCCAACCGAAATTGCCAGCGGTCCTGGTGCGGTTGATCTCATCGAATCCCGCCGGGCCCCGCTCCGCCTTGGCCTCTCGGGCGTCCGGACCCACCTCGCCCCACGACAGCATCCCAGTCACACGGTCGACCGAGATGCGGAACGGGTTGCGGCATCCCATCACGAAGATCTCCGGTCGTGTCTGAGGGGTGCCCGCTGGGAAGAGGTTTCCCTTCGGAACCGTGTAGCGCCCATCCGGCTCCGGATGGATCCGTAGGATCTTCCCACGAAGATCGTTCGCATTGCCGGAGGACCGGGAGGCGTCGAAGGGATACCGACCCGGTCGGTGGTCGGTGGGATTGAAGCCATCGCTCTGGAACGGATTGGTGTTGTCACCCGTCGACAGGAAGACGTTGCCGTCCCCATCCATCGCCAAGGAACCGGCTTCATGACAGCACACGTCGCGCTGCACTGGGACACGGAGGACGATTTTTCCGATGCCAGATCCAGCGTGTCACCCTTCAGCACGAAGCGGGACAGCCGGTTCTCGGGAACATCGCCTTTCGGGGAATAGTAGAGATAGATCCAGCCGGTCCTCGGAAACTCCGGAGCCAGCGTCACGCCCAGCAGCCCCGCCTCCCAGCTGCCCCGGTCCTGCTGGCCGGCGATGATGGCATTGATGCTGCCATGGACCGGGATCTCCGCGGCCACCACCGTCTGCCCGGTGTCCGGCTTCCAGATCCGAACCCTGCCGAACCGTTCCACGAACAGGACGCGCCCATCCGTCAGGACCGCCAGCTCCATCGGATTGTCGCACTGCGCCTGCAGCACCACCTTCTCCAAGGTCGAAGCCCCGACAGAGGACAAACCAAGGGCCAGGAGCCATGCGAAAAGAATTGGGTAGAACCTGGATGATCGGGAGCTCATCCAGATCCGATACCCAAGACGAGACAGGTCGTCCATCTTGGGAACGTTCCTAGGTTGGGAGTTCAAGGCCCCTCGCCCCCATCCCCGCGGAGGTCCCCCTCCACGCCCCGATCACAGACGTCCCTGCAACGGAGCCGCGTAGCCCGTCATCTCGAGGAAGGCACGCCCCACCTCCTGACCGGATTCGTCCAGAACCCGACACGCCCCCTCCCAATAGGGGATTCCCCCCAACGCTCCCGTCAGCTCCTGGGCCGCCACCAGGGGCTCGATCCGAAACCGCCGCCGCCGACCGTCCACCGGGTCCTCGGCCGTGAGGACCACTGCAGCCGGATAGACCGCCTCCGTCGTTGGACTCCTCCACTGCCCCTGCGTCTCCCAGCCGAACCGGTCCGACCCCACCTGGGACACAGCCCCCTCCTGCCCCACCCACGCCAGCGTCGAGAACGGGTCGGTCGTGCCATCCGAACGCCGCATCCGATACGCCATCACCTCGCGTCCGTCCCGCAGCTGCAGACTCGCCCAGTCCCAGCCCACCTGGTCCCGACCCAGCTGACTCGAGCTGAACTCATGGTCCATCCACGCCTCGCCCTGGATCGAACGACCCTGCCCGTCGAGGACCAGTTCACCCGACACGCGGAGTCGGCTGAACGTCAGATAATGGCTCGCCGCCGTGGGCTCGACGGCCTTCCGAGAAACCCCGTTCGTCCCGAACACCACCAGAGGCTTCACGGGCTCGAGCCGGAACCGGAAGGCCACCTCACCCCGGATCCCGCCCCGCAATTCCATCGGAGCCCTGCCGCCCGATGCCACCGGCTCCAGCATCCGGAGAGACCAGTTGCCGTTCCGGACATCGAGTCCGTTTACACTGGTTGAGGCGTTCCACCCCTCGCGCTGGATCCGTTCCTGATGGCGGAACCTCCCCGTCTGGACCTCCAACAAGGCCATGTGGGCCAGATGGAGCTGCTGGTCCCCAAAGGCCTGCGTTGCGGAACCCGGCGTCTCCGTCCTCGGTGTGGCCCGACGGAAGAACGTGGCCTGGAACCCATATCGGATCCCGTTTGTCTCGGTGAGATGTCCCGTGATGTACCACCACTCCAACGCGAAGTCGGGGTGGCTTCCGTGGTCCCTTGGAAACAGAAACCGCGTCCCCGGCTGCGGCACCACGAAGCCCTCAGCCGTCTGCACGGGCTCGGCTGCCAGGACCGCGCCGGGCACCGCTGCCCAGCACAGAATCACCGCCAGCCAGATCTGGAAACGATGCCGCATCCGTTCATTCCTCCTGTTCCGCCGGAAGCCGGGATCCCCAGCGTCCCGCTCCCCACGCGGCAAGCGCCGCCGCACCAATGACCATCAGCCCAAGGAGGAGCAACTGGTCCCAAGACCAATCCGTCTCCAGGGTCCACCCGAAGGTCTGTTGGTTGACCCGATGGATCAGCACCCATCCGAGTCCAAGACTCGCGACGATTCCTGTCACCACACCGCTGATGGCCGTAACCACGCCCTCGATCGCCGCTGCAGCCGCCAGCTCGAAGCGCGTCAACCCCAGCGCCCGGAGGGTCGTCAGATCGCCGCGCCGCTCCCACAACACACTGACCAGCGTGAACGCCAGGCCGGCAACCGCCACCGTGACCCCGATCAGTTCCAGGGCATAGGTGATGGCGAAGGTCTGTCGGAAGATGCGCAGCGCTTCCGCTCGAAGATAGGACTGGGTGAACACCGCAAGACCCGGATGCCGGGACCTGAATTCCGCACGGACCCCCTCGATGTCCGAACCGGGCCGCAACACGAGGATCAGGCTCGAGGCGAGCTCGTGACCAAACCAGCGCACGAACTGGGGCCGGTCGACCAGGATCGATCCACGTTCGTTCCCGTAATCCGAAAACACCCCGGCGATCTCGAGGTCCTGCATCCCGACCGGCGTCGGCACCCGGATGCGATCGCCCCGGACCTTCTGGAACCGTTCGCTGAAGGCCTCACTGACGAGAGCCATCGACCCGTTGTTGCGGGGGTCAAAGACCCGGTCGTCCTGCGGCGCCTGACGCCAGGCCGGTTTGGCGTAGTCCCGGAAGAAGGCGAGGTCGCTCGAGACCAGCATTGTCTCCCCCTCCGGGAGCTGCAGCCGCGACGCCTGGATGACCTGGGACCGTTCCACCGCCGGATGACTCGCGATGCCGCGCCAGGTCTCGGGCGAGATCCGGTTCTCCGTCGAGGCGCTCTGGGCCCCATCGCTCGAGAGGAACAGGTCGGCCTGGAAGGTCCGCTCGATCCACCCCCGCATCGTCGTGTCGAAACTGCCCACCAGGATCGCCATGCCTCCCGTCATCGCAACGGCACAGACCAATCCAGCCACCGCCAGCCGATGCCGTCCGGTAGGTTCCCTCAACACGCTCAATGCCAGCCGGATCACCGGTTGATGCGACACCCGCAGCGCCGGTCGCGCCAGAACCCGCGCCAATCCCTTCAGGAACGCACCGCCCAGCACCCCCGCCGCCAGGGTCCAGCAGATGGCTGTGCCATAGGCGGCGATCGGCACCCGGAATCCCGCCTCAGGACGCCACGGCGGCACCACGAGAAGAGCGAATCCCAACCCCACCAGGATCCACGCCCCATCGGTTCGTTGCAGCCAGCGCGGACCGGTGAACGTCGTCCCATGCCCCCGCCCCAGCGACTGGGCCGGCGGCGTCTCAG
This sequence comes from Verrucomicrobiales bacterium, assembly GCA_005801385.1. GTDB lineage: Bacteria > Verrucomicrobiota > Verrucomicrobiia > Limisphaerales > UBA9464 > UBA9464. The sequence goes on along the minus strand of SYEM01000292.1, from coordinate 24,399 downwards.
CCGCAGCCCGGGCCGGAAGCCAGCCGGCGATAAGACTGGTCAGCACCGCCAACACGAGTGCCAACACCGCCTCCCCAAGATGGAGCGATGCCTGCTCCGCCGAGGTCGCGTAGTAGAGGGCATTCACCGTCTTGCCCACGAGTCGCACCGCTCCCTGGGCACCGATCCATCCCAGCAGAAGTCCCACGGACCCTCCCAGCAGTCCAAGCAGGGCCGCCTCGCCCAGCCAAGCCCGCTGGATCAGACCCGGAGGAATCCCCAAGGAACGAAGGATCGCGATCTCCTCACGCCGCCGAACCACGGCTCCATCGAGAGCCTGGAAGACCAGATACACACCCACCACGAGGGCCAGCATGGACAGGATGGTGAGGTTCAATCGGAACGCACGGGTCATCACCTCGCCGCTCTGACGACGGTCCGCGGGGGATCCCACCAGCCACCGCGGGGCCAACGAAATCCCATCGCCCACGGCGATACCGCCCGGACCCAGCAGGGCCAACCGCTCCAGGGTCTCTCGGATCCGTCGCCATCGACCCTCGCGATCGGGCCCCTCCTCGAGGACGAACTCAATCCGGCTCAACCGTCCTGTCCACCCCGACCACCGCTGCGCCGCCGGCAGGTCCATCACCAACAGCTCGGCCGGCGCCTCCGGCTGGCCCGGATCCGTAGGAATGATCCCCGCGATCCGAAGCGGCACGATGGCCTCATTCAGGACCAGTGGGAATTCCTGACCGGGGACCAGACGCTGCCGGATCGCAAGCCGTGGACTCACAAAAACCGAGTGGGGATCCCGGAACGACTCCCAGAGACGTCGGGCCTGGACGCGGAGATCCGACGAGTCCGGCTCGCCCCCGGCCGGAGACCCGGGATTCGCGAGCCATTGACGGTTCGCCGGACGCCGATCCGCGAGATTCTGGACTGCAATGAGATCGAGGCCCAGCACCTGGAAGGTCGATCGCGACCCGATCGCTTCGTCGTCCGAGACCCGCGGAAGGGTCGCCGTCGTCTCGATCACGGGAATGATCTGGACCGCCTCGTCCTTCAACGCCTCCCGCAATTCACCCAGGACCGTCTCCGGCAACATCCCCGAGGGCGCTGCGATCAGGCCATCGCTCTCCGCCGTGATCAGGTCAGTGAAATTCTGGAAGCTTGCCACCGCGGCCCGATTGGCGAGACGGACCGCAAAGAATACACCAACGCCGAGGGACAGGATGACCACGAGCAAGACCGACTGGAGCGGGGATTGCAGAGCGTGGCGGATACTGAAACGTAGCCAGAGCATCGGAAGGACGCCCGACGGGACGGAACCGCTGGTGGTGTTGCGGTTCATGCGAGGGACCGCATCCGTTCACCGACGATTTCCCCGTCACGCAGCTCCAGTTCACGATGACAGATGGCGGCGGCCTCGGGGCTATGGGTGACGAGCACAAGGGCCGTTCCTGTTTCGCTGCTGAGTTCCCGCAGCAGCTGGAGGATGTTGGCTCCGTTCCTTGAGTCGAGATTCCCGGTGGGTTCATCGGCCAGCAGCAGCTCGGGACGATGGGCCAAGGCACGGGCAATGGCCACGCGCTGCATCTCACCACCGGAAAGCTGTGCCGGACGGGCCTCCGCGCGATGAGCGACCTGGACCCGTTCGAGCAGATGACGCACCCGCTCCATCCGCTCCACCGTGGGAACGCCATTCAGCTGCAGTGGCAGCTCCACGTTCTCGGCGGCGGTCAGGGTCGGGAGCAGATGGAAGAACTGGAAGATGGTACCGAGTCGACGACGACGAACCGCCGCAAGGGCATCGCCGTCGAGCGTGTCGAGGGCCACCCCACCCAATTCGATGCGTCCGGTGTCGGGGCGGTCAACCCCACCCAGGCAGTTCAACAAGGTGGTCTTGCCACTGCCGGATGGCCCGGTGAGCGCTAGTCGCTCACCGGCACGAAGCTCGAAGGAAACACCCTTGAGCACAGCTCGACCGGCGTAGGACCTACCGACTCCGACAGCCCGAAGCAGGGTCGGGGGTGTTTCGGCAGGAGCGGGAGTCTTCATACAGCAGACCCAGTCTAGCCCAGAACGGCCCTTGTCAAACCACTCACCCAACTCATGGGTCTGCAGGTTCCCGGGATCTCGAGAAACAAGGTGCTCCGGTTTTGGAGCACACCCATCCCGGGGCGAGAATCGCGGTGCCGAGTTCTCCGCCTCGCATCACTCAGCACCTCGGTTCACCCCGATCCGGCCTCGCATGACGCGAGAGATGAAGGATCGCACCGCCACCCAGAAAACACGCCAACGTGTCGGCGTAGAATGGAAACGGCGGCAGTGAGAGCCGCAGTCCATGAACCAGCAGGATGACACCCTCCACCACCATCAATCCACCGAACCAGGGGATGGCGGCGTGAAACTTCCGCGGCCAAATCATCAGAACCAAATACCAGCACCCCACCAGAGCGAAGGCACCCGACGCCATCCGAAGCCAGTAATCCAGCATCCGATCGTAGCCAATCGGCTGTGCCCCCAAACCCCGCAACGCCTCCACCGCCGCCGACCAACTCAGAAAGACTACCACCACAGAGACGCCCCAGGCAAATGCCGCGAAGCCCAGGAATAGTCTCAAAAGTCGGAGGTGCATCAGTGTCCTGGCGTGGATCCAGCGGCCTCAACGCGGCCCTGTCGTCTCCAAGCTCTGAACAGGTTCCTAGTTCGCAGTCTGAGCCGCAACCACCGCTTTCACGATCAGCCGGATCGCCACGGCCGTCTCGGACTGAGCCCGATACGCGCCGCCCGTCGGGCCCGCCAACCTGCGCGCATCACCATCAGTCCAAGCACGGGGAAAGCGCAGAAAGCCAGGCCCAGCAGCATCCACCACGACAGGGAACGCTCCAGAACGGCCTCGGTCGGATCTTGAGGATTCACGAGGCAGGTCGTGGCCGCACCCACCGGATGGTCGGCGACGAACCTCCGGGTTCCTGACTCCGATCGCTTCTCCGCGACTCCGATCCGAGACGATCGGTGGGTGGCTCCCTTCCAAGAATACCGGTAGAGGATTTCAGGGTGATAGCTGCGCCGCCCCTTCGAGGACCGGGAAACGATGGTACGCGACAGTTCGATCGTCGCCGGGGTTGGAACCCAGTCCCGCGTGCGGATCGAGTCTCGGATCGGAAGCAGTCCCAAGGCGGTCACTGGCACCATGCCAACCGCCAGCAGGATCACGCCGCCCAGAATCAACATCCATGGAGGGGTTTTGGTGGTCTTCTTGGGGATCGGTTCCCCACCGGTGAAGGCATACCCAATGGCCAGCCCTCCCACGACCACAAACACCAGCGGTACCGCCAAGAACCCCGGCACTCCGACCAGCACCCGCCCGCCGTTTTCACACAGGTCCAGGCGCTCCGGCGCATCGGGAGTGAGCCGACGCCCCACCACCGGAGTGCCGGGGGGAAGCGTCTGTTGGATGAGGAACAGTTCCCGATAGTCGATGTCGTGGAGCTCGTTCCAGGGTGTCTCACTGCGACCGGGTCGTTGGAAGTGGATCACCAGGTTGAAGCCGGGGCGCCCCAGATCCTCGGGAACGATTTCCGTCCGGACCACCCGGAACTCGATCGGTGGCTGCAGGCGCAAGTGGATCGTCTCGACCGCGGCCGACACCAGGAAAACGAGGAACAGCAGTCCCACGGAGAGGAACACCCCGCCGAAGACCAGGTTGGCCACCCGCGCTGGAAACCGCCCTCTACCCATGGAGCTCCCGGATGCGCGGATTGGCGCTCCGCTTTTCTTGGACGAGCTGCTCCACCACGACCGCGAGGGCCTTCACCGCACGGCCTGCGCGGCCCGGAGCCAGCCACGGTTCGCACGGATCCCCAGCCAGTGCCCGCGCGGCCGCATCCACGGAGCCTGGACGACGCTTGAGCCGGTGGGCGGCGACTAACCGGAGGTCGATGGGAGGCTGCTCGGGGCTCCACCCCTCCTGCGCGAGCAGTTCCTCGGCGAAACCACCCCAGACGACCAGACGATCCGCCGGACTCAGAAACCGGTTCCATGCCTCCAGAACATCCGGGACCGCACGTCCACCGAGGATTTCCCCGGCCGACACCTCGAGGTGCGCGGCCGCACAAGGAGCCAGAGGACGACGTGGAGTGAGAAAGGCGTGGAAGACCTCACCCGTTGAAGCGCGGACCGCTGCGAGCTGGATCAGTTCCGGCAAGCCGGGGATACCGCTGTCGCGACGATGCGCATTGGCCTCGGCGGCGACCATGACAAGGTCAGGCCACATCCGTTCCAAATCCGGCATGGCACGACTCTCCCACCACGGGGCGGCGGTGCGGAGTCGGCGTCGGACCGGCTCCGTCCGAGCCGCCTTGGCGGCGATTTGACGATCCACCATGCCGTCGAAGGCCCGAAGCAGAGGAACAAAACGGTCTGGATCCCGTTCGAAGACCGACAGCACCTCGACCACGGCTTCGATCGTGGCGACGCAATGACGGTTGGGCTCTCGTCGGATCCGATAGTTGCCGGGTCGCCGCGGCAGGAACCCAATCCGTGGCAGTGCCGCCAGCGAAGGGTTGAGCGCCATCATCTTGCGCGCCTGGGGCCAGGTTCCATCGATCACGAGCAGAGTCCTTGGTGGGACGGCTAAGGTTTCCGGGGAAACCGCTCCGGGACCTGGGAACAGGAGTGCCGTGCCTGGTTGGACGAGGAGTTCCTCGATCCGTGGATGCCCTGAGAATTCGATGCCCTCATGCAGTTCGCTCTGACGGAGTCCCAGATGGGCCATCCGCGCGGTTCCAATGGCGACACGGGATTCCCGAGGGTGCTGGAGAAAAACGATGCGGGTGGAGGTCTCAACGGGGACGAGTCCAGTACACCAGCAGACCGATGCCGGTCGATGGCATCGGGGACAGGTCTGTCGTGGCTCGTTCAGCGACATGGAGACTTTGGTAGTGCGTACAGAGGACCTGACCCTCGACCCGTTGTTTTATGTGGGTCCCAATAGGTCCCCAATTGTCTTTATGCTTTCTTCCGAGTTTTATCGGGGCAAACCGGATCGGCTTCAGAAGAGAATGCCCTCAATGAAGGACGCGAGCGGCTCGGGATGGATCCGATTCTTGCGTACAACCACGGCCAGCTCCCTGATGAACTGCGGTTTGACGCGGACGCGTCCCACCCGGCGTCGATTTCCATACAAGGCAAGTACTCGGCGCGGTACGAAGCTCACCCCAAGCCCCAGCGAGACGAGATTCACTATGACATCGAAGCTGTCCAGTTCCATGGCTGGCTCGACGGGTAACCCCTGCGCCTCAAGCCATGACCGCAACGCCCGGCCGGTTTCGCCTCGGTGATCGATGAGCAGCCAACGCTCGGCCAGCAAAGACTTGCGCAACGATTTCAGGGACGTCTGGCCAACGGCTCCGGCCAGCGGACGATCCGGCGGCGTCACGAGGACGAACTCGTCTTCGAACCGGTGTGTGGCCACCAAGGCCCGGGGTAGTCGCCGGGGCGGCGACAGCAATCCAACATCCAATGACCGCGACTCCACCGCTTCCAGAATCTCTCGGCTGGTCAGCTGCACGACGTGGAGCTGCACCTCGGGAAGCTTGCGCCGGAACGCGAAGAAAAAGCCCGCGTAGTAGGCCAGCCCAATGCTGCGGGCAACGCCCACCCGCAGCGTCTTGGGCACGAGATGAAAGTCCTGCTGGATCTGTTTCAGGGTCTCCTCAGCCGAAGCGAGGATGGGCTTGGACTTCGTGTAGAGAAGTTTTCCGGCTTCGGTGAGGCTGACATGCCGCGTGGTCCTCTCGAATAACGCGACACCCAGCTGCTCCTCCACGCCCCGGATCTGGCGGGTGATCGCGCTCTGGGTGAGACGGGCTTTCTGTCCGGCCTTGGTGAAGCTGCCATTCTCCGCGACGAGCTGGAACAGGCTCAGCTCGTAGAGGTCGAAAGGAACAGTGGCGAGAAACTCATTCATTCACTCAGAGTATCAGTCTAATTGAAGTAATGCATTTCACGCACCATTGAGGTCCATGGATCTTCCTTCCTTCGGCCGGATCAGATGCACGCCACAACGGCGTACGGGTTCGGCGGAAAAGGTCAGGAAACAAATGGCTACACCCAGTGAACGGCTCAGGGAAAACGTCCCCGGACAATTCTATGTCACCAGCGCATGCATCGACTGCGATCTATGCCGGGTAGCAGCACCGGAAATCTACCGTCGGAATGACGACATCGGATACTCGATCGTCCACCACCAGCCCGAGGCTCCCGAAGAAGTAGCCCGGGCCATCGAGGGAATGGAAGGCTGCCCGGTGGAAGCCATCGGTCGCGAACCGGCACCGAATGGGGATTGAGACGGAGAACGGTCTGAGGGTCAGGTCATCAGTCAGAGACCGTGCGCACAGATGACCTGACCCTCGATTCGGTAACACCCTCCTAAAAATCCTTCTGAGGCTATTAGAAAGGGATTAACAGCCTTGAAGACTTCCGTGATTGCCGGATCCCCCACCCACTGCCCCACCTGCTCCCGTCCGATGCCGACGGGAGCACCCGCCGGACTTTGCCCGGCATGCCTGCTGGCGCAGGGTGCCGAGACCGAATCCGGCGCAGTGGGACCACGGACGCGCTTTGAGCCGCCGCCGCTGGCCGAGATCGCCGCGCTCTTTCCCCAACTGGAGGTCCTACGGCTTCTCGGCACAGGTGGCATGGGCGCCGTTTATCAGGCGCAGCAGCCCGCGCTGGGCCGTTTCGTCGCCCTGAAGGTCCTGCCGGTGGACGCCGACGGCGGGGCAACTTTCACCGAACGCTTCAACCGCGAGGCCCGTGCGCTGGCCCGTCTGAACCATCCGAACATCGTCACCGTGCATGAGTTCGGGCAGGCCGACGGATGGAACTACTTCCTTGTGGAGTTCGTGGATGGCCCAAACCTCCGCCAGCTCGAACAGGCCGGCCGGCTTTCGCCACGCCAAGCGCTCCAGATCATTCCTCAGATCTGCGACGCTCTCCAATACGCCCACGACGAGGGTGTCGTGCATCGCGACATCAAACCTGAAAACGTGCTCGTGGACCGCAAGGGCCGCGTGAAGATCGCCGACTTCGGCCTCGCGAAGATCCTCAGGCTTGATCCGGAAGCAGCGCGCCTCACCGTGGAGGGCGAGGTGATGGGCACGCCTCACTACATGGCGCCCGAACAGATGAAACGCCCGCTTGCGGTGGATCACCGGGCGGACATCCACGCGCTGGGCGTGGTGTTCTACGAGATGCTCACCGGCGACCTGCCGCTGGGCAACTTTGCCCCGCCCTCGCGCAAGGTGCAGGTGGATGTGCGGTTCGACGAGATCGTCCTGCGCGCCCTGGAAAACGATCCCGAATTCCGCTACCAGCAGGCCAGTGAGGTGAAGCAGCGCGTGGCCACGGTCGTGGGCACTCCCGCAGAAGCGACGGTGGGCGGGGACGCGGCCGACGAATCCGATGAGGACGCATTGAAGCCCGGCGTGCGTTACCTCAAATGGCTCGGCATTCCCGTCGTGACCGAGCGCGACGGTGAGCGCGAGGTGAACTTCCAGGGAGCGCTGAAAGCGGTGTTCGTCACCATGATCGTCGCCACGCTCGCGCACCAGATCGTGCGTTGGTTGGACGGCACTGAGCATGCCCTGGCCTGGCTGGTCTGGTTGGCCGGCGGCCTCACGGTGATGTGGGGCATCCGCCGGACACTGACTCAGCCGTGGGACAACAAACAGCCGCGCCCGGCCAACGGCACCGTGGTGCTCGCTCCCCGCCACGGGTTTCCCTATTGGCACGACACGCTCATGCTCGCCGGGCTGTTCGCCTTAACCCTCGGCAGCCACTACCTGAAGACATGGCTCGTCGATTCCGGAGTCAAACCGGCCCTGAAGGCGAAGCTGGATCCACGCACACACACGCTGTACGGCGATGTATCCAATGGTCGAAGGGTATCTTTGCTGGCGCTGAGAGCTGCCAACAGCGAGGCGTGGATGCGCCCGGACAATACGCCTGCTGCGGACTTTGACGGGGCAATCAATTACGGAGCTGAGCTTGCTGCATCCCCCGGGCGACGGTTCGATTTGGTGTTCAGGATTACAGGTCTCGAACATCCGGACGCAGGTGAGGAATATGAATTTCCCCAGGCGCTCCGCAGCCAGGTGGGTGGCAACTTCTATTTTCGAGGCGGTGATGGGACTCCCGCAGCAACGCCGGTGCAGGTTGTGTGGCCGGATTCGGTCGAGGCGGTGTCCTTCCGCGTCGGGTTGGCCATGGGGGAATGGCAGACGATCCAGTCTTACGACCCTCTGGGGGAAAAAGTGGTTTCGTTGGATCCCAAAAACCGCTCGCCTCGTGACCTCAAAATACATACCGCCGCAGTGGGCGCGAAAGGGCTGCAAATGACGATCGTTTACGGGACCAACTACCCCGGTTGGAATCTCCGGGCCGTCGCAGCCGCAAGTAAGCCATTCCCCTTCGAATTCATTGGCGAACACGACAGTTCGGTAACCAATGGCTCTGTCGTGACTGCTACCTATGTCTTCAATGGCCTTAGCGGGCTCGATCAGGTGAACGAGTTTCGGGCGCAAGCATGTCCGCTGGAGTGGGTGGAGTTTGAGGGAGTTCGACTGCCGCCCGCCAACATCTCGCGCTGACAGTAAGAGTTTTTGTAGAACAACGAAGGCGCGGAAAACGTAGGGCTTCGAATTTGGAATTCAGGAAAGCAGAAAAAGGAATGAGCTGGGTTTCCTCCTGCTTTCCGGCTTTTTCGATTCTTCCTTCGCTGTTCCTATCTTCTGTGCCCATGCACTCCGAATCGTCCACCACCCCGCGGGACATTTTCGTCACCACGCGTTGGACGATGGTGCTGTCGGCCGGGCGCAAGTCTTCGCCGCACTCCGACCGCGCGTTGGCCGAGCTGTGCCAGACCTACTGGTATCCACTCTACGCGTTCATCCGCCGGTAGGGAAAGTCGAAGGAGGACGCGGAGGATCTCGTGCAGGCCTTCTTCGCCCGCTTCCTGGAAAAGAACTACCTCGAAGGACTTGCGGCCGAGCGCGGCAGGTTCCGCGCCTTTCTGCTGGCCTCGCTGAAGCACTTCCTTTCCAACGACTGGGACAGGTCCCAGGCACAAAAGCGCGGCGGCAACGCCGAACACCTGTCTCTGAAATGGCAGGACGCGGATGACCGTTTCCACATAGATCCGCCGGCCCCGGAGAATCCTGAATGCCAGTTCGACCGCGAGTGGGCTTTGGCGCTGCTCGACCGGGTGATCACCCGGCTGGCCGACGAGTGCTCCCGCGACGGCAAAGCCTGCCGGTTTGCGCAGGCCAAGGGGTTCCTCACCGTGGGACAGGACGCTATTCCCTACGCCCAAGCCGCGAAACAGCTCGGACTGGAGGAAGGCACACTGCGTGTGGCCGTCCACCGCCTGCGTAAACGCTATCGAGAATTGCTCCACGACGAGATCGCCCAGACCCTGGAGAACCCGGCGCAGGTCGACGAGGAACTGCGTTCGCTACTCGCGACCCTCGCCGGCTGACAGGCGGAAGCCCCCCGCGGGCCGGCTCAAACAGGAGAGTCAGGTCATCAGTCAGAGCGCTTGGTAGGCCGGGTCGTCCTTAGGGAAGGCGAGTTGCGTTAAGTGACACTCACCTCGGACGGATGACCTGACCCTGAACCTTGAACCTTACAGCCATAAGAGGCTTCTCCATCCAGTTCGCATCAGGGCTTTCGTCCGAACCCTTTGTAGGTGGAGATGCTAATGGAGGCTTCGTCCAGAGCAGCCAAGCGTTCGAATCGATCCATACCCTCTCGAAGTCGTCCAGCATCCACCCCCGGCTGTGAGGCCAAGGCGGCGAATTCCGGCTTCATGAACTCGAGCAGGTAGTTGCAGAACGAATAGACCTCCTCCCGCCCGCTCGGACACCAGCGATGGATTCCCCGCATCCGATTCTCGACCCGCACGAATCCGACCCGCTCGAGAAGCGGTCCGATTCGGGGGCCGGCATGCGCATCGCCGAACCGATTGAAGTGGGCGACAAACGCGTCGAGAAATTCCCGCACGACGGGGTCTGGCGGGGAGGTCCGGAGAGTCGCGTAGTCGGTCTCGGTCAGATGGATCGTTCCTCCCGGTCGCAACACCCGGAGGGCCTCACGCAGCACGGCCATGGGATCCTTCAGATGCTCCACCACCCATACCAGGACGACGCGATCGAACGAATCCTCCGGCCAGGGCAGGCGCGTGGCATCGGCGACCCGAAGGTCGGCCTGCAGCCCGAGGGACTGCAGATGGCCCTGTGCAGTTCGGATCTGTGCCTCGGCGATGTCCACCCCGGCCAATCGCAGGCTGGGATGGACCTTGGCAAGCTGACCCAGGACGGCTCCGACACCGCAGCCAATCTCGAGCACCCGATCCGTTGGGCCTGGCACGAAGCCGTCGAGAATCAGATCCCGAAGAAAGTTCGCCTGCCGGATCAGACGATGCTGCTCGGCCTCGCCCGTCCCATGGATGTAGAGGTGCTCGTCCATCTGCTGAAGAGTCCACGAACGAGGTTGGCTCGGGAAGATGGATGCAGCACCTGAGGCGGAATCCGGCACCCAACCCTTCGCTCCGACCGCGGCGGCTCAACCCCACCTTGGCTTATCAAGGACCCGACCCCGAATCTTTGCTGGGCTTGGCAGCGGGGGCAGAGGCGCCGTTCATCGCCCGACAAGAAACGTCTCGTCCGAGGTTTCCTTTTGGGGTTCTTCGCTGTTTTCAGTGGTTGCGAAGTCGATGGACGCCGCAGGGGCGACCCGGTCGATCCCGGAAGGATCAAAGCGAGTGGCCGGTGGTTGAGCGCAACGACACCACCGGAGTCCGACGCCCCAGGATCTTCCAGCACCCCTCCGGGGTTCCAGCCCCGTCAAGATAGCCCCTGCCGAGGAACCACAACGGGGCCTGGTCGGCATCCCGGCGTGGCTGGCATCCCTGCCGGGATGCAAGGCCTCTGGACCCTGTGACCGGTGGTGTCGCTACGCTCAACCACCGGCTGTCTGCTAGGATGCCTCCGGCATCGAGTCCGGCTGGGCCATCCACCGAAAACGAAGGCGCACCCCTTTTGGCCGATCTCGTGGACCAGACACCCGCGGTTGTCGGCACCGTGCGGAGACAAATCCCGAAGAACTTTCCGATGGAGCTGGCTGATGCCGTCCTGGACGGACTGGTGAGGCAGGTAGGGGTCCTCGCTGACGGACTGCTCCCGTAATCGTCTATGCCGCCGGCTGCTGCCGCCGGCTGGCCATGAAGTAGAGGATCGGCACCGCCATGCGGCTGATGAGGAGCGAGGCCACCTCGCCCGCCATCAGGGAGATCGCCAGGCCTTGGAAGATGGGTCGGCCAGGATCACTGCCGCGCCGACAATCACCGCCGCAGCAGTCAGGACCATCGGACGGAACCGGACTGCGCCTGCATCGACCACCGCCTGGTCGAGGGGTAGACCCTCGCGGATCCGCTGCTCGATGAAGTCCACCAGGATGATGGAATTCCTTACCACAATCCCCGCACCGGCCATGAAGCCGATCATCGACGTCGCCGTGAAGAATGCCCCCATGGCCCCGTGGGCCGGCAGGATGCCGACGAGTGAGAACGGTATCGCGACCATCACGATCAGCGGGGTCAGAAACGACCGGAACCACCCGACCATCAACAGATAGATCAGGACCAACACGGCAGCGAATGCCAGGCCCAGGTCCCGGAACACCTCGAGGGTGATGTGCCATTCCCCATCCCATTTCATCGCGGGTTGGGCGTCCGTGAACGGCATCGAGGCGTTGTAGACCGTGACTCCGGTCGTCTTCGATCCCTCGAGCGACAATGCCTCCAGCTTCCGGTTCATCTCGGCAATCGCGTACACCGGGCTCTCGACCACGCCGGCGACATCGCCGATGACGTAGGTCACCGGCATGAGGTTCTTCCGATGTCGACTCTTGTCGGCGATGCCGGTCTCGAGCCGGACCAGTTCCCGGAGTGGGACCAACGGTGGGCCGGAGAGTTGGGTTCCCGGCTCGGGTAGCGCATTCGCATCCCCGCTGCGGACCCGGAGCGCCAGCAGATCCTCGGGTCGGGTCCGGGCCGAACGCGGGAGCTGGAGCACCAGGTTCACGTCGTCCTTCTCCTGGGGGATGTGCAGCAGGTCCACGGACTCCCCACCGACCGCGATACGGAGCGTCGGGGAAATCGTCTCGGCGCTGATCCCGTGCAGCGCGGCCTTCTCCTTGTCGATGATGAACCGGGTCTTGGGCTGGTCGGCCTCGACATAGGCGTCGATGTTCACCACCCCAGGAGTCGTGCGGAAGATCTCCTTCACCTTGCCGGCGAGTTCCATCCGGGCGTCCTCGGTCGGACCATAGATCTCTGCGACGAGGGTCTGAAGGACTGGCGGTCCAGGTGGGACTTCCGCCACCGCGACCCGGGCTCCGAATCGTTCGGCAATTGCGGCGACCGCTGGCCGGACACGTTTTGCAATGTCGTGGCTCTGGGCGGCGCGGAGGTGCTTGTCGACGAGGTTCACCTGGATGTCCGCCACGTTGGCACCGCGACGGAGGAAGTAATGACGCACCAGGCCGTTGAAGTTGAACGGCGACGCGACGCCCACGTAGATCTGGTAGTCGGTCATTTCGGGCTCCTGCCGGATCGCGGCCGCCATCTCGCGGGCCGCCCGGGCGGTGCGTTCGAGCGAACTGCCTTCGGGTATCGTCAGGATGACCTGGAACTCCGATTTGTTGTCGAACGGCAGCATCTTCACCTTCACCCAGCCGATGCCAACGGTCGCCATCGCCCCGAGCAGTAGGACGGTGATGATCCCGAGGAACGCCCACTGCCATCCGAGATGATGCAGCAGCGGGTTCATCACCCGCCGTTACAAGCGGGTCAGGACGTCCTCGTGTGCGCCGTGCTCGCCAGAGTGGAGGGCGGCCAGGCGGGACTCCCCCTTCGCCCAGCGCAGCATCCGGATGCTGGCCCAGGGGGTGACAATGAAGGCGATCAACAGCGACCAGAACATCGCGGCGCTGGCACCGATGGGAATCGGGCGCATGTAGGGGCCCATCAACCCACCCACGAAGGCCATTGGAAGGACGGCGGCGATGACAGCGAACGTGGCAAGAATGGTGGGATTTCCGACCTCGCTGACGGCCTCGACCGCGATAGCGTTCCAAGGGCGGCCTTGGTTTCCGGGCAGGTGGAAATGTCGGACGATGTTCTCGACGACCACGCTCGCGTCGTCGACGAGGATGCCGATGCTGAAGATCAGCGCGAAGAGGGTGATACGGTTCAGGGTGAACCCATAGAGGTAGAAGACCAGCAGGGTCAGGGCGAGGGTCGCGGGGATGGCGACGGCGACGATGCCGGATTCGCGCCAGCCGAGGGTCAGCCAGATCAGGATTGAGACGCTGACAACGGCGATGCCCATGTGGAGCAGCAGTTCGTTCGACTTCTCAGCTGCTGTCTCGCCGTAGTGGCGGGTGATGCTCAGGGTGACATCGGACGGGATGAGGGTTCCACGGAGTCCCTCCACTTTCCTGAGCACGTCCTCAGCCACCGAGATGGCATTGGCCCCGGGACGTTTGGCGACGGCCAATGTCACCGCGGGTTGCTCTCCCAGGCGCGATTCTTTGCCCTCGGCGTGGGAGGCTCGCCCATCCCCAAAGCAGACATAGTTCGAGGGTTCCTCAGCATCATCGACGACGTCGGCCACCTCGCGCAGATAGATGGGCCGACCTTGGGCGATCCCGACGACGACAGTGCCCACCTCCTCGGCAGTCCGGAGGAATCCACCGGTCTCGACGACCATGGACTGGTCATTGGAGACGAGTTCGCCGCTGCGGAACTGGCGGTTGGCCTGCCGCAGCATGGGGATCAAACCGGCTGGGCTGAGGCCGCGGGAGGCGAGGCGGACGGGATCGAGGAGAATCCGGAGTTCCCGTCGGGCTCCACCGATCACGCTGGTCTCGGCAACCAGCGGAACCTGTTTCACGACGTCATCGACCTGCGCGACAAGCCGGCGCAGAGCGAGGTGGTCGTAGCGGGTGCTGTGGAAGGTCAGCGCGAGGATAGGGACGTCGTCGATGGACTTGGGCTTGATCAGGGGGAAGGCCACGCCATGGGGTACGCGGTCGAAGTTGGCCCGGAGTTTCTCAGTGACCTGGACCAGGCTGGCATCGGGATCCGAGCCGACCTTAAACCGGACAATAGTCAGGGCCTGTCCTTCGTGGGATTGGGAGTAGAGGTACTCCACACCGGGGATCTCCCAGAGGAGCTTTTCCATCGGCCGTGTGGCGCGTTCCTCGACTTCCCGGGCCGAGAACCCTGGCATGGCGACCAGAACATCGATCATGGGCACCTTGATCTGGGGCTCCTCTTCCCGTGGGAGCATCAACACGGCGAAGGCGCCGAGCAGCACCGAGGCGACCACCACTAAGGGGGTCAGCTTGGAATCGATGAACTCCTGGGTGGGGAGTTGTCGGTGACGGAGCTGATGGACCGGACGGGTCTGGGCCAGGCCAACACATCCCGGCATCTCCAGACCCTGACGGATGCCGGCATCCTGGGGCGGCGCAAGGAAGGGCTCCGGGTGATCTACTACGTTGGAGATCCAGGAATCCTGACCCTCTGCGAGCACGTCTGCGGGTCCATCCAACGTCGCCACGCGTCACATGCTGCCGTCCTGGCGCCGGTCCTCGGGCAGACCCGCAACATGGCGGGTTAGAGACCAAAACCGCGGTGGGTGTTCTCGGCGCCTGGAAGGTCGGGAGGCGGATGCCGACCGGGTACCCGCTCTAACGGGGCTGGACCCTCAGGGAGCCGAGGTCGAACCAGGCCTTACCAGCATCAGCGGCAATTTCGGCAACGATCTCAACGGCGCCACCCTCCTCGACGGAGAAGTCGCACCGCATCCGGGTCCAGTCCCGCGTGCCGTTGAGTCCACGGACACGGCGCATCCCGCTGACCCGCAGCACGGCACCGATCTCCCCCGTCATGCCCTCGACCCTCAGGTCGCCGACGAGCGTGTAGGTACCCGGCTCGAGGAGGGCCACGGCCCGGTACGAGGCCAGGGTCTCCGGGGAGGTGGCCTCGAGCCGGAGGGTTCTCCGGAGCGGACTGGTGCCGGTGATCTCGTGGACGGCCGTGCCCAACTGGGTGCGTGGATTCCAGGCCAGAGCTCCCAAAGGGACAGGTGCTGCATCGGCATTGGCGACGGATCCCTGTAGCTGGCGGTCGACACTCCGGAGTCGCTGCAGGATCCGCTGCTCCTGTTTTCGGATCTCCCCCTGGAGGTAGGACCACTCGGCGGGAGGCCGTTTCTCGAAGCCCTTCTCCAGGCGGGTGACGATCTGCTGGATCTGGTTCGAGACGATCGTGACGGTGAAGTGCTGGGACAACATCTCGGCGAGGCGGGCCCGGAGACGGGTGTGGAGCTCTGGAATCTCGAAGGCACTCACCGCCATGAGACCGCCCCACTCCGGGTCGATCGACGAGTGGGGTTGCCGGAACAGCTGGTCCATTCCATGGGGAATGAAGACCGCTCGGCCGTCGGGTGGGATGTAGAGGCGGTAGTTGTTGCCCTTCCGGGGATAGCCGTCCCAGTCGTCGGTGAGGACCTGTCCGGCGACAAAGGTCAGGAACCGGTCGAGGTCGAGGACCTGCCCCAGTCGACGGGGTCGATCGGCGAGGGGTGCCTCCGCAGCCTCGGCGAGGCGCAGCAGGTCGCTGCCGTCGTCAGGCCCCTTGCCGGCATCCTTCTCGAGCGCGTCGGTGACATCCTGCAGGAACCCGCCGTCGTAGAGGTTACCCGGCTTCTTCGAGTCGGCCGGGAAGTGGCGCTTCAGGAACAGGGTGTCGTACCCCTCCTTAACGACGTAGAGCCCACGATCCCGTCCATTGATACGGACCCGTGCATGGGTGGACCGC
Organism: Verrucomicrobiales bacterium; assembly: GCA_005801385.1. Lineage (GTDB taxonomy): Bacteria > Verrucomicrobiota > Verrucomicrobiia > Limisphaerales > UBA9464 > UBA9464. The sequence continues at coordinate 8,465 of SYEM01000292.1, read as the reverse complement.
GCGGTAGGCAGGCCGGCACGACGATACAGGCCGCTGCCGATGGCCTCGTTCAGGAAGGACGGGTCCTGGATGGAATTGTTGAGGTGGATCTTGTCGAGTCCCCTGAAGGACTGGTTTTCGGTGAACTTGTCGAAGTTGAGGGTGAGTGCGGGCTTCCCGCCTATGTCCCGCCGGCTGCCGCGTGCGCCCTTGATGTGAATCCCGACATCCCGGTAGGTCCGTCCGCCGACCCCGATCTCGGCCCGGACATATTCCCGAGGGGATTCACGGAGGCTTTGCTCGGCCTCAGGGGTCAGGCGGAGGTCGAACTCCACCATCGGCCCCTCGAAGAATCGATCCGCCTCAAGGTCGTTGGTGTTTCCAGCCCGGATGCCACGCCGGGTCCCCTCCGATGCGTCGGCCACGGCTGCAACCCGGGCCACGAGTAGGATTCCGGCAATGAGAAGGATGGGGAATTGTCGGACCGCGAGCACGCTGAAGGGCATACCGCGGAGTGCTGCGGTTCAAGGCCAATCGCCCCCTTCCAGGCAGGGATGACGGACTGCGGAAGCGATGTGACAGCGGAGCCTCCTTGGCATCCACACGGCGTTTGACACCAACCCCATCCCGGGGGCCGGCGGATGCAGGAACAAAAAAGCCGGCCCAGTTACCCGGGCCGGCTCTGAAGAGGATTACTGGGGAGACTTAGTAGCGATCGCCACGGCCGCCACCGTAGCCGCCACGGCCACCGCCGCCGCCGCCACCGTCGCCCCCACGGCCGCCACCACCGCCACCACCACCGTAACCGCCGCCGCCGCCGAAGCCGCCGCCGCGCGGACGGTCTTCCTTCGGACGAGCCTCGTTGACGGTCAGCTCACGGCCGTCGAGCCGGGCACCGTGCATCGAAGTGATCGCCGCTTGGGCCGCCTCAGCGGTGCCCATGGTGACGAAGGCGAAGCCGCGGCTGCGGCCGGTCGCGCGGTCGACCATCAGGTTGACCTCGGACACAGGGCCGTGGGCGGCAAACGCGTCTTGGAGCTGCATCTCAGTGGTGTTGAACGAGAGGTTCCCCACATACAGTTTGGTATTCATTGAACGTTACTTACTAGTCTGGTTCCTGACTCTGTCCGGCTGTTCCCGACCATCGGGTTTCAAATCGTCACTGAACCACGTTCAACTGAAGATCCACCACGCCAAGAGACTTTGATCATTGCAACAGACCCGGGGAAAATGACGTTTCGCAGGCATCCCGCAAGGTTGATTTCTGGGTGGACCGGCTCCCAATCCAGGAGCCCGAGGCCCACAAGGAGACGTCCCAACCCCCGCGGCCTAGCCCTTTGAAGCCCAGACCTCCCCGTCGGGCCATCGGTGTCGACGACGGCTTTCGGCCAGCATCTCCGTGCTGTAGCCCGGGCGGACCGGTGCCAGGTAGCGCCCCTGGCGAATGCGGCACGGGTCGACGAAGTGCTCGTGCAGGTGGTCGACGAACTCACAGACCCGACCGTCCCAGGTGCCGGTCACGCAGGTGAAGTCGACCATGGAGAGGTGCTGGACGAATTCGCAGAGACCGACGCCGCCGGCATGTGGACAGACCGGGACGCCGAACTTGGCCGCCAGCAGCAGCACGGCGAGGTTCTCATTCACCCCGCCCAGCCGACAGGAATCGATCTGGCAGAACGAGATCGCACGGGCCTGGAGAAGCTGCTTGAAGAGGATCCGGTTCATCCCGTGCTCCCCGGTCGCAACACCAATCCCCAAAGGCCTCATGGCGTCCGCGATCGCGGCGTGGCCCAGGACGTCGTCCGGCGAGGTCGGCTCCTCGATCCACCACGGCTTGAACCGGGCCAGCTCGCGCATCCAGTCGATCGCCTGGGGCACGTCCCAGACCTGGTTGGCGTCGACCATCAGCTTCCGCTCCCACCCCAGCTCCTCGCGGATGATCCCCAGCCGACGGATGTCGTCCTGGAGGTCCCGACCCACCTTGACCTTAAGGTGGCTCCACCCCTCCGCGACCGCTTCCCGACAGAGTCGTCGGATCTTGTCGTCGGGATACCCGAGCCACCCGGCGCTGGTCGTGTATGCCGGATAGCCTTCCGTCTCGAGCCGGACGATCCGATCCGCCTTGCCTGATTCCACCCGACGCAGCAGCTGCAGGGCTTCGTCCGGGGTGAGGGCATCGGTCAGGTAGCGGAAGTCGACGCACCGGACGAATTCCTCCGGGGAGAAGTCCGACACCAATCGCCACAGCGGCTTTTGCTCCACCTTCGCGTACAGGTCCCACAGGGCATTGACGATGGCGCCGAGGCCCAGGTGGATGGCCCCCTTGTCGGGCCCGATCCATCGGAGCTGGGAATCCTGGGTGAGGTGACGCCAGAAGGCGCCGGGATTTTCGGTAAACTCATCGAGGGTCCGACCCACCAACAGGTGCTCATGGGCCCGGATGGCGGCACAGACAACCTCGTTGCCCCGTCCGATCGTGAAGGAGGACCCATGCCCCTCAATCCGTCCGCCGGCCTGGAACCTAAAAGGGCCTGAGGTTCCCCCATCGGATTCCGCCTCAAGGACGACGTAGGCCGAGGAGTAGTCGGGGTCCGGGTTCATGGCATCGGAGCCATCCTTCTCCCGGGAGGTGGGGAACCGGATGTCCTCGATGCGGAGCTGGGTGATGCGAAGCACCCGGAAGGCTGGACCGGGACCGGACCCCGCGGCAAGTCGGGCATCCGGGGCGGATGTGGATCCGTCCGCCCATCAGGGTGGGCACGGCAAGCGGAGCGGGATTGGGAACCGCCTGCCGTGCCCGGTTGAGGGTTGACTCGATCTGAGCAGCCTCACCCGGGGAATCGGCGGAGGAACGGAATCTCTTACAGACGATGCAGGATCCGCCCGGCGGCATCCCAACCGCTATTCCTTGACCGCGGTGTACCGGAATTTCTGCCCCCCGATGGACGCCTCCGCCATGAGTCCCGACAGGGGCAGCGTGAAGACCACCACACCCTGGGTCTATTTCGCATTCTTCCCCGCCCCCTCCCCGGCGGCAACGGCACCCACCTGGGCATTCATCGTCGTCTCCGACTTCTGGAAGTCCTTCAACGCTTCGGCGTTCTCGAAGAAGACCAGCTCCGAGAACGACTGGCCGCCGATCTGGGCACCCACCGTGGCCTGGGTCATCACGACGTGACCGATGAGCTTTCCCTGTTCGTACACGAGGCCGGTTCCCCGGGCTCCACCGATGATGAAGCCCCCCTTCCCGACGCGCGGGAGCACGGCGTAGCCCACGCTCTTCGTGAAGAAGTCCCCGAGGGTCGAATCGGCCTTCTTGAAGTTTTCAATCGTGGTCGGGACCTGCTCCTTGAGCTTCTTCAGATCCTTTTCGCTGGGACCACCGGAATCGGCGGCATGCAGGGTCGTGGCGACGAAGAGACTGAGGATGGCGGATTTCGCGAGGTTCATGGACGAATGAGGTGATTGGGCCAGAGAGTAGGCCCGGAAGGAGTCAATACAGCCCACCGCGGTGAGGCAAGAGCGCCGATCCGTGGACCAGATCCCCCCTTCACGTCCCTCCCGGTGGGATGATAGGAACCACCCCATCATGATCCGAGTCCCGACTCTCCTCCTCGCCCTCTCCAGCCTCTCCATGCCACTCGGTGCACCCGGGGCCAAGCCCGTTGACAGCCGCAACTCCTGGCAGCTCCTCCCCTTCACCAAGGCGGACAAGGCCAACCCCATCCTCGAGCCCACGGCCGCCTCAGAGTTCGACTGTCCCATCGAGGGTCGGGTCCGCTGGGAGGAATCCCACGTGTTCAACCCGGCGGCCGTGGTCCACGACGGCAAGGTCTGGATCCTCTATCGCGCCCAGGGAAAGTCGGGCGTTTCCCGACTCGGCCTCGCATCGAGCACCGACGGGCTGCGGTTCGTCCGACATCACAGACCCGTCGTCTATCCCGACAACGATGCCCAACGGATCTTCGAGGCTCAGGGTGGCTGTGAAGATCCTCGGGTCATCGGGGACTCCAAGGGGAACTTTGTGCTCACCTACACCGCCTACGATGGCAAGACCGCCCGCCTCATGGTGGCCACCTCGAGGGATCTGATCACCTGGCAGAAGCATGGTCCTGCGTTCCAGGGAGAGTTGCGCGAGGAGTGGACCAAGAGTGGATCGATCGTCTGCCGGCGACAGGGTGACCGGTTCGTCGCCGAGCCCATCCAGGGGAAGTACTGGATGTACCTGCGGGATTCGAAGTTCCTCCTCGCGACCTCCACGGATCTCAGGAACTGGGAGGTCGTCCGGGACGCCGCAGGCAAGCCCTGGGAGATCGTCTCGTCCCGACCTGGACGGTTCGACAGCGATCTGGTCGAACCGGGCCCACAGGCCTGGCTCCGCGAGGACGGCATCCTGTTGCTCTACAATGGCGTCAACGCGAGGACCAATGGCGATCCGAAGCTGCCCCCGGGCAACTTCGCCTCGGGCCAGCTCCTGATGGACCGTCAGAACCCCACCCGGATCCTCAAGCGGAGCGACACGTTCTTTCTGACCCCGGACCGCCCGTATGAGATCACGGGACAGGTCGGCAACGTCTGCTTCATCGAGGGGCTGGTGACGTTCCGGAGCCGTTGGCTGCTCTACTATGGCACGGCCGACTCCCGGGTGGCCGTGGCCACGGGACCGGCCGATCGCTGACCGGGCGGTGGATCGCCTTCCGCCGGGCGAGCCTCGGATCCCCATTTTTAGGCTCTGTCGGAGGGATGAACCCGTGGGCTACAAGATGGGGATGGCCGAACCGACAGGACTCCAGGATCCCGCTCCGATGGACGCACCACGGGAGCGTCTCTGGAGTCTTGGTGCCCCATGCCTTGGCACTGCCGAGCTCCTGACCGCCCTTCTGGGGTCCGGATGCCGGAAGGCGGTGGAGGCCGATCTCGGCCAAGAACTCCTCCGGAGTTTCGGCTCCCTCGAGGCGATGGCGCGTTGTCCGGAGGAACGGCTCCTCGGGATTCCAGGCATGGGTCGGGGCAAGGTCGCCGCCCTCAAGGCGGCCTTCGAGGTGGCCCGGAGACTCGCCCTCGAGGCCAGGGCGGCATCTCCCATCGTGGATTCCCCAGAGGCCGTCGCCCGACTGCTCCGGGGTGACTGGGCCACGCTCGAGGCCGAACGGTTCGTCGTCCTCATCCTCACGACCCGACGCCGACTCATCCGGATCGAGCAGGTCAGCCAGGGGCTCCTCGACAGCGTGCTGGTCCACCCCCGCGAGGTCTTCCGTCCGGCGATCGCCTCCAACGCCCACGCCGTCATCCTCGCCCACAACCATCCGGGCGGGGACCCGAACCCGAGCGAGGCCGACATCCGGGCCACCCGGGACCTCGTCCGTGCCGGACAGCTCCTGCGGATCGAGGTCCTTGATCACGTGATCCTGGGGCGTTCAATGGAGGGTCGACCCAAGGATTACTGCTCGCTTCGGGAACAGGGGTACTTCTATTCCTAGCCGGACATGGCGCTCGGCTTGGCCCTTTCATTTCTCTTCGGTTGCTTCGCGCTCCTGTTCCTCATGCGCCAATGGCTGCGTCGCCAGCAGGCCACGCCAAGGGTCCAGGCCGCGTTCAGCCTCATCGTGATCCTGGGCTCCCTCCTCGGCGTGTGGCTTTCGCTGAGGCTGGAATATCCCGCGGGCCCTCAGCTCCGATTCGCCGGGGCTCCGCTCCCGCTGGTGGTCTTCAAGAACGAGGGCGGACAGTGGGTCGACTATGTGCATCCCCGTCCAATCATGGCCTTCCTGCTGATGGCCAATTGCGCCCTGTGTGCCACCACCCTGGCCGGCCCGCTGGTGCTCTGGCAGGCCCTCGGACGCCGCCCTGCCCCGCCGGCCCCATGATCCATCCCACCGCTCTCATCCACCCCGAGGCCCGGCTCGGATCCGGCTGCTCGATCGGTGCCTATGCCATCATCGATGAACACATTGTGCTCGGCGCCGACTGTGTCGTCGGTCCGCACGTGCATCTCACCGGGCACACCTCGATCGGTGCCCGGAACCGGTTCCATACAGGCTGTGTCATCGGGGATGCCCCCCAGGACTCGAAGTACGCCGGCACTCCCACCCGGCTGCGGATCGGTGACGACAACACATTTCGGGAACACGTGACCGTCCACCGGTCGAACCGTCTCGACGAGACCACGGAGATCGGCAACCAGAACCTCCTGATGGCGTCGAGCCACGTGGGACACAACTGCATCCTCGGCAACGGCAACACCCTGGCCAACGGTGCCCTGCTCGCAGGCCATGTCACCGTGGCCGATCGCGTGTTCCTCTCCGGAAACTGTTTGGTCCATCAGCTCTGCAGGATCGGCCGGCTGGCGATGATGCAGGGGAGATCGGCGATCTCCCAGGACCTGCCTCCGTTCTGCATGGCACGCGGCGACAACGGCATCGCCGGACTGAACGTGGTCGGCCTGCGCCGCGCGGGGTTCACCGCGGAACAGCGTCTCGAGCTGAAGCGAGCCTACCTTGGGTTGTTCCGGTCGGATCTTACCCGTTCCTCGGCCCTCGAGGCACTGTCGGGGCGGTTTCCGACGGGTTCGCCGGCCTTGGAACTCGTGGAGTTCGTGCAGGGATCCAAGCGTGGGATCTGTGCCGACACCGGACGGCGGCTCGGTCGGCCCGATCCATCCGAGGCTTGATGGGCACCCGAACGCCGCGCAGCGTCCAGACATGCCCACGCGTCGCACCTTCCTCGGGACCGCTCTCGTCACACCCCTGATCGCCGGATCCATCACCCGCGCTGGCGATCCAGGGGCCCGCGACGGCGAGTTGGCGGTCATGACCTACAACCTGCGCTTCGCGAGCGAGAAACCCCCGAACGACTGGCCCTCCAGACGCCCCATCGTGGCGGAACTGATCCGCAGGTACCGTCCTGATGTCATCGGCACCCAGGAGGGACTGTATGGTCAGCTCCGGTCGATGGAGGCCGACCTGGAGGGATACGGGTCCATCGGACTGGGTCGCGACGGCGGCAGCCGCGGGGAGTTCATGCAGGTGTTCTACCGACGGGACCGGCTCGAGCCCTTGGAGTACGACCACTTCTGGCTGAGCGACACCCCGGAGGTCATGGGATCCTCGACCTGGGGCAACACCAACCGTCGCATGGTGACCTGGGTCCGCTTTCTCGATCGCACGACCCGACGCGAATTCCACTTCTGGAACACCCACCTCGACCACGCCCTCCAGGGTGCCCGGGAGAAGGCGGCCGACCTGATCCTTCGGCGGATCGGCAAGCAGGGGGATCCAAAGCTGCCACTGCTGCTGGTCGGGGATTTCAACGCCGAAGCCCGTGCCAACCCGGTCTATGACAGACTGGTGAATCCCGCGGCACTGCAGGACACCTGGTATCTCGCGAAGGAACGTCGCAACGAGACGGCGAACTCCTTCAACGGGTTCAATCCGCTCCGGGAAAACGGCGAACGCATCGATTGGATCCTCGCGCGGGGCCCCCTTTCGGTCCGTGCCAGCGAGGTGGTGACGTTCCGCAAGGGCGACCAATGGCCCAGCGACCACTGCCCGGTCATGGCCTGGCTGGAGTGGAGCTGAGGTTGGGGATCGCGCAGGTCGAAACGAGACCCTCAGTTCGCCTTCAGGATCTCCTCCTCGATCTTGTACATCGACATGCCGCGGAGCTTGAGCAGGAGGGCCTTGAAGTAGACGAGCAGCTCGTGACGTCGTCGGACGTAGGCCAGCAGGAGCTTGGAGAGGTATGAGAACCGGACCGGGTAGGCCTCCATCTCGACCTTCTCAAGCTCGTCCTGGAATTTCTCGAAGAGACGGAGGTTCTCGACGTCGTTGAACAGGTATCGGTTCCGCTTCGAGATGCTGCCATGGTGGAACATGTTCAGGACCACGGCATCGATGAAGATCTTGGTGGGGATGAAGATCTTGCTGAGTTCGTCCGAGGGGGTGTCGACCTGTGTGACCCGACAGTTCCAGGGATCAACCACCAGATAGGTCTCCTTGGCGCCGAGCGTCAGGATCACCTGGTACTTCCAGTTGCGGAACCGGAACCGTGACCACCAAGGGATGGCGCGGATCTGGGCCTCGAACCGTTCGAGAATCTTGGGGGTGATGGCCGCCCGGTGTTCGACGTCATAGAACTTCTCGAGGCGATCCCGGTTGGCCTCGGCATACTCCGCGATGTGCTTCTCCTTCTGGTCGAAGTACTCCCGGTTGCTGGGGTCGATGCTGAACCCGGTGTCGGCGCTGTAGGTATCACCCGACAACGCGATCTTGATCTCCCAGCCCCCCTTCCGCTCCTCGTTGCGGAGCTGCGCCTCGAGCTTGTAGGGGTCGTTGATCAGTCCGTTGAACGTAAGCGTACGCCGAACCCCATGGTTCCATGGCGCGGTCTCTCGTGAAGGCTGACCGGTTGGCTCCGGTGCTGGTGCTTCGGGCGGGGTCAGACGGACTGGGGCTTCCAGTTTGCTGGGAGCAGTTTGTGGAGGTTGT
>SYEM01000291.1 GCA_005801385.1 Verrucomicrobiales bacterium | reverse complement strand
GATCCGCGGCGCCCTTGAACACCAGGAACAGGCGGACGAGACGATCCGGAAGTTCACCAAGAACTGGGAGATCAGCCGGCTGGCGGTGGTCGACCGCAACGTGCTCCGCCTCGCGATCTACGAGATCATGTTCCGCGACGACATCCCGCCCATCGTCAGCATCAACGAGGCCGTGGACATCGCGAAGAAGTTCTCAACCGATCAAAGCGGCCGCTTCGTGAATGGCATCCTGGACAAGGTGAAGGAGACGATCCTGCGTCCGGCCCGCACGGCGAAGGAGTCCAACACGGGCGCCTCCCCGGCATGAGTCCGCTTGCCTCCGGCTCCATCGGGCTTTTCTTCTGACCTCATGGTTGCCGACCTCCATCTCCACACCTTCTTCTCCGACGGCACCTATTCCCCCGAGGAGCTGGCGGGACATGGACATCGCGTCGGCCTTTCGGCGCTGGCGTTGACCGACCATGATACCGTCGACGGCTGTGCCCGGGCCGAGGCGGCCTGCAGGGCGCTGGGGATCGAGTTCATCCCGGGCACCGAGCTCACCGCCGAACATCGGAACCGCGAGGTCCACGTCCTGGGCTACTGGCTCGATCCGGAATCCCCAGCCCTGCTGTCGCGTCTCGCCGGATTCCAGGCGGTCCGGGAGAACCGGATCCGCGACATGGTGCACCGCCTCAACGAACGGGGCGTCGCGCTGAAGGCCGACGACGTGTTCCGCATCGCCAACTGCAAGTCTCCTGGACGTCCCCATGTGGCGCGGGCGCTAGTCGAGGGCGGGTTCTGCGGCGACTACGACCAGGCCTTCGAGCGGTTCCTGAAGAAGGGGCGCCCGGGCTGGGTTCCCAAGGCGCGCATGGACATTCCGACCACGGTCGGACTCATCCATGCTGCCGGCGGTGTCGCCGTGCTGGCACATCCGGGTTTGTACCACGACGACACACTCATCCCGGAGATCGCCGAGGCCGGGCTCGATGGGCTGGAATGCTGGCACAGCCGCCACCACGGCACCGAGCCGGTCCACTATGAGCGCCTTGCAGCCGAGCTGGGACTCGTCGCCACCGGGGGAAGCGACTGCCATGGGATGTCCAAGGGCGAACCCCTGATCGGTCGGATCCAGCTTCCGTACGCCCAGGTCGAAGCCCTCAAGGCCCGCCGCCCCGCAGGCCGGTCCGCCTCGGCCTCCTGACACCGACCGCGTCCGCTCACCCTTCCTCCGACTCCACCTGTGGGACTCTTCGACAAGCTCAAGGCCGCCTTCACACGAACCACCTCGACCCTTTCCCAGGAGATCCGGCGGATCGTCACACGATCCCCGAAGCTGACGGCGGAGAACCTCGAGGAACTCGAGGCGGCCCTGTTGAGGGCGGACCTCGGCCTGGCGACCACCCAGCAAATCCTGGCTGCGGCCCGGACGGCATTCGAGACGCAGGGCCGCGGCGGCATCGACTTCATCGAGATCGCGGCGCGGGAGGTCGAGCGCAACCTGGCAGGACTGGATCCAACCCTCGGGCGGCAGCCCTCGGGACCCACGATTGTCTCCGTGGTCGGTGTGAACGGCACCGGCAAGACCACGACCTGTGCCAAGCTCGCGCATCGGGCGCAGCTGCAGGGCGAATCCGCGGTCCTCGCAGCCTGCGACACCTTCCGCGCCGCAGCGGTCGAACAGCTGGAGCTCTGGGGTGGACGCCTCGATATCCCCGTCATCGCAGGTGCCCCCAATGCGGATCCCGCGGCCGTGGCCCATGACGCGATTACGGCCGCCGAGGCCCGGAAGGCTCAGTGGCTTTTCGTCGACACCGCTGGCCGACTCCACACCAAGTCCAACCTGATGGCCGAGCTGCAGAAGGTGCACCGCGTCATCGGGAAGAAGAGCCCGGGTGCCCCCCACGAGACCCTTCTCGTTCTGGATGGCTCGACAGGCCTCAACGCCCTGAACCAGGCCCGGGAATTCCACAAGGCCGTGTCCCTCACGGGACTCGTCGTCACCAAGCTGGACGGCACCAGCAAGGGAGGCGCGATCGTCGCCATCCAGAAGGAGCTCGGTATCCCCGTGAAGTTCATCGGTGTCGGGGAACAGCCCGACGACCTGCAGCCCTTCAACGCGAAGGAGTTCGCGGACGCGCTCTTCGAGGCGCGCTAGCGCGTGATGGCCGAGGAAACCCCAAAGGAGTCCGCGGCGATGCGACGGGCCCTCGTCCTAGCACGAAGGGCCCTCGGGAATACCTCGCCAAACCCGCTCGTCGGCGCGGTGGTGATCCGCAACGGCCGGATCCTCGGCGAGGGCTACCACCATCGTGCAGGTCATCCCCACGCGGAGATCGAGGCGATCCGGGATTGCCGGGACCGCGGACACGATCCCAAGGGGGCCACACTCGTCGTCACCCTCGAACCCTGTTCCACCACCGGACGCACCCCGCCCTGCACCCGGGCCATCCTCAAGGCGGGATTCCGACGGGTGGTCGTGGGTGCCGTAGACCCAAACCCGGACCATGCCGGGCGGGGGCTGGCCCTGCTCCGAAAAGCCGGAGTGACGGTGGTCGAAGGGGTGCTCGGGATGGAGGCCGAGGCTCTCAATCCCGGATTCAACCACTGGATCGTCCACCGACGCCCCCTCGTCACGCTCAAGGCCGCCATGACCCTGGACGGCAGGATCGCCACCTCCCAGGGCGACTCCCGCTGGATCACAGGCGAAGCCTCGCGCCGGGTCGTGATGCGGCTCCGCCAGGAACATGACGCCGTCCTGGTCGGCATCGGCACCGTGTTGGCGGAT
>SYEM01000290.1 GCA_005801385.1 Verrucomicrobiales bacterium | reverse complement strand
GGGGTGATGACGATGCCATCGGCCAGACCGGAGGTGCGCCCGCGGTTGTGCACGAGGATGGAGCGCGAGATGACCGGGGTCGGGGTCACCCCGTCAGCGGACTGGATGATGGAGCGGACCCCGTTGGCGGCCAGGACCTCAAGCGCGGTCTGCTGGGCGGGCCCGGAGAGCGCGTGGGTGTCCTTCCCGAGGAAGAGCGGACCCGTCGTGCCCTGCTGGTGCCGGAATTCGCAGATGGCCTGGGTGATCGCGAGGATGTGCGCCTCGTTGAAGGTGCCGTTGCGGGAGGTTCCACGGTGGCCGCTGGTGCCGAACGAGACCCGCTGGGTCGGATCGGAGACGTCGGGCTTCCGATCGAGGTAGTCGGCGATGAGCCGCTGCGGATCGAGGATCAGTTCCCGGGGAGCAGGACGACCGGCGAGTGGGGAGAGAGCCATGGCGAGAAGGATTGGGCCCACCTCGGATTCCCCGGGCGGACCGTGGCCCAAGAGGGTCACTCCGGGCTCGAACCCCTGTCCATGTCGTTCTCGATCCAGCCGACCTTGAATACTCGGCACAAGCCAAAGTCCACTGCCAGACCCAGACCGGTATGAAGACCCCTCCGTTCCTGGCCCTGTTCCTCCTCGTCTCCCTCCCACTGCCCGGCCAGTCCCCTACGCCTCGCCCTTCCGATGTTCTCATCAATCTGCAGCCGCCGGCTCCGTCGAGGAGCACCCTCCTAGACGCTTCGGGTCGCACCACAGGACGGGCCACCACGACGGCTTCGGGCACCACGACAACGATCCGGTTGAACGATGCCTCCGGACGATCTGAGGGGATGATCCGGACCGTACCCAGCGGATCGACCACCCGGAGTACCATGACCGATGCCTCGGGGAGGACGGTGGGACGGGCCGTGACCACCACGTCCGCGCTCGGGACCCGCATTCGCTACGAGGAGGCCTCTGGTCGCCTCCAGGGAAGGGCCGAGAGCCGCACCTCCGGGAACACCATCCATACCACCTTCACCGACGCTTCTGGTCGAATACTCAGCCGATGCACCACCTCGGTCTCCAAGGACTCCAGTTCCACGCGAATGCAGGACGCCAGCGGTCGGAACCTGGGGACGATCCGGACCACCCGCTAGGCCAAGCCGCCCGACCGCTCAGCAATCCGTCTCATCACCTCAGGGAGACGGTGGAGACCCAGACCCTTTCCTTCCGCGCAGCAGGGCCACCTTCCGTCGAATGGCCTCATCGGCAGGGTTCAGCTCGAGCGCTCGTGACAGGTGACGCTCGGCCGATGCTGGATCGCCCTCCGCCTCGGCGATGAGGCCGAGACCGACATGGCACCGAGGGAGTCTGGGATCCAAGACCAGCGCCTCATCGAAGGCCATCCTGGCTTCCGTGAAGAGGCGCCGTTCCAGAAAGCTGACACCGATGTACTGGTGGGCCTCGGCGAGTTGCGGATCCAGTTCGACCGCACGATTCAGGTCTTCGAACGCCTCCTGTTGTCGCCCGAGTGCCCCGAGCGCCTTGCCCCGTTCCAGCCGATACGCCGCGTTCGACGGCTCCCGGCCGATCCGGACCCCGAAGTCCGCCACAATCTCCTGCTGGGTCAGCTCCCGGTGCAGCCTTCGGAGCGCTGACGCCCCCGCAGCGTCCTTGGGCAGGAGCTGAAGCCACAGTTCCCCCATCTCGTCGGCCGAGTCCGGACCATGCAGCACCCGACGCGGCGGCACGTTGGGGTTCGACGGATTGCCCGAGGAATTATCGTACGTGATCCGCATCTCCAGCACGGTGCCCGCCGAAAGCGGCACCGGCCGCGCGTAGCGATACTCATCCTGCCAGTGGAACCGCCAGTCAGGGATCCGCAGCAGCGATCGGGGCTCCCCGGCCGGAGGCGTCGCCGTGAACTCAAACCGCCTCCCGAGCAGGTGCGCATGGGGCAGCACCGCCAGCAGATCCACGTCGACCGGCAGACGCACGCTCCGGACCACGGTGTAGTCCTTGGCTCCGGCCGGGATGTCCATCGTCTGCGCCAGCAGGCCCAGCAGAACGGGCACCAGGGTCGGAGGCCGGTTCGTGAGGTACAGCCCCAGACGCGGCCGGATCGTCTCGGGGCGACCCGTACGCTGCAGATGCAGCTGGACCACCAGATCCCCCACCCCGTCGAGAGGCCACGACATCCCGTCGGGCAGCACCGTCGCGGAACGCCCGGGCACCCATCCCAGAAGATGTCCCGGTGGAAACCGCGCCGGCGGCATCGTGCCCCCAAACCCGCAGACCGGATCGGCCGAGTCCCGTCGGCGGGACTCCCCCGACGCATCGAACAGCAGACGCGCATGGTGGACCGCGGGATTCCCCGGCTGGAATTCGAAGGCGCGCACGAAACGGTTCGTGCCCGAAGGGATGGGCACCACGAAGTTCCGGTAGACATCCCGCCCCTCCGGACCCAGCGGGTAGGATTCCGGGAAGTCGAGGATCAGATCCGGCGTCCCCAGGGACCATTCCCGGGGCGGTGACGGAGGCTCCGGACGATCCTCGGCCCGCCCCTCCGGCGAACCCGCGGCGACCCAGGACCGGATGACCTGGATCTCCGCATCGGCCAGCCGGCGCTCACCGATGAAGTCGCCATGGCCGCGCTCGGGCATCCAAGGCGGCATGGTCCGCGACTCGATCGCCTTCAGCAGTTGGGGCGCCTTCGATCGAGCCTCTCCAGAGGTCCGCAATGGGAACGGTCCGGCAGACCCCGTTTGGTGGCACGGCGTGCAGTGCCGGTACAGGATCGGTGCCACCTCCCGGTTGAAGGTCGGCTCCGCGCCGGCGGCAACCCAGCTCCAAATCGGCAGTCCTAACCAGATCCATACCCAGCGGGAGGCGACCCGGAAGACCTGCGATCGAAGAAGAGGTGGCATCGGATTCGGAAGCCGGAGCGGGAGCAGCCTTCACGGCTGGCCCCACCCTTGTCGACAGCGCAGTGGCACGGACCGCCCCGCTGTTGGGAACCGCTTCCCGACGACTCACCAGTCCAGTCGCTGAGGGGGTACCCCGACTGGACAGAGTCCACCATAGGAGGCGACACTTCGCAGGCCCGCCCCCGCAAGTTTTCCATCCACCACACACCGAACCATGAGGCCTGAGCCGCACCACGTGACCTCTCCCGTACGGCGTCGAAACATGGCCGAGGGCGAAGACTTCTTTGCCGCCGCGTCGCGTGGAGCCGTCAGGGATTGTCCCCTCCCGGGTCCGTGCGGACTACGATTCTGGGGCGTCCTGGTGATTGGGATGGGGATGTGGGCCGCTTCGGTGGTGGTTCAGGCCGCGGATGCGCTGGAGCTCCGGGCCCTTTTTCCCACCGAGACCCGCGTGCCCAGGACCCTTCTGAAACTGGCCCGTTCCATCGAGGGACAAAAGGAGATGGGGGTCACGCAGGCGCAGACGACCTCCATCGATGCCCTGATCCGGGAACTCGATGGCGACTGGGCCACCAACCATCCGCCGGGAGAGGTGGAACAGCATCCGGTGATGGCACGGCTCGAGGATCGGCTCGCCACGGGTCTGCGGAAGCAGCTCGGTGACTCGGCCCTGCAACGACTCCGACAGCTTGAGCTGCAGGCCCAGGGTGGACGCGCCCTCCTGCGCGAGGAGGTGGCCCGGTTCCTCGACCTCACCCCTGAACAGCGACGGAAGCTCAACGCGCTCGTGGCCCAGACCGACCAGGTGGCCCTGCAGGCGGGAAAGACGGTCCAGGCAGGCACCCCGGATGCCGCACTGTTCGATTCGTGGAAGCGCCTCCGGGCCGCCGAGGATGTCGCCGCGTCCCGACTCCTCACGGCCGAACAGTCGAACCGCTGGCGGGATGCGCTGGGACGGCGCATGGACACCGCCAGGTTCCAGCGGACCCAGCCCATGGTCCCGGAGTTTCCTCCCGGGACGATCTGGATCGACGACAGGTCCACCTCGATGGCCAAGCTTCGGGGCAAGGTCGTGCTGGTCCACTTCTACGCGTTCCAGTGCCACAACTGTCAGGCCAACTTCCGGACCTACAACCGCTGGGTGAAATCCCTGCGCGACCTGGGGGTGGAACTGGTGGGGATCCAGACCCCGGAGACCGAGGCCGAGAAGGATCGGGATCGCGTGACGGAGGCCGCCCACCGATGCGAATTCGGATTCCCGGTGCAGCTCGACCTCGACAACCGGTCGTGGAAGGCGTGGGGCAACTCCATCTGGCCGACGATCTACGTGATCGATCAACGCGGCTACCTCCGCTACGCGTGGGTGGGCGAGCTCTACTGGCAGGGCGCCCGTGGCGACCAGGCCATCGAAGGCTGGGTCCGACGCCTCCTTGCCGAAGCCAAGGCCGGCCCCTGAAATTCAGTCGCCCTCAGGCCCATGGTGACCGGTGCCTGTTCCCCTAGGGTCGGCACCGCAGGCGCCGGTTGAGGAAAATAGGGCTGTCGATCCACGACGGGTTCCGGCATCGTGGTCCACCCGCGATGAGCCCTGCTCTCTCACTTTTCGGACACCTTCGGAAGTTGGCACTGTGTGTTTCGATGTTCGCCGGACTGGTGACCGTGGACGGCAGGGCGGCGACGCTGGGGTTCAACACAATCCAGGGAAAAACCTACGTCGTCGAATCCGGCACCGACCTGCACGGCTGGATCGCCCTGACAACGCCTTGGGTCGGAGACGGGACCCGGCACATCCGATCCACCCCGGAAAACGACAAGGGCCTCTTCTACCGGGTACGTGTCACCTCTTCGTTCGATTTTGAACAACTCAGCCTCAGACCCAATGCCGACATCAGCGATCTCAAAGCGTCCTTTGATGTAGCCTCGTGGAAGAGCACGGCCATGGAGGTCCTGCGGCGGACTTGTCCCGACGCGGCGTGGCTGGTCGATGCCGATGCAGACCCGGGCTTCTTTCAGTTCTGGTTTAACGGAGGACCCAAGGATTTCACGCAGCTGCTTCTCAGCCTGAGCACCGCGGTGCACGAGACGATCCATCATGTCGGGTTCAAGCGACTGGGCTTTGAGGCGGGCGGATTGGTCTATCATCTGGCCCTTGGCAGCGACCGTTTCTTTCCGGTGCGCGACCTCCATCTCTTCCCGCGATCAGAGATCCTGGGCCGGCTTCCTCCAGGACTCCGGACATCCGGATACGCAAACACCTATCTCGTGGGACAAAGCGGGACCCAGGATCTCCGAACCCTCCTTGATGAACTCAACGCCTACACATTCTCAGGCCTCATGGATGCGTCGTTGATCCGGGAAATGGACGGCATCGCAAGCATATCATCCCGGGATGGCATTTTGACCTTCATGCTCTACGCCGAGACCTATCTCAAGACCGCGAGGGAGTCCCATGCCGCGAACTACCAGAAGATCCTCACATCCAACCTGCCGGATTTGATGGTCCTGCTCTGGGATCGGGCCGAGAGGACGCTGATGCTGTCGGAGGGAAACCCACGGCTGGGTCAGGATGACGCCACGATCCAATCCAGCGTCTATGACCGCGACAATCTCGCCGAGATCGATCGCCTGAGGGCCCTGGTATTGCCAAAGCTGGAAATCGGAACCGGAAGATGATTTTCGGAGTCTGGATGCGACATCGTTCATCGCTCGGGGCGTCCAGACTCATCAATGCGCGCCCTCTACACTGGACCCACCCCCCCATCTCGCCTTTGACAGCCTTCACGAACCGCGGTCGTCTCCAAATGTCACCATGGCTGCTCCCAATCCTTCTGTTGCGTCGCCGCGGCGCCAGGCCTTCACGCTGATTGAGCTGCTCGTGGTGATCGCCATCATCGCCATCCTCGCAGGCATGCTCCTGCCGGCGCTGTCGCGGGCGAAGGCCAAGGCGCAGATGATCCGCTGCACCAGCAACGAGAAGCAGATCGCGCTCGGATACCAGCTCTACTCCACCGATCACGACGACTCCCTGCCCGTGGCCGGCACCGAGACCCCAATCGGCTCCGGCTGGGTCGCCCCCAGCCGCTGGTTCGCCGAGATCTCGGTCTACATCGCCAACGACGACCGCAACTTCACCAACCTCGTCGCCAAGAACAAGGTGGTCGCCTGCCCCATCGCGAAGATCGGCACCAACGTCATCCCGGCCCGGATTCCCGGGTACCAGGGCTACGGGGGCTACGGACACAACTACGCCTACCTCGGGTACACCCCGGCCGACCGCGTGAAGCTGTCCCTCATCACCAAGCCGGCCGACACGATCTTCAATGGCGACGGCCTCGACCCGACGAAGGGGCTGGAGTGGTGGAACTATGGCTACCTGTACCCGCCCAGTCTGAAAATCCCCCTGTTCCGCTACGTACGACACGGACAGGGCGGCAACTACTCCTGGGCCGACGGCCACACGTCCATGATGCCCTGGAGGACCCTCTCCAACGGTCTCAACGGGAAGGTCGACTGGTACTATCAGCCTCGTCCGTAACGCCGCGAACCCGCATCGATCAGACCTAACTGACGACCGGTCCCCTGGGTGTCAGCGCCTTCCGGAATGCCTGGTCGGAGGCGCCCAGCCGACGACGGAACTCCGACAGGATCCGGCGCCAGTGATGCTTCATGAAATGGGGATGCTCCAGCGACTCGCGCGCATACCGCCCCGTGGCCTTCGCCAGCTCGAGATCCGCCACGACCACCGATTCGCTGCGATTGTCGGCCAGGCCAAGAACCGTGCCGTCCGGGGCGACGATCTTGGAGTCCCCGGCGGACCAAAGCCCTCCCCCCTGGGGTCCCACCGAGTTGGCGAAGACGTAGAAGACCGCGTTCTCGAAGGCCCGTACCGCGATGCCGTCACGGCCCCGGTGCTTGGATCGAGACACCGCCCGGGAGTCCAGCCCGGCATTCGGATGGAAGACGATCCGGGCACCCGCCATCACGGGGATCCGGACCAGCTCGGGATACCTCCGCTCATGACAGAGGATCGATGTGGCCTCCACACCATCGAGCGGGACCAGGGACAGGCAATCCCCAGGCGTGAACCACTGGCGATCCCGTTCGGTGAGCTGGCACTTCACATAGACATGCACCAGCCGACCGCGTCGATCAAACACCAGCAGGGCATTGTGGAGTCGCCGCCCCAGCAGGACCGGACTGCCCACGAGAAGCTGGATGCGATGTTGCGCCGCCAGTGCCGACAGGGTTGCCGCCACCGACCTCAACTCCCCGGGATCGAGTCCGTCGAACGATCCCGCGTATCCGGTCGTGGCACACTCGGGGAACAGGACCACATCAACCGCATCCTTGCCCAGATGGGCGACCATCCGCCCGATCGTCCGGAGGTTCTCCTCGATGGAGGCAGCGAACACCATCTGAACGGCTGCCACCCGAAGCCGCGCCGCGACAGGCGCCAACGATTTGCCTGCCTTGGCCATGATAATTAGGGGGGTTGTGGATCGCACCGACCACCTCCGACCGAGCAACCCTCCCTTCCCAGACAGCACCCCGGCAAGCCCTATGGCAGACCCCGTCAGCCAGCACCTCGACCTGCATCGGGTTTTCGGCGCCGGTGACCAGTACGGTCTTCTGAAGTCCGGCAGCCGAAGCCGCAGGGTCGAGGACCGAGATCGCCAGAAAGGCGACACCCGTCAGGAAGCGAGAGTTGGAGAGAACGTGTCTCATCGGTCTCGTCAGTTGTCGGGGGGATGTCGAGGCGGTCCGTCGTGGCCGGTGAATGGGCAACTTGAGGGCCACCACGCACGAGGACCCTGGACCCCGACCGGGGCGTGATCCGGTACGGGTCGATGTAGAGCTTCAGCGGCCCGGCCCTGGTGAACGCATCGATGTCGTGACTACCTGCCGCCCGCGGTGAAGACGAGTCGTGAGAAGTGATACAGCGCCTTCTTCCAGTGCAGGAAATCGTGGGCGTGCTCATCCACATGCCAGAGGTGCGGCACACCCTTCTCCTTCAGGTGGGCGTGGACGCCCTGACTGATGCGGATCAATCCGTCCTTGGCGCCACAGGAAAGGTAGAGCAGGCGGAGCTGAGCCTTCGCCTTCTCCGGATCCGGCACCAGTTCAGCCGCAGGCCGCGTGTTGGGTGCCGACGAGAACCCACCCACCCACGCAAAGGTGTCGAGGTGACCCAGACCAAAGATCAGGGACTGGCCTCCGCCCATCGAAAGACCTGCCAATGCCCGATTCTCCCGATCCCCCTTCACCGAATACTTCGACTCGATGAACGGAATCAGACTGCCGAGGAAGTCCTGATCGAACTTCCCAAACGCAGGCGCCGTCGCCATGGGATTTGGTCCCGGCCGGTCATCGGCCTGAGCCCGTCCGTTGGGCATCACCACGATCATCGGGACGGCCTTCCGGGCGGCGATGAGGTTGTCGAGGATGACATTGGGCTGCCCTCCGCGACGCCACTCCTCCTCGTCCCCGCCAATGCCGTGGAGAAGATAGAGCACCGGATACTTCACGGCCGGCGAGTATCCCGGTGGCGTGTATACCAGCGCCTTCCGCTTCGTGCCGACCGACTTTGAATCATACTCCACCATGTCCATCCTCCCGTGGGGGCTGTCGGCGACGGCCTTGTCATAGTCGTCCGGGACTGGAGCAAACGCAGGGGTGTCGTCCGGCCCCAGGGTGATGGGCCCACCAAACCCACCCCGTCCCTCCCGCCGCACCTCCCCTGGTCGGGGATTGCCGGGTGACGCGGACGCCCCCTCTGTCTTCTGTCGGCGGGCCACCATCTCCTCGGTGGCAAAGTCCCCAACCCTTCGGGTGAATCGGATCTCATCCCCCGCCACCTTCCCGGTGTACTGGATCCGGATCTCATTCCCCTGGAACTGGATCCTCTCGACGAAGGTCACGACGTCGCCATCGAGCCTGCCGTCCTGGATGTCCACCGTCCGGCGGTTCCCTCCGTTGATGTCACCCGTGGCCCGGCCGGTCACCGTGCCGCCGTCGCTCTTGAGCTCATAGAGGTAGGTCTGTTTTCCGGGCTGGGTCTCGAAGACGGCGGACCACGTCCCGCTCAGCTCCGCCGCATGGACCAGCCCACCTGAGATCGCTGCCAGACCGGCAAGCCCATTCACGAATCGCCTCATGTCATTCCTCCATACCTGTTCCGTTGTTCATCGCAATCGCCGGGGAACCGGCATCAGTCCCTGAAGAGCATTGGCGCAAACTCACGGAGGCTGCGACGCCAGGTCTGCCACTCGTGGGCGGTGTCCGGGGACACATAGAAGTGGCTGTTGAGGCCTGCCGCCTTGAGTGCGTCGACATTCGCCTTGGGATCGCCGCCCCGGCCGTTGCCCAACTCCTTGCTGCCGTAGCTCACGAAGACCAGCTTGTTCTTCGCCTTGAACGCCGCCATGTCGGTGATGTTGGTCAACCCGATGCTGCCGCCACTGAAGATCCCGATGTGCGAGAAGGTGTCGAGGTTCCGGAGGGTGATCATCCGCGTCTCCATGCCGCCCATCGACAGCCCCGCCATCGCCCGGTGCGGCGGGTCCGACAGCGTCCGGAAATTCGCGTCGATGAACGGAATCAACTCCTTCACGAGCACCGTCTCGAACGGGCGGATGTCGAAATCCCGAAGGCCACCCATCCGGGTCTCATTGGTCATGCCGTAGATCATCACGATCAGGATCGGCCGGGCCCGGTTCTCCGCGATCAGGTTGTCGAGGATCTCCCGCGCCCTCCCCTGCACGCCCCAGCCGTATTCGTTCTCGCCCCACCCGTGCTGGAGATACAGCACCGGATAGCGCCTGTCCGGGTTCTGGTCGTAGCCCGGAGGCGTGTACACGAAGGCACGCCGCATCGACTCCGTGCTCGGCGAATGGAAGTAGATCTCTCGCAACTGCCCCTGGGGAACGTTCCGGACCGTGTACGACGCCGCATCGGCCGCCGGAATCTCCACGGCACTCCCCCACCGTTGCGCTCCAAAGAACATCAGGCTGTTCGGATCCGGCACCTCTGCACCGTCGATCTGGAGGGTGTAGTAGTGGAAACCCTCATCCAACGGACGCGTGTAGCCGTACCAGGCGCCGTCCTCCCCTTTCTTGAACTCGCTGCTGTCTCGGAAGCTCACACCCACCTTCTTGGCGTCGGGCGCCACAATCCGAAACTTCACCCGTCGCTCGGAATTGACCTTCGGATACTCCTTGCCGGGCTGGTTCGACGACGCCGGCTTCCAGTCCTCCACCGGTGCTGCCGTCTGGACCAAGGCCTGGGACGAGGCGGCCGGAGCGGGATTCGGAGCCGGCGGCGTCTGACCCGAGACACCCGCCCCTGCCAGGGCCACCACGACCCAAAGGAACGCGAATCGCGACAGTGTAGCCATAGGAACGAGGGAATGACCGGAGTGGTAGGGCTCTGGTTTCAACGCAGATTCCCAGTCTCTCTCCGTCCTCCCTCCGCGTCGCTGCGTCGCCGCGTGAGTCCCCTAGCCTCCTTTTCCCAGCGGGACCGTCGGAGGCCCGAAGCCGGAACTGCTCCATCTTGGCATCAACTCCCTGAAGCGTTGGAAACGCAGGTCAGCACAGCCGGAATGTTTCCAAGCCGGTCCGACCTCAGTGACCCTCCCGGGCTGGATCGTCGGCTGGCAGGTCGACGAACAGCTGGGGAAAATAGAATTCAAGAATCTTGGGCGGAAACCCCGGCTGTAGGGGGCCCTTGGGGCTGGGGGAATCGATGAGACCTTCCCGTAGGCCAAGTTTGATGATTTCGGCGGAGACCGTGGCCCCCTTTCCGGTGATTTCCTGCACGCGGGTCCGGGGAATCTCTCCCTCGTCAATCAGGGTCCGCACAACCCGCATGAGTTCCTCGCGATAGAGTTTCAGATGGACGGTTTCGAACTGGAAGTACCGTTCCACCCGGGTCCGCAAGGCCGGCAGACCAAGGAGGCCGCTCATGAACTGGATCTGGTCGAGGATGGTTTCGAGGAAGAACTGACAAAAGGCTGCCAACCCGGCATCGGACAGGTTTCCCCGTCCATCGAGGTCGTTGCGTCGCCCAAGGTCTGCGACGTGCAGGTGATCGAAAAAACGCTGCCGTTGACGGGCCAGCCCACGGGAGAGGGTCCACAATCCCCCGCCATCCAGGCCGTGGTGGATCATCAGGGCCTGGGAATGGAGACGAATAACCCTCCCGTTGCCGTCTCCGAAAGGATGGATCCAAGCCAGCCGGTGATGGGCCGCCGCGATTGCGGTGAGACGATCCGTCTCCAAGACTTCCCTGGACCCGTAGAACTGACCAAACCGGCCGAGGAACTGGGGAAGCGCATCAAACCGCGGCGGCGTATGCTGCCCCACGTCGACCATGAAGTCGCGCAGCCGACCCGGTTCGATCCGGTAGACCCGCCCACCCAGGGTCTTCGCCCAATGGAGCGGTTCAGGAAGTCGTTGATAGAATTCCCGATGGAGCCAGCAGAGGAACTCGGATCCGTAGACATCCACGGTCTCCGTCGCCAGCCGGTCCACCATGAGCTTCTCCACCGCGATGTGGGCGAGGCCAAGCTGCTGGTGGTTGCGCTGGAGTTCGTCCGACGAGAAATCCTGCCGCAACGCCCGCTCGATGTCCCGGGGAGTGGTCTTGTGCCCTTCAATCAGGTTCGAGTAGTAGCAGTTCATCTCCCGAACCAGACCGGCGACCCGACGCAGAACCTCAGGCGCATGAACCTGACCGGTGAGGCGGCCCGAGGCCGCCAGAATCTTACAGGTCAGTTCGGCACGCATTTCCCGCCTCGCCACCGGCAACAGTGGCTCCATCGAGGTCGGGCTCGCATACACATCCACCATGGGAAAATCCGAAGATCTTTATGAAGATCTAATTCCGCAAGAATAGCCAAATTTTAGGACATAGCATCAAAAATGAAACGACTCGATTGGCGAAATCCGAAGATCTTTATGAAGGTAGGCAATAGGGACCTTTCAGCGCGGAGACTGATCCAACCGGATCTCCATCCCCCTCAAGGCCTCCGCGTCACCGCGTGAGTCCCTCCCCACCAACTCCCACGGCGTGATCCATCCGACGCCCAAGGCCCATCACCGCACGATGAATCGCATCGAGGGTCGCATCGAGATCCCGGCTGAGATCCTCCGCCAGAAACCGCAGCACCCGGTATCCGTTCTCCTGGAGCAGGAGGTCCTTGCAACGGTCCCGACGGTACGCGGCCGGGTCGCCCAGGTGCTGCGAGCCATCGATCTCGATGACCAGCCGCAACGCCTCCGCGAGCAGATCCACCTCCATCCTCCCATGGGCGTCGAAGGCGATCGGGAGCGACATGTTGAGCCGGAACATTCCCCGGGTCGCAGGCAGGGTCTCGAGACGACGAAAGAGAGGGTCCAGGTTCAATACATGGGTGACAGAATGGCTAGAGATGCTGGCTAGCGATGAAGCTAGCCAGCATGCCCTGGCTGGAGACCCAAGCGATGGACCAACGGATTGAGTTCGTGATGAAGGCTGTGAACCACCCGAACTTCGTGGAGCTATGCCGCGAGTACGGGATCAGCCGGAAGACCGGCTACAAGTGGCGCGAGAGGTTTGTGGAGCACGGGCTGGGCGGGCTTGGTGAGCTGAGCCGGCGG